>NZ_JASJUT010000006.1:0-215861 GCF_030135505.1 Pseudoalteromonas obscura
TGTGTTAGGCCTGCCGCCAGCGTTCAATCTGAGCCATGATCAAACTCTTCAATTAAAAGTTTTTTGAAACCGAAGTTTCGTGCTCAATGAATTCTGTATAAATTGACTATATAGTCACTCATAAGAAATTGAGACTCTAATTCTTTTGCTCCTGAATCAAGAGCTGTTAGAACTCAATCTGTACGAGTGCCCACACAGATGATTGCTTCATATTTTTAAAGAACAGTGTAACTAACCCTTGGTTAGTTACCGCAGCGTTGCTGCGAAGTGGAGCGCCATATTAACTTCTTCACTTTTAAAGTCAACTAGAAAATTTAATTTTTCTTAATTAAGCTTTCCGTTTAACTTTGACCTTCACCTTGGTTTGCGTTATTGCTTGCGTCCCGCCGTGTCAGTGGGTGCGCATTATAGGGAGATCCAAATTTGGATCAAGTGTTTTTTTGAGAAAACTTATAAAAAACACTTAAATGAGCAAAAATCACTCTAAAACACCCAAAACTATAAGCTTTGTCATCATTTTTTAATCAAAATGTCATTACTTTTCGAAAAAGGAATTTAAGTATTGTACAAATTTGAGAAGTTGCAAGAAATTTCTCGGCGCGAATTTATTGCGCCGAGAATAAAAACTTTAGTAGAGAAGACTATATAATTTTCTACGGAAGGTTGCAGCTACCGCGTCGCCATCAGGCAAAGACGCGATAATATCTAAAAACCCTTTTTTGGCTTCGCCAAAAGATAAGTCTTTGCTCAAAACCTTAAACAAAGACGCTAGCGCCTCTTCTTTTTGACCAGCATCTACTTGTGCCTGTGCAAGTTCACATAATAACGATAAGTCATCTGGGTTTTGCTCTACCGCTTGCATCAACTTTTTCACTTCAGGGGATTCTTGCGCTTCCTGTGCTTGAACTAACTTCGCCTGTAAGTTGTGGTAGTAAGCATCATGTTGATCTTCTGGGATCGTTGCAAGCAAAGCTGCCGCATCATCAGTTTTCTGTATTTGAATACAAATATCAGCAAACACCAAGTTCACTCTCGGATTTCCTTTGGCAATATCATAGGCCTGTTTTGCATGAGAATAGGCCCCATTGAGATCTCCGGAAGTCAACGCTTGTTTAGCTTGATCCAATAAAATCAGTTCTGGTGAAGGTAAATGTTCAGTCAGTACTTTAGTGATTTCTTCTTTTGTTTTAGCACCCGCTAATACATCAACTGGAGAGCCAGCTTTTAAAACCACTACTGTTGGAAGTGCCTGCAGTCCGACTTGCTGTGCAAGTTGACCTGCTAAAGCCTGCTGTAGATCGCAATCTAATGTAGCAATAGTGATGCAGCTACTATATTGCGCAGCCAATTCATCTAAAATGGCTGCCTGCGCAATGCAGTCAGGATGCTGGGCACTATAAAAGCTTAGCAACACTAGATGGTCTGCAGATGAAGATGAAAGTACCTGCTGGATGTTTTCTGGCGTTAATGTAATTTTGTTTTCCATAATGGGGCATTCTTAGTTGCAATTCTATTAGCTATATGGTGACTTGTTTTTCGTTTACAAGGTAATTATATAGAACTATTTGCTTTTTCCTTTGTTTGTCGACCTGCGACCTGTTTTTCGATAGTTACCTTTCCTTTTGAAGGAGCTTGCTGTTTTAATACCTTTAAGTGGTTCAGTATTCAGTGTCTGAGATAAATCGACTAACTCCGCCAATTCATTCTGCAATGGCAACATAAACTGATTATAAGAGGCCGCTTTTTGAGCTATATTAGTTAGCTGAGACTCCCACAATGCTGTTCTATCTGGTAGCGATAAGTCTACTGGAATAGTATTAATAAGACCTCTTCCAAGATCCGTAGATTTAATTGATTTACCTTCCCTAGCTAGAAAACGCCTTTTAAAAAGCAGCTCTATTATCCCAGCTCTTGTTGCTTCCGTACCTAGACCGTCTGTTTCTTTGAGAACCTTTTTAATGTCACCATTTTTTACATATCGAGCTATGCCTGTCATCGCACTAAGTAACGTCGCTTCGGTATAAAATTGAGGAGGCTGAGTGTGCTTTTCTTTTACTAACCCATCGATACAATGCAATGGCTCTCCAACATTAAGTTGTGGCAACTGCTTTTTTTCGTCCTGTTCTTTTTTATTTGACTTAAAAAGAACTTTGAAACCTAGGTTGATCACTGTGTCAGCTTTGGCAACAAACATTCCTCCAGCAATCTTTAATTGAGCCTTGGTTTGCGAGTATTCATAGGGAGGGTAAAACTGAGCCAGATACTGCCTACAAATCAATCCATATACTTGTTGCTCTTGATGCCCAAGCTGTGCTGTTTTGAGATTTTTTTTGGTGGGAATGATGGCATGGTGCGCCTCTACTTTTTTATTATTCCAACACTTACTCTTGATATTTGGATCAGCGTTTTCGATATGTTGCTTTTCTTCGCCTTGATTGTTCAAAATCGCAGCGAGAATATCGTTGCGCTCAGCATAGTGGTCATTTGGAAGATACCGATTATCAGATCTTGGATAGGTAATGAGTTTGTGCTTTTCATATAAAGCCTGACAAATATCTAACACTTGTTTGGCTGACATAGCATAGCGTTTATTTGCATCAATTTGTAATGAAGACAAATTATAGGGTAAAGGTGGGTTTTGCTTTTTAGGTAATTGATCCAACGCCGTAAGATCCGCAGGTTTGTCTTTGATTCGACCTGCAACATTTTCAGCTAGCGATTTAACCAACACTCGCTTTTCTTCATCCATATACGGCAAGCAAGCATCACTGGGCACCCATTTAGCGTCAAATTGCTCACCATTTACTTTGCGAATTACAGCTGTTACTTCATAAAATGGCTTAGAAACAAAGTGTTCTATTTCCTCATCACGACGTACCACCAAACCAAGCACTGGAGTTTGAACTCGCCCAACAGACAAAACACCTTGAATACCCGCTTTTTGTCCAGCCAGAGTATAAGCTCGGGTTAAATTCATACCATATAGCCAGTCAGCTCTAGCCCGTGCCAAAGCTGAAACACTCAATGGAACAAAGTCTGCGTTCAGTTTTGTCTGACTCAGCGCCTTTTTCACAGCACTTGGGTTCAGGTCACTGATCAACACACGTTCAACAGTTGCTTTTTTCGTTTTGGAAAGCTTAGCCTCTTGGATAACTTCATCGACTAGCAACTGACCTTCTCTATCAGGGTCTCCAGCATGGACTAGTATTGAAGCTTTTTTTATCAATCGCTTCACCGTCGCTAGTTGCTTTTTCGTTTTTGGTTTGGCTTTAAACTTCCACTCTGAGGGTACGATCGGTAGATCTTGGATCAACCATTTCTTATACCGCTCATCATAGTCTTCCGGCTCGGCTTGTTCTAATAGATGTCCAATGCACCATGTAACACAATCGCCATTTCCGAGTTCAATAAAACCATCTTGCTTTTTATGCGGTTTTGGAAGGACGTCGGCAATGGCTCGACCAAGGGAAGGTTTTTCTGCAATGTAGAGCTTCATAAATGCCAAAAACTGTATATTTTTACAGTTATTCTAGCCAACTCCATCCAACAAATCTAGCCGTGTTTATCATTTATCAGGTTGAGTAGCTTCTTGTGCAAATTAAATTGAGAACAAGCTACTCAAAATTTTGCTCGCTTACGTTTTTAATAAACTCAGCTGACTATGCTTCTGTTCAACTAGCTGTGTCATAGCACTTGCTGCGTGCTCTACATCATCAGCGTACTTAGCTAATTCACGTGCGGCGTCGGAAATATTAGTGGTATTGGCATTCACCTCTTCCGTAACCATACTTTGTTGTTCAGCAGATGTGGCTATTTGTGTTACTTCATGAGAAATACCATGGAGCTCAGTTACTAAACCCGCCATAATTTTCGCAGCATCGCGGCACAAGACCGTTGCCTCACTTCCTTGCTCTACCGTTTGCTCGATAATTTGTTCAGAACCACGGATCTCGCTTTGTAAATTTTCGATCAAAGTACTGATATCATCTGTTGAAGCTTGTGTCTTTGACGCAAGTGCACGTACTTCGTCTGCTACAACTGCAAATCCTCTTCCTTGTTCTCCCGCACGAGCAGCTTCAATAGCCGCATTCAATGCCAACAAATTGGTTTGTTCTGCAATAGATCTAATTACATCAAGTATTTTCGAAATATCGCCGCTGCGTTTTGCAACTTTATGAAATGCAGCTTGTGCGGTTGATACCTGAGAGGCTATCTCTTCGACAGTTTTGGTTGTCGTGACGATACTCTGTTCGCACTCTCTCACTGTGCCGACTGCGCCATCGGTCGTTGTTGCTGCCTGTTCAGATGCCCTAGCGACTTCGCTGGCCGTTGCACTGAGTTCATTAATAGCGGTGACAACATTATCTATTTCAATATGCTGATTAGATACTTTGTTTTTGATGTTAATTGCTGCTTCTGTCGTCACATATGACTGCTGATATGACTGCTCAGCAAGCCCTTTTAAGTCTGCGATCATGGCTCTCAATTTGTTCGTGAAAACATTAAAACCATTCGCTAAAGAAATAAGCTCGGCATGATGTGTGACCTCTAAATTGTGCGTTAAATCCCCTTCACTAGAAGCGAGATTAACAATCCTTGCTTCAATTTGGGAAAGAGGTTTCGTAATGGTGTTTATCAAAAAGATGCTTAAGGCTAAAGCCACTGAAATCACAATAAACCCGAGCATTAACAACCATAATCCAAAATCACTGGTTGATTGATGCAGTTGTTGCTCAATCCTATAGGCAGACGCAAGCACTTGCTGCTTCGGAACTTCTATTACCAATGACCATGTCTTATTTGCTAATTCAATTTCAATTGATTTTGCAAAAAACACCTTACTTTCAGTTTCTGCATAGCCACCTTTTTGGTGCAATGTACTAAGCTTATTTGCCAATGACACTTGTAATACATCGCTCAAAGGGTCACCCAGATTATTTGCGTTATGGCTAGCCCCTGCAATTAGTCCTAACTCACTCAACAGAAATACTTTGCCTTTACCCTGATATAAGTTGTTTGAAAGCTCTTCCACTAATTTTTGCAAGCTAGGCAAATTAACATCAACTCCTATAATCCCCTTAAATCGCCCATTCTGACGTATAGGTACAGTCAAAGAAGTCATCAGCATTTCTCGACCAGGCGAAATCTCATATAGATAAGGTTCCATTATACAGGGCGCATTTATATCCCTCGCGCACAGATACCACTCAGCTTCACGTATACCAAATTGGTTGCGCGCTTCAGCATATTTTGCGTCAGAAGACGCTACATTATGCTGCGTTACACCGCTACTATCTCTAGTAAAGTACATTTCGAGCGCCCCACTTCCGGTAACGGAGTGTGACGCTCCCTGTATGTAATCTGTATCTTTTTTATCGTAGCCATTTGGCTCGAAGTGCGCATAGATAGAAGAAACATTGGCGCTTTTTTCGAGCCCCCCCATAAGTAAAGATTGCAATTCATTTCTGTTCAGTGGCGAGGTATATGTAGATTCAATTGATCCAGCCAGCGTGTTTGGAATTCTATAAGCTGCATTTAAAAAACTGGCTATTCTCTGTCCGTAATATAATCCTTGAGCCGCCAGTCTCGCATTTATTTCCTGCAACATTGCTGAGTGGACCTCTTCACTTTGTCTGTTATTTTCCTCTTGCAAATGTAACCAAGTCGTCACCACTAGAATCGCAATAACCGCAATAACTAGGGTTGTTACAAAGAGCATGAGTTTATTTTTTATCGATACCTGCTGCATACGCGACCTTAAGAAATTCCATCTATTTTCGTTGGGAGCAAGAAGTAATTAACGTTTTAAAACTACCAACTAAAGTTAACTGACTAAATAATAATAGTTTATTTTACTACAGAAATATTAAAGAATAATTGAAAGTAAGTTTTTGAGCTGAATTTTGCAAGAATAAATTGCGATAGAGTTACTGGAAGGAAAAACGCGCTAATTTTTAAACTGGGTAAAAATATTACAATTGTTGGGTAATGGGCAGTTGGGTGCCACAGGCACCCAACTCGAAGTAGGTTTTAATCCTCTTCTATTTTGTCTTTTCCTGTTGTTTTGTCTGTAGAATCAATACGGTGGTGAATAGCTGATTTTATTAACATATAACCACTTATTGGAGCAGTAATAAGTAAAAACAAAGAAATCAAAATTTCCTTTAAGCTCAAACCGTCACCGTACTGACTATAATGCGCCATAGCAGCAAATAATAAACAAGCCATACCCAGTGTCGTTGCTTTTGTCGGACCATGCAAACGCATGAAAAAATCAGGCATTTTTACCAACCCGATTGAGCCAACCAAAACTAAAACACCGCCCATTAAAAGTAAAATCGAAATAACAATATCCACTTTCTCAGCCCCTATTCAATTATGTCGCCGCGTAATAAGTATTTACATACAGCAACGGTACTCACAAAGCCGAGTAACGCGATCAATAATGCCGCTTCGAAATACAACGATGTTCCCATGTTCATACCGTATAGGATAATAAGCGCAATGGTATTAATGTACATAGTATCCAAAGCCAGTATTCTATCAGGTACAGATGGGCCAACAACTAGACGCCATAAATTCAGTAACAACGCCAAGCCAATCATGGCAAAAACAATTAAGATGATCGTATCTAACATTCAAAGATCTCCTTTAGTGGCGCTTCATAACGGGATTTTATTGTTTCAATCAAGGTCTGCTCATCATCCAGATCTAAGACATGGATCAACAAGTACTTTTGGCAATCCGCTTGTTCACCTTCGAGCGTTTCTGGCCACGGATACACTTCGGCGCTCACTGTACCAGGTGTTAGTGAAACTGTGCTTGCCAAAATGGTGATTGGCATTGCCTCATGTAGGTCTAAGGGAACTTTTACAAAACCAGGCTTTAATTTTTTAGTTGGTCCAAGAATTTTGATCGCAACCTCAATATTTGCAGTCAAAATATCGTAAAGAACTAACATCAAATGCCTTAATGCCCTAAATGGCTTCACTACCAATGGCTGTTTAGTTCTAAAAGGGTGAGTTATAAGCGGTATTATAATCGCCAAAACTATTCCCAAAATAACATGCCCTAGCGCCACAGTATTGTTAAGCAGTAACCAAACTGAAAATAATAATAAGCTTCTAAAAGGCGTTGGTAGCCATTTATATTTTGCTTCAAGTCTCATTTACCTGCCCCCTAATACATGTTGGATAAGGCCGTAAAAATTATGCAATTCTACCGCTGCAAATTGCGCGTAATCAGTGACCGGTCCAGCAAATATCACCATCAATGGTGAAGCCGCAACAAGCATTAATACTGCAACAATTTGCACTGGATGTGCCTTTTCTTCAGTATTTGCCTCACCTTTACCGGTATGGTGCCAAAACACGGTGCTTCCCGCTTTTGAAACTGAGACCAATACTGCTAGGCTCGCAATTAGGTATATTGGCCAAAACCAGTGACCATGGGCAGATTCTAGTGTTGACTCTAAAATCCATACTTTACCGATAAACCCTGAAAGTGGGGGCATACCAATCACAGTAACCGCCGCAAAAATAAACGCACCACCTAAAAATAGAGGCTGTGCGACTGGGCGACCAGCAGTAATACGATCACTGACTTTGCCCCTTTGTTTGCCCACTAAATCTGCGATTAAAAACAGCGCTGCGGATACCAGTGTGGAATGCACTAGGTAATAAATTGCTGCTGCACTGCTATCTACTGTTTGCGCAGCAACTAAAGCTACAAGAGTACCCACCGAAACCACAACAAGATTCGCAACCATTTTTCGTAAATCTTGGCTCGCTAGCACCCCTATGGCACCCATAACAATCGTAGCCAATGCCAGCCACCAAAGCCAATGCTGCGCCATATGACTTAACTCACCCGCCTGTTCGCCAAAAATTAACGTATACACACGCATCATTGAATAAACGCCAACTTTAGTCATGATTGCAAACAGAGCGGCCACAACAGGCATGGCTGTTGAGTATGTATTCGGTAACCATAAATGTAATGGCAACAAAGCGCCTTTTAACGCAAAGACAACCAATAGCAGTAGACCACCTATTTTCGCCAAATAAACATCATCACCTTGCAACTCCATAACGCGCGTTGCCATATCGGCCATATTTAACGTACCTAAAGTACCGTAAAGAATACCCAACGCAATTAGAAATACAGATGAACCCACTAGGTTTAATATCACATATTGCAGTGCTGCTCGCGTATTGCGCTTGTCGCCTCCATGCATAAGTAGCGAATATGAAGCAATCAACAGGACTTCAAAAAATACAAAGAGGTTAAAAGCGTCGCCAGTTAAAAACGCACCGTTTACACCCAACACAAGGAAATGTAATAGCGGGTGGAAAAAGCTACCTTGCTCATCATCCCCGGCACAGCTATACAACGCACAGACAAGCCCCAAAAATGATGTCAAAGAAACCAATAAGGTAGAAAGTGGATCAGCTACTAGGACAATACCAAACGGGGCCGACCAATCACCTATCGCATATACTTGAGTACTATTGCCTTTGACAAATGCTAGCAATGAAACAGATACGGCGGTTGTGAGCAACCCCATAAAAACTGAAACATAACGTCTAATTTTTAAGTTTTTCCCACACGGCGGCATTAACATTAAAATTGCCGCCAACATAGGTAGTAATACAGGTAAAGAGGTTAAATGTTGACTCATGCCTTACCTTGCTCCTTGACCTGACGACCTTTAGTTTTGGTTTTGTCAGGTACTACACCATTTACGTGGTCGTTACCTAAGTCTGCACGCCCACGGATCGCTAAGATAACCACAAAAGCTGTCATCGCAAAACCGATAACAATTGCCGTAAGCACCAATGCTTGCGGCAGTGGATCCGCATATGTTTCACTGTAACCTAGTACTGCGGCCTGGTTCATTGACAGCCGGCCTGATGCAAACAAAAACAGGTTCACTGCATACGAAAGCATGGTCAAACCAAGGACCACAGGAAAGGTCCTTGCTCGCAAAATTAAAAACACTCCGCAGGCCACTAGTAGGCCTACGCATGAAGAATACAAAAGCTCCATTAAATATTCACCTCTTCTTTGGGCGCATTCGCAGTCACTTTACCAAGGCTTGCCAATATCATTAACGTTGCTCCAACAACGGTTACATATACGCCTAAATCAAATACTAACGCACTGGCCAGCTCAATTTCACCAATCAATGGAATATCAAAATAGTCAAACCAAGTTGTTAAGAATGGACGGCCAAAGGCCCAGCTGCCCAATCCTGATAACATTGCTATAGCGATACCCGAGGCAATGATTTTACGGTAATTCAAAGTGAATCGCTCTGCTATCCAGTTTGAGCCATGAGCGATGTACTGCAAGATAAACGCAATTGCAGTAACAAGACCTGCGATAAAGCCTCCTCCCGGCAGATTGTGACCTCTTAAGAAAATATAGAAAGACACTAATAACGCCAGCGGCAATAGGCTTTGCGAAATTGACGCTAACAACAGTGGATAGCGTTCTTTAGCCCACGGACGACCTTCTGAATCGCTGCCCGGCATGAACAAAGGAAGATGAATGATTAGTTTATAGATACCCAGAGCAGCAATACCCAATACGACTATTTCACCCAAAGTATCAAAGCCCCTGAAATCTACTAAGATAACGTTTACGACATTTGTGCCACCACCACCTGTTTTAGCATTTGCCACAAAGAAGTCTGAAATAGATGACAATGGTCTTGTAATGAGTGCGTAACAAATACTACCAACAATCACACCAATTGCAGAAGCAACTCCTAGGTCTCTTAATGTTCTAATCGAGCTCGATTCCTTAGGTGTTTTTTGAGGCAGGAAGAATAACGCTAACATCAGCAAGATAATGGTTACTACTTCAACAGTAAGCTGGGTCAAGGCTAAATCTGGCGCTGAAAAACGTGTAAAGGCCACTGATACCATCAAACCAACCACTGAGATCATCAGCAGTGCCACCATACGTGTACGATGCCAAATAACCGTACCAATTGCACCAATCATTAGAAGGCCAGCACCGATCCCATTGTGGATGTCTACAGGTGTTAGCGCATTTTCACCAACAAGTTGACTCATTTCAAACAACGGCCAACCGGCACTCAAGAGCACAACCAACAGCATCAACATCAAATAGCGTTGCAGTGAGCCATTTTCGATGGCGCTGATTTTGTTTTGACTCCAAGTAACCACTGAATACATCGTTTTTTCAAAACCTTTTTTGGCGTTGATTGGTGGCAAAGATGCTTGAAATTGGAATAGATACTTACGCTGAGTGTAAATCAGTAGACCACCACATACGGCAATGGCACTCATTAACAACGGCAAATTCAGTCCATGCCAAATGGCGATATAAAACTCAGGGGCTTCATCACCCAATACCGCGCCAGAGGCCAGTCTTAAGATACCGTCTACGACAAAGTTCGGGAACATACCTACAATCAAACAAAGCGCCACTAAGATTTCAATCGGTACACGCATATAGCGCGGCGCTTCATGTGGCTCTTTTGGTAAATCTACCGGATCACCATTAAAGAATACGTCATGGATGAATCTAGCTGAGTAAGCCACAGAAAAAGCAGCGGCAATAGTTGCCAAGATAGGTATTAGCCAAGACATAGAACCAAGCAGTTGCTGATGTAACGTTTCTGCAAAAAACATCTCTTTAGATAAGAAACCATTAAGCAGAGGCACACCCGCCATAGAAGCCGCTGCAACCATAGCCAAAGTAGCTGTATAAGGCATAAAACGCCACATACCGTTTAATCTTCGCATATCACGGGTACCAGTCTCGTGATCTATGATCCCCGTTGCCATAAACAGCGAGGCCTTGAAGGTTGCATGATTAATGATATGGAAAATAGCTGCTACAGTTGCCAATTCAGTATCTAGTCCAAGCAACAGTGTAATGAGACCGAGATGACTGATCGTCGAAAATGCCAATAACCCTTTCAAATCATGCTTGAACAATGCGATATACGCGCCAACAAGTAAGGTTATTAATCCGGTTAATCCAACCAAAATAAACCAAATTTCGGTGCCAGCTAACGCCGGGTAAAAGCGCGCCAGTAGGAATATGCCTGCTTTTACCATGGTTGCAGAGTGCAAGTAAGCACTCACAGGTGTAGGCGCAGCCATTGCGTGAGGTAGCCAAAAGTGGAACGGAAATTGAGCAGACTTAGTAAAGGCACCTAAAAGCACAAGCACTAGAGCAACTTCATATAAATCATGAGCTTGAATAAGCTCTCGGCTAGCAAGTATGATATCTAGGTCATAGCTACCAACAATATTACCAATGAGAAGCAAGCCGGCTAGTAGTGCTAGACCACCGCCTCCAGTGATAGCTAACGCCATTTTTGCACCTTTACGTGCTTCTGACTTATGCCACCAATAACTGATCAATAAAAATGAGCTAATACTGGTTAATTCCCAGAACACCCATAATTGAAGTACGTTATTTGACATCACAATACCCAACATAGCCGTCATAAACAGCATTAAGTACGCGTATAGCTTGGGCATGGAGTCATTTTCACTTAGGTAGTAGCGAGCATAGAAAATCACTAATATACCGATACCTAAGATCATAAATACGAATAAAAGTGCCAATCCGTCCAATCTGAAAGACACATCAAGATCGAGTATAGGCACCCAATCTAGCGTTGCGCGGACAGCTTCCCCAGCAAACACTGCGGGAGCTAAATCAATGGCCAACAAAAGGGCCACAGTGGGTGCAATCAAAGTGATTGCAGTCGACTGATTGCGAGAGAGTTTACCTGTAAATGAAGAGAGTAAACTGCCTAACAAGGATATCAAGGGTATCCAAAGCAAAGTCATAAAGAAGCCTTATATCTTCGATGCCGTTCATTACTATTAAATGCACGTTATGATTACGTCATGGCGATCGTGTTCTGTTTATTTTTTACGTGCATTTTTATCACACATAACGTCTACCAGTTATACTTTATTAGTGTTTGACTTGTCTAGGGTTTCACATACTGGCTGTTCAATTTATAGGCAAGATTAACAAACAATTCAGATCCTGTTCATAAAAGGTGCCGCCATTTAACCCTAACTACTCGTTTGCAGATAGCGCATTCAAATAGTTTTGATAATCGCTAGGTGCTAATAAAGTTTTATCCAATGACTTTAACCATAATCCTAAATATTGGTTTGACAAGTGGATTTCGTGATATTCCATCTTTGATACAGCACGCTGGGGTTTATATGATGGCAACTTACCAAACTTACATGTTTCACTCTGATACCAACCTTTTGGTGCGTTTTCCCCCACGTATAAATTGGGTGCTTTCAAGCCCTCTGTCGCACAGAGCCATTTTGCTCTATTTGCTGATACTGGGTATTCGTCTTCAAAATAGGTAAAATGCATCAGCTCATGAATAAATAACTCAAAACCACTTTTACTATTCAGTGCCATAACACCATGGCGGACATTCGCAAGACCGGGTTTATCAGTCATGATCACTAGGTGCCGCGCTTGTTTTGTTACTGGTTGCTCAATTAAATGATGTATGTCACAACGAATAAACTCAGTACCTTTTCCTCTGCACTGTGTCAGATCGCCAACATAATAGGGCTCTGAGAAACAGTATGGTAGCTCTGTGGAAAATGAACTATCCATATACTTAGCCTTTAGAAATGCGAGCTGTTTAACACTTCGCAAAGACTCCGCAACTAAAACAACCTTGTGCTCACACGGTATACTTTGCTCATTTCGACCAAATATAGAAAAGCCCAATGAACCCGCGCTATCAATATCAATTTCGTCAATTGACTTACTTTTATCCATTGCGTTCAGTGTCGAATATGGCTCTATCTCGCCAAATCGCTTGAGTACACGGTTCATATAATAAAACTGCTGTTGCTGCCGTAGCAGTTCTAACAAGCGTATATGGGATGACCTCGGAGCACTATACCAGTGTCGCTCAAGTAGCAGCAGGGCCTGTTGATGTTGTCCTTGGTCGATGAGCCGAATTGCCCATTCAAACGCAAAAAAATGATACCCAGAGCGCCGAAGAGTCAATACTTGGTCATTACTCAATCGCTCGGGTGTCTGTTTTATTAGCTTGTAAGCAACAGTGTCTGGATTGAGGTCTGATTCGGCCTGCTCGACAAAGGCGGCAATTTTCTGCGGGGTAAGGTCTTTAACATAAGTAAATTGTTGGCTGCTACTAGGGACAGCCAACAGGATGAAAATGATGCCAGCAATATACTGACGAAACATCATTTAACCGGCGCTTTTTTGTAAAAGCGCTTGCCTGATTAGCTGCAACTCTAGTTTTGCATACTTGTGTTCTACAAACTCATAAACATTCGTTGCCAGCGTCAACCTAAAATACTCCGCTGCTTTCAGGTCGTTGCCAGCTCGAAGGTGACGTTTAGCTATATAGAAATAGGCCTCACAAAGTCGCTCTGCATATTCTTTCTGTGACTGAACCCCAAGGGTAACACCTGCCAGAAACTGTTCTTCACTCAGCTGATTTAAGTACAATTGAACAATTTGCGTCGACCACGCAGACGGGTTCAACTTTTGGCTATTAATTGCCAATTGCTCTTTAGCAACAATCGGATCAACGTCATTTTGAGCTAAAAACAACCATAATACTCTGTAGGCATCATCGTCTGCACTTGCCAAAAACCGCGTAAGATCCTCTACTGCAAGTTCGGCCCTATCCCCGTAATACAGCGCAATACCTCGGTTTAAATATGCATATTCATAACTTTCGTCTAACTCTAATACTGAGTCAAAACGCTCATATGCTTGGGTAAATTCTTGCCTTAAAGTGTGATGTATTCCTAGAAAGTTATACGTTTCGGCTAGATCTGGCTTAAGCTTCAAAGCTCGATTGAAGTCAATTTGTGCCAACTGGGGTAAGCCCAGACTATCGTATAGTTTACCACGTATGTGATATAACTCTGCTCTTTGGGTTCGGGTCAACTCTGGACTATTGAGTAACTCACTGTACCTAGCCACTTCAATTTGCGCACGTGGGTCTGGTTGCAAAGGCTCTGTGAATGGGATTGGCAATACAGGTAGCATGGCATTATGATCACCCGCTTTTTGCGTGCTCTGACAGCCCAATAAGCTTAATCCTAACAATGGTATTAATAAAAATCTCAAGGTACTTCCCTCTATGGGCCAGATAATTGATGATGTCAGCCATTAAAGCACAAAAAAAGGGGCCATTCAGCCCCTTTTAACGAAACTTATTGTTTCTTTACAGAAAATTACTCACCTTTTGGAGCTTGCTCTGCTGCAGGCTCTGATGGCTCAAGCGCTTCTTTGATGCTTAAGCGAACACGGCCCTGACGATCAACTTCTAGCACTTTAACTTTAACTTCTTGACCAACTTTTAGGTGGTCAGAAACGTTGTTAACGCGCTCTTTGCTGATTTGAGAAATGTGTACTAGGCCATCTTTACCAGGTAAAACATTTACAAACGCACCGAAATCTACGATGCGGTTTACTTTACCATTGTAGATAGTACCAACTTCTAATTCAGCAGTTAACGCTTCGATGCGAGCAATCGCTTCTTTTGCGCTGTTACCGTTAGTTGCAGCGATTTTAACTGTACCGTCATCTTCGATTTCGATCGTCGTATCTGTTTCTTCAGTTAGCTGACGAATTGTAGCACCACCTTTACCGATTACATCAGCAATCTTCTTCGGTGGAATATTCATCGTGTAAATACGTGGAGCAAATTCAGAAAGCTCTTGTGAAGGTGCAGCAATAGCTTGGTCCATTACGCTTAGGATGTGCATACGAGCTGCTTTCGCTTGACGTAAAGCAATCTGCATAATTTCTTTAGTGATACCTTCAATCTTGATATCCATCTGAAGTGCAGTAACACCCGCGCTGCTACCGGCAACTTTGAAGTCCATATCACCAAGGTGATCTTCATCACCCAGGATATCTGAAAGAACAACGAAATCATCGCCTTCTTTAACTAGACCCATTGCAATACCAGCAACAGATGCTTTAACAGGTACACCTGCATCCATAAGAGCGAGTGAAGTACCACATACAGATGCCATTGAAGATGAACCATTAGATTCTGTGATTTCAGATACAACACGTACTGAGTACGGGAATTCTTCTAAACTCGGCATTACCGCTTGAACACCACGCTTTGCAAGGTTACCGTGGCCGATTTCACGACGCTTTGGAGAGCCAATGAAGCCTGTTTCACCCACACAGAATGGAGGGAAGTTGTAGTGAAGCATGAAGTGATGCTTGTGAGTGCCAACAAGATCATCCATCATTTGTGCATCACGCTCAGTACCTAGAGTAGCAGTTACTAGTGCCTGAGTTTCACCACGAGTGAAGATTGAAGAACCGTGAGTACGCGGAAGTACACCAGTCATCACGTCAAGCGCACGAACCATGTCTGGTTCACGGCCATCAATACGTTTCTCACCAGCGATGATGCGACCACGTACAATTTTCTTCTCAAGTGAGCTGAATAGTTTACCAACTTCTTGCTCGTCCAGCTCTTCGCCTTCAGCAAGTTCAGCAGTTAGCTTTTCGATTACTTCTGCTTTTGCTTCAGACAGAGACTCTTTACGTGCTACTTTGTCAGTAATAAGGTAAGCCGAACCAACTTTCTCTTCTGCAATTGCAGCTACTTTGTCTGCTAGAGCAACGTTTTTCTCAGGCGCAGTCCATTCCCAAGCTGGTTTGCCAGCTTCAGCTTTAAACTCTTCAATTGCTTTGATGATAGCTTGAGACTGGTCGTGACCATAAACAACCGCACCTAACATCTCTTCTTCAGTTAAGATTTCGGCTTCTGATTCAACCATCAATACCGCATTTTCAGTGCCCGCTACAACTAGATCAAGCTTACTTTCAGAAAGCTCTTTTACAGTTGGGTTAAGTACATATTGGCCATCGATGTAACCAACACGAGCCGCACCGATAGGACCATTGAATGGCACACCAGAAATAGCAAGTGCTGCAGAAGTACCGATCAACGCAACCATGTCAGGCTGAATTTCAGGATCTGAAGAAACTACTGTCGCGATAACTTGAACTTCGTTCACGAAACCGTCTGGGAATAGTGGACGAATTGGACGGTCAATTAGACGCGCAGTCAGTGTTTCTGAGTCAGAAGGACGACCTTCACGCTTCAAGAAACCACCTGGAATGCGGCCAGCTGCGTACATTTTTTCTTGATAGTTTACAGTAAGAGGGAAGAAGTCCTGACCAGGCGCAGCTTCACGCTTACCAACAACAGTAACAAGTACTGAAGTATCACCAATGCTTGCTAAAACCGCTCCGTCAGCTTGACGCGCGATTGCACCAGTTTCCAGGGTCACTGTATGTTGACCTAATTGGAATTCTTTAATTATTGCTTGCACAAAAATATTCCTTAAAAAATATATTAAAACGCCAACAACAACCAATTACAGTCTTAAATAGAACACCCAAAAAGCTTTGGTACTCATATAGATCTACTTAAGCACTACAATTGGCAGAAGTATCGGCGCTTGCTCAGCACTATGCTTGAGCGAGGGTAAGTATACTGCTAGTACACGCACAAAAAAAGGGGCGAAGTCGCCCCTTTTTTATTGTCGGATAAAAATCCAACAATTCATCAAATTCTTAGCGACGTAGGCCAAGCTCTTTGATCAACGCAGCGTAACGCTCAACGTTCTTACCTTTTAGGTAATCAAGAAGGTTACGACGTTGGCTAACTTTACGTAGTAGACCACGACGAGAGTGGAAGTCGTGTTTGTGGTCAGCAAAGTGGCCTTGTAGTTTGTTGATATCAGCAGTTAGAAGCGCTACTTGAACTTCAGGTGAACCTGTGTCGCCTTCTGCGCGAGCGAATTTTGCTACGATTTCTGCTTTTTCTTTGTTGCTTAGTGACATAATAAACTCCAATTTAAATAAATTTAATGCTTTAGCCGATCACTAATTCAGCCAAAGCGACAAAGCGGCGGCATTGTATCAGTAATTCACGCCGCTGACAAAATTATTGTGCACTCGATAGCGCTCTTTTTGCTTTAAGATGACCGTGTTTGTTACGCTCACCGATACCAATAAAGGTATCTTCTGCCATAACCTTGATTACCCCTTCAGGGACTTCACCTACAACAACTGTTTGACCATGACTAAATGCAACACCTTGCTCTTTAGTTAAAGTGATCGTAGGAAGATCAACAAGTGCTGTATCCATCGGCAGTAATAGCTCATCAATATAGGTAGATGGCTCAACCTCATCATCTTTAGCTTGTTGTAACTTTTCTTCTAAAGCTTCAATGGTGATCATCTTTTCAGCTGGATAATGACCGACACCACTACGGTGTAGCATAATAACGTGCGCACCACATCCCAGCTTCTCGCCTAAATCATCAACGATAGTGCGAATATAAGTACCTTTTGATACATGCACTGTCATTTGAATTTGCTGGCTTTCAACATCATATTCATCAAGCGTGATGCTATAAACGTTTATTTTTCGACATTTACGAGGTACTTCAATCCCTTCACGAGCATACTTGTATAATGGCTGGCCTTGATATTTAAGCGCAGAATACATCGAAGGGTATTGATCAGACTCACCTAAAAAGCTAGCAACTTCCTGCTCTAATTGCTGTTGCGTAATGTCAACAAGGCGTGTTTCAACGATTTCCCCATCTGAGTCTGATGTAGTAGTTCGTTCACCTAATTGTGCACGCACAACATAAGTTTTATCTGTATCTAATAGAAACTGCGTAAACTTTGTCGCTTCACCAAAACAGATTGGCAACATACCCGTTGCAAGCGGGTCCAAAGCACCTGTGTGCCCTGCTTTTTGAGCAAAGTAGATGCCTTTGGCCTGCTGTAGAGCTTTATTAGATGAGATCCCTTGAGGCTTGTGTAAAAGTACAATGCCATCAACCGGGCGACCTTTACTACGACGGGCCATTACTCTTCACCACCTTCTACTGAATCAGTATCTTCGCCACGCTTTTCTTTATCAGAACGGATCACTTCATCAACTAAATTGGAAATACGCATACCTTCCATCAGTGAATTATCTAGGACAAACTTTAGCTCTGGCATAATGCGCGCACGAATACGCTTGCCTAAGATCGAGCGAATGTATCCAGTCGCATCATTCATGATAGCGAGGTTTTGTTTTGTATCTTCATCGCTCTTACTGTTTAATACAGTTACGAAGATCTTTGCATAAGATAAATCACGAGATACTTCAACTGCGGATACAGTTACCATACCAAGTCTTGGATCTTTTATTTCTCGTTGCAAAATAACCGCAATTTCTTTTTGAATTTGCTGTGCAACACGATCCGTACGAGAAAATTCTCTCATTGTCACCACTTTTAATAAGCTATTGATTTTTATGTTATAAAAATCTAAAAAACACAAACACAAATGGGGGCTAACGCCCCCATTTCAAGGTTTAGACCCTGTTAGAATTACAGTGAACGCTGTACTTCAACAGTTTCGAATACCTCAATCTGATCGCCAACTTTAACGTCATTGTAGTTCTTAACACCGATACCACATTCCATACCGTTACGAACTTCTTGTACGTCATCTTTAAAGCGACGAAGTGATTCAAGCTCACCTTCGTAAATAACCACGTTTTCACGTAGTACACGAATTGGCGCGCTGCGCTTCACGATACCTTCAGTTACCATACAACCTGCTACTGCACCGATCTTAGGCGACTTGAACACGTCACGAACTTCAGCAAGACCAATAATCTCTTGTTTGAACTCAGGCGCAAGCATACCAGCCATTGCTTGTTTCACTTCTTCGATTAGGTCATAAATAACGCTGTAGTAACGTAGGTCTAGGTTTTCTGCTTCAATCACTTTACGCGCAGACGCATCCGCACGAACGTTGAAACCAACGATGATTGCATTTGAAGCTGCTGCAAGTGTTGCATCTGTTTCAGTGATACCACCTACACCACTACCTACAATCTTCACTTTAACTTCGTCAGTCGAAAGCTTAGTTAGTGAATCTGAGATTGCTTCAATTGAACCTTGTACATCAGCTTTAAGAACAACATTAACTTCAGAGATATCGCCTTCAGTCATGTTTGTAAACATGTTCTCAAGTTTCGCTTTCTGCTGACGAGCAAGCTTCACTTCACGGAACTTACCTTGACGGTATAGTGCAACTTCACGCGCTTTACGCTCATCTTTAACAACCGTTGCTTCATCACCAGCTGCTGGTACACCAGAAAGACCTAAGATCTCTACAGGAATTGACGGGCCAGCTTGTGAAATTTCTTTACCGTTTTCGTCTCTCATTGCACGGACACGACCGTACTCAAGACCACAAAGAACGATATTACCCTGCTCAAGTGTACCGCCTTGTACAAGTACAGTTGCAACTGGACCGCGGCCTTTATCTAGACGAGATTCAATAACAACACCTTGTGCCATACCTTCTTGAGGAGCGGTTAGCTCTAGTAGCTCAGCTTGCATCAAGATAGCTTCAAGTAAGTCGTCGATACCTAGGCCTGTTTTCGCTGAGATATGAACAAACTGCGTGTCACCACCCCACTCTTCTGGAATAACATCCAATTGAGCAAGTTCGTTTTTAACGCGATCAGGGTCGATACCCTCTTTATCCATCTTGTTTACAGCGATGATAAGCGGTACTTCAGCAGCTTTTGCGTGCTGTACAGCTTCTTTCGTCTGTGGCATTACACCATCATCAGCAGCTACAACTAGTACAACGATATCTGTCGCTTTTGCACCACGTGCACGCATTGATGTAAACGCCGCGTGTCCCGGAGTATCAAGGAACGTGATCATGTTGCCATCTGTTTCAACATGGTATGCACCAATGTGCTGTGTAATACCACCGGCTTCGCCGTCTGCTACTTTCGCTTTACGAATGTAGTCAAGCGTTGACGTCTTACCGTGGTCAACGTGACCCATTACAGTAACAACTGGCGCACGTGGACCAACGCTCTCGTTGTCGCTACGGTCACTCAATACTTTCTCTTCAAGTTCATTCTCTTTAACAAGAACAACTTTATGACCCATTTCTTCTGCAACATACTGAGCAGTTTCTTGGTCAATAACTTGGTTGATTGTTACCATTTCACCAAGCTTCATTAGTGTTTTAACAACTTCTGCACCTTTCACAGCCATGCGTGATGCAAGCTCAGATACTGTAATTGTTTCACTAATGCGTACTTCTTGTTTAACTTCCGCCGCAGGCTTTTGGAAGCCATGTTGAAGAGATGTAGGCGCTTTAAGCTTGCCTTTCTTACCACGTGACTGTTGTGCGTTAGTCTCGCCTTTCGCCTGTGGCTTTTTCTTTTTCTTACGACGTGCACTTTTCTCTTCACGTGCATCAGACTCATCTTCTGCTTCACGTGCATATGTAGAAGTAGTCATATGGTGATCTGCAGAAGCTTCGCGACGTTTGCGCTCTTCTTCTTCAGCTTTCCAGCGTGCTTCATTCTCTTCTGCTAGACGACGAGCTTCTTCAGCTTGACGTTTTGCTTCTTCTTCAGCTTTTTTTACAGCTGCTGCTTCTGCTTCAGTACGAAGACGTTCTGCTTCGATTTTCTCTTGCTCTTGTTGGGCGCTATCCACTTCTTTACTCTGCTGTTCTTTCGCTTGACGTTCTGCTTCTGCTTTACGTTTGGCTTCTTCTTTAGCTTTGCGCTCAGCTTCCTCTTTGGCTTTTCGCTCTGCCTCCTGTTGGGCGTTGCGTTCAGCTTCTTCTTTCGCTTGTTGCTCAGCTTCTTGTTGAGCTTTCAATTCTGCTTCTTTGCGCGCAGCTTCCTCTGCAGCTAAGCGTTCTTGCTCTTTTTGCTGCTCGATTGCGCTCTTTTTAACGTAAGTGCGCTTTTTACGTACTTCTACCTGAACCGATTTAGCTTTACCAGTAGAACCAGTAACACTTAAGGTACTCTTGCTTTTACGCTGAAGAGTCATACGCTCAGGGCCATCTGAACCTGTACCGCCATGCTGCTTACTCAAATGGTCTAGCAACTTGGCTTTTTCAGATTCACTTACCTGATCGCCTTTGGCTTTGGTGATCCCTGCATCTGTTAACTGCTGCAGTAATTTATCAACAGTTGTACCAATGTTCTCGGCTAGTTTCTCTATGCTCACTTCTGCCATGTTATGCGTTACCTCCCGTTAATAAACTACTCTTCACTAAACCAGCAAATGTTGCGTGCAGCCATAATAAAGTCGCCCGCTTGCTGTTCAGATAATTCAGTGATCTCAACTAATTCGTCGATACCTTGCTCTGCTAAATCTTCTAGGGTGATTACGCCTTTGCTCGCCATCACAAACGCTAAGTGACGGTCAAGACCTTCAAGCTCTAGTAAGTCTTGAGCAGGTTCAGCACCTTCTAAAGACTCTTCATCACGAAGTGCTTTAGTCGTCAATGCATCTTTTGCACGTTTACGTAACTCTTCGACAGTTTCTTCGTCTAGCCCTTGAATCTCTAAGAACTCAGCAACAGGTACGTATGCCACTTCTTCAAGAGTCGAGAAACCTTCGTTAATCAAAAACTCTGCAAAGTCATCATCGATATCTAGGTTGTCTGTAAATAGGCTAATAAGTTTATCAGATTCTTCGGCGTTTTTACGCTCCATATCTTCAACTGTCATTACGTTTAGTTCCCAACCTGTTAGTTGGCTAGCTAAACGCACGTTCTGCCCATTACGACCAATTGCTTGTGCTAGGTTATCTGCTTCAACCGCGATTTCCATAGTGCGTGAATCTTCATCCATCACAATTGACGCAACTTCTGCAGGTGCCATTGCATTAATAACGAACTGAGCTGGATTGTCATCATATAATACTATATCAACACGCTCGCCGCCTAATTCTGTCGAAACAGCTTGTACACGTGCTCCACGCATACCAACACATGCACCTACTGGGTCAATGCGTTTGTCATTTGATTTAACCGCAATTTTGGCGCGTGAACCAGGATCACGAGCTGCACCTTTGAGCTCGATCATCTCTTCACCAATTTCTGGTACCTCGATGCGGAATAACTCCATTAGCATCTCTGGTTTAGAGCGTGTTACAAACAACTGCGCGCCGCGTGCTTCAGGCTTCACTTCATATAGTAATCCGCGAACGCGGTCACCAGGACGGAAGCTTTCGCGAGGTAGCATATCTTCACGGTAAATTACCGCTTCAGCATTATTACCTAAATCAATTACAACGGTATCACGCGATGCTTTTTTCACAACACCAGTTACCAACTCACCCTTTTGGTCTTTATATGCATCAACAACTAATGCACGCTCAGCTTCACGTACTTTTTGCACGATAACCTGTTTAGCCATTTGGGTTGTAATTCGGTCAAATTGAATTGACTCAATTTGCTCTTCTACGTAGTCACCTAGTTGCAACTCTGGCTCTTCGACCTGAGCAGCTTCAAGGGTGATTTCAGAATAAGGGTGCTCTAGTGAACCATCTTCTAACGGCTCAGCTACTTGCCAACGACGGAATGTGTCATATTCACCCGTTTTTCTATCGATAGAAACACGTACTTCAATTTCACCGTCATGTTTTTTCTTTGTAGCAGTCGCCAGTGCGAACTCTAACGCCTCAAAAATTTTCTCTCTTGGGACTGCTTTTTCATTGGATACAGCTTCTGCAACCAACAAGATCTCTTTTGCCATAGGTTTTGCCTCGCTTGCCCTGGTCCTTCGCACTTAATCTTAAAATTTGGCTATGATATTAGCTCTTTCGACATTGCTTAGCATAATGTGGTGCTCTTGCCCGTCGACAGTCAGCGTGATCATATCGCCTTTAACTGCTATAAGATCGCCTTTAAAATTGCGGCGACCATCTTGTGGAAGTTTAGTGCGCAAACGCACTTCTTCACCTTGCGCGTCCTCATAATGAGCTTGTTTGAATAATGGTCTATCCACACCCGGTGAAGACACTTCTAAGTTGTATTCATTTGTAATGGGATCTTCTACATCCATAATCGCACTAATCTGGCGACTTACTTCTGCACAATCGTCAACATTAATACCATTCTCATGTTCGATGTACACTCTCAGTGTAGAATGACGACCAGCTTGCACAAACTCTAGACCGAGTAGCTCAAAACCACACGCTTCAACAGCAGGCTCTAGCATAACGGTTAAATCTTGCTCGAGTTTTGACACAAATTACCTCCATACAAACAAAAAAAGGGCTCATGGCCCCATCAATTCAGCTGCATGCTCTTGGGCCTAAATTGCTATTATCTAGCACTAGACACAACAACGCCCCGAACCAAGCGGGGCGTCACACCAAAAACAAACTGTGTGGCCAAAGGCCGTGCTTGGTTGCGGGCTGTACCAGCCTAAATTAAGCTGCGCTTAAACGCAAAACGCGCATTACCATGAATGCGCGACCTAATAAGAAATAATCAAATTTCTTAATATTGGTTGCGGGAGCCGGATTTGAACCGACGACCTTCGGGTTATGAGCCCGACGAGCTACCAAGCTGCTCCATCCCGCGTCCACATGCAGCGATATGCTGCTCAATTGGCGTGTATTATAGAGATTGTTCCATTAATACGCAACCACTAACTAGATAAATTAGACACACCTAAACATCTTCAGAATTGATTAAGTACTTCTTTAACAATCATTAACATACATCACTTGTACCCGTTTTAGTTTGCTCTATACTTCACTTTTCTTACAATCCGGAGACAATTAAATGAATAAAAGGTCATTCCAGATAACATTGACAGCGTTATCAACTTTGTTTTTCAGTGGTATTGCAACTGCAAACTCATGCGCCAGCGCTGGTCCGCAAACACCACGGGACATCGACAACCTTCACGGGGAAAACAAGCGTATCTTTAGCCTTGCGCCTCCTTCTTCACAAATGAACCTATGTAATATTCATTTTCACAAAAATGCAGAGCATAAAGCAAAAGACTTCTCTGTATTTGCAGGCGACGGTAAATATGGTGGTTACCAGTGTAACGCCACATCAAGCCTAACAGCCGCAGAGTTAAAAGCGCCAAAAGGTAAGGTTTGTAAAAACGTAAAACCTGGGGATACCATCGAAGTGCATTGGGTTCACAGCTCTTGTGATGTCAAACCAGGTAAGGGGTTGGGCGCTTGCCTTAATGATCAATGTGCGAACCCTGACCTACGCGTTGAAACGCAAGTTTTCCTCGTTGTGAATGATGAAGATGCACTTGACTTCAATGACTTGAGCTACGATGGAAATGTTGTTAATGGTTATCACCAGCCTAAACATATCCCAAATACAACTGGTAAGCCTGTTGAGTTTTTAGGGTCTACTACAGGGCCAAGTTACAACGATAAACAGTGCTCTCCATTGCAAGTTACTTGGAGCGTTCGCCCAGCTTGTGCAAAAATCGACATCAATAGTCTTGCCCAGTGGTGTGAAGAAAACGTCTTTGAAGAAGATCATGCACACGGTGTCAGGCAGCTCGTAACCGACCCTAAGTTACTATCAACTATCAAATAAGCATTTAATGATATGCAGAACTACAGTATTTGTATTTCTGCAT
The DNA here is from genome assembly GCF_030135505.1 of Pseudoalteromonas obscura. Classification (NCBI taxonomy): domain Bacteria; kingdom Pseudomonadati; phylum Pseudomonadota; class Gammaproteobacteria; order Alteromonadales; family Pseudoalteromonadaceae; genus Pseudoalteromonas; species Pseudoalteromonas obscura. Next base: position 24,521 of record NZ_JASJUT010000006.1, read on the forward strand.
TATTGATAAATAAGTTTGCAATCATAAAAGTCTACTAGCTATACTCAGAACAAATGCGAGTTTTTCATACAACACATAACACGCATTATAGGTAGTCACCCAAGTTTATTTTGTTTTGTTTGTTGTATCAGTTTAAGTGATAGCGAAACAGAGTTGATTAAAAACTTGAGCACGGATCCGCTCTAATCGTAATTGGAGCGATTATGAGTATTTCACCTTATCAATATCAGCTTTTAAGTCAGTCGTTTGCGACTATCAAGCCAAATTTTCACTGTTTTTGTGTGAGCTTTAATCACCGTTTAAAAATGCATCCAATGTCAATGGTTATTCCTAGTGCTGAGTCACAAATACTAGCCATTGAATATCAACTGAGGGCGTTTATCCAGCAAAGCCTGATCCGTATGGCGAACCAAAAAGAACTCTGTAGCTACATTGTCGGTAACATCGCTTCTATTAAGTCCCTACATCCATCGGCCTGCGATATTCGAATTCTATGTAATTGCTTTTTAGACACCTTAAAGGTGCATTTAGGCAAACAGTTTACCCTTGCTGTGAGAAATGCGTGGAAGCGAGCTCTGCATATTATCGCCAATGTACTCAAGTCAGAATTATTTGGTATGTCAAATATTGTTTACTTAGATCAAGTTCGGCAAAAAAGACAGATTGGTCATTCTTAATGTAAAGGTGACAATCAAACTTGGAATAAGTAGACTGACCCTAATTTAGGTTAATTAGGTGAGTTTATGAAACGTATCGCTATTTTATTGGGTTTGAGTGCATTGTTAACCACAGGCTGTGATGTATTTGAAGACTCTAAAGCCCAAATTGAAGCGCAATACTTAGCAGAAAACCAAGAGTTACAGGCGGTTATTGAGCAAATTCGTGAACATGGGTTAGAAGCGATGGCACACAGTGCCCAAGCAGGAACAATGGCAAGCTGCGTTGCCAGCAAACTAGATGGCGATCCAATGGGCGCACTTGTGGAAGTAGAGGGCGCATTGCAAGATGGCGCAAGTGTGGCGGAACTCGCAAATTCTATCGCGAGTTTAACCGAGCAAGAAATTAGCTTAGAAAGTATCCCTGAATTATTAAAAGCAGGCGCAGAAACAGTGACATACCTGAAAACACTGTTAGAAACTTACGATTTAGCTGAACTACAAACTCAATTCAGTGCATTGTTAGAGCAAGGTCAGACCAAAAGCGAAGACATTGGTACACACTTACGTGGCTTAATTGAGCAGTGCAATTAGTTTACTCAGGTCATGCTTTCTCTATAGCATGACCTTGTTATACCTGCCTAGAACAAACGCCATCGACGCTTTTTAGTACGCACTTTATGAACCCAATTTACCTCAATGGTAGTTACCGCTAGCACATCTCTTTGTGCTTTGGCAATGAGTTCATAACTGACACTTTCAACAGATCCAAAATTAAGTGTATAGCTGAAACTATCCGTATTGGCCCAACACTGCAAAATGCGTTTAGATTCACTCTCTCTAAGGCAATAATCCCCTGCTTCAGGTGCCGATATATCAAATACAACATCGGCATAACAGGTACGTCCTTGGTTTAGTGCAACACATTTTGTTGGTGAAGCATGTAATATTCCTTTACGTTTATCGTTGGCCATTGACTCCGTCGTCAATGCAGCCAGCGAAGCCCAAATTACCCAAGTGAGTCTAAAATACATACTTCACTCCAGTAAAGAAAACCCGCGCATAGTTTGAGTCTACCAAGGGGCTGCTTTTTACCCCGCCAGAGCCCACTAATACAGATGCCCCTGCGCTGTAGACCCAGTCTTGCGCAATTGGGTAGTTAATTTGCGTCTGAACAAACACTGTTGCGCCGTCGCCAGCCGTAAACCCATGTAGGTAATCATTTACTTCCGAAGGTGATACGCCATAAAAATAGTTATTGAAGTTCTGTGAGTAATAGTTAGCACCAAAATTCAGCCACAAGTCCCAGTTTCTTAACTCAAAGTTACGCGTCGCCTCAACATGAAAGACCCACCCATTGGATTCACCAAGTACATCGTAGACCAGCTCTGCGACAGCCAAAAAATCGCCAATATTTCGATAATACGCAAGACCAATAGACTGATCGACTTTACGTGGTTTTACACCCCTTAACTCTTCAACAACATCATCTTCGTTGGAGTAATAGCCGGTTTCGGAGAATGGGATTTGATAGTTACCAAATATAGCATCTAGTCCCCACTCCTCCTCCTGAATTAATTGATATCCCAGATCAGAGCCGCCAAAAAAATCACCTGAATGTGTATTCAAGTAAAACTTTTTATATTGAAGCTTGGCATCGATTAACGGTGCAAGAGAAGAGAATTCATGCTTGGAACCAATTAGCTTTGGTAGCTTCGTGTTGACATAGAATGCACCTAAACTCAATTGCCATTCAAAGTCATCTTCATCATACCAAGGCTCAGCATGTGCTTTCCCCATAATCACCATGCAAAGTGCAAGGAACACAGAAATTATATTATTCATTACTTATTATCTTTATTTAGCATTTGTGCCTAAATTCAGTACCAGATCATACCTGAGCACTTCTCATACAACAAGAAAACAATTCAAAACTCAGCAATTAACATTTTTTTAATCATATTGTCATCTTTACATTTTTAAATGCGCTTTCTCACAATCGAGTAATTATTCAATACGGAAATAAAATGAAAAAACTCCTTTTAGTTTCTTTAGTTATGGCTAGTGCCGGAAATGCTTATGGATTTAGCCAAGAAACACATAAACGGATTGTTATAGATGCTGTTAATTATATGGCACAAAATCCACAAACGACAGAATATCGCAAGCTGCTATCATTCGCCCAATCAAAAGGGATGAGTATTACTCAACTTGGCGAGCTGATGGGACAAGCAGCCTATGACGTTGATGACTTTGAAGATACGTTTTTATGTGGCGCGATCACAGGTGACTGTGTTCAAGCTCCGGTCTGGGGGGTGGCAGAAAGTATCGTCAAATACACCAGTTACTGGCACTTTCAAAATCACACCCAAGGCGCTGACCAACATGGCAATGACTTTGGTGGCTATAACTACGACAAGCTCACAGTATGGGGGGCGATCGATAACATGGCGGCAACTTGGCTGAAGGGTGATTACCTAGATGACGGCCCTGGCGGAGAAACAGGGTGGTTCAGCGCCGACGACAGTGAATACAACAGCTACGGGATCACTGAAAAAAACTACCGTATCGACGGACACTCACATTACAACATGTATGACGACTTTGAGGAAATGCCTTTTCAACCTATCGATAACCTTGGGCAATATTGGTATCAAAGCTACCTAAAAACTGGCAACCCGCAAATTTTGGGATTCGTTTTTCACACAACAGATCTACTACAGCCTCACCACACATGGACTACCTCGGATCTCAATCACTCAGATTGGGAATCATGGGTCAAAGACTATTACGACCAAGAAAGTTTGAATGATATGGCATTAGTAAAGCAAGCGATGCAAAGTTTCACTGCATTAAATGCAACAGATACTGATATTCGCCCACTACTGACTGAAGGCGGTGCTTTTTCATACGCACAGGGTGGTATCGTGCTCAATTCAAAAGATCATCACGATAGGTTAAATACTGCCAAAATGGTAATCCCACATTCAATCGCTATGGTAGTACACCTACTCAATCACGCGATGGTGGCACGCTAATGCGTTTTGTTATCTTTTTATGGGTAAGCTTTTTTAGCTTACCCAGCTTCTCTGCACTCGACCACATTACCGAAGCTGAGCTTGCACTAATGCACAGCTTGTACCAAGCCCAAGATAGACAAATATCTAAAACAAACCTTAAAGCTCGGCTATTAGAGAACCAGTTCCTCCTATCACACGCACGCAAACTTAACTTATCATTGTTAGATAGGCACGCGCCCGTGGGTTTTGACAATGCATATCATGTGCGCCGATATATACGCTCGATGTTACTTCATAAGTTTCCACAGCTTACACATACATCACAAAAACCACTGCCAGTGTCATTATCTGGTGAGGAATTGAAATCGCTATTAGGACCATACCCTAATAATGGACAATATACTGAGCAGCAAAGACAAAAGTGGCGTCAGGTATCATTGAGTAAACAACCTAAGCTCACTCTTGATGACATATTGGCAAGTCAATCGATGCAAGGTAGATTTTCATTGCATGAAGGGGATACTAGGCAGCTAAATAAAGACGTTGAAGATTTTGTCAGCTTTCATCAATTGAAGAATAAAGCTGCTCCACTGCTTGCCAAGCAAAAATTATCTCTAACTCGACTCAACCTGCTCGCACTTGGTGAATTGCTTAGACCGTCGATTCAGGCTTATTTAGGCGTTAAATCTCAACTACACGGCGAGCGAAGCGACTACGTTGACAACATTAGGTCACATGTTTCTGATCAGGAAATCGCCCAGTTCTACGCCACTCATAAAAATGAGTTTAAATACTTACAGCATATTTCAGCATTCGCAGCAATTTTTGAAAATCAAAAAGATGCTATTGCGATATACGACAATGCCAATAAAAACAAAATTCAACAGATGTTTTTAAAACGAGGCCTACGCAATCACTTTAGTACATCTGATAACACTCAGCAGCTTGTACAGATCAGTCGCCACCACCCAGAAAAATGGTTGGCACAAGTGGCATTTAATAATCAGTTAGAGGAATTATCTAGACCAATTCGCACACCTCAAGGCCAGTGGGTTTTGATATATACCGATAAACCAAGCTACGCATATCATGCAAAAAATAGTGAAACTGTCCGCTACCGTGCATTGCAACATATCACTCGGCGTAAAGCCAAAACCGCATATGCACACCTTTTCAATCAATGGTTACTCTCAGCGAATACGAAAACATGAAACAGATACAATGGATATTATGTGGGGGTTTGCTGAGCGTAATCGTGATCGGAATTTGGGCGCTGATGTCAGCGCTTCAAGTTACCACGATTGCCAGCTCCCCCTTAAAGAAGGCCGCACAAGTTGAGCACTCTGTTCAAACTGAAACACCAACACCTATTATTTACCAAACACACTCAAGTCACTTAAGCGGATTCGACTCATCTGTTAATAAGCCCCATGAAAAGGCTGCCCTGTCTGACTTTGCTGAAAGCGATGTATATATACCACCCATTGTTCAATCACCATCACAGAATAATACCTCCTACAGTGGTGACTTAGATGATCATCAAAGTTACAACGCATATTTATTGGAAAAAGAGCACGCACTAAAACACGAGTTCATCGCAGCTGTAGATAAAAAAGTTACGAGGATTAATAACTTGCTTGAGCGAGGAATTCGAGCAAACCTGCCTGAGGAGCAGCTACAAGAAGCCAGAGATAAAATAGCCGCTCTTAAGACAATGAAAGCACAACTGATTGAAGAGTTAGAATCTGCTACAGTCGGCAACTAACTCACTATCACTCTGACCTTCGGTCAGATATGCAGCCAATATTCGCTCATAGATCCGCTCAATCGTCACAAGATCTGTAATGGGAACATGTTCATTTACTTGGTGGATTGATTCATTTTTTACGCCACACTCAACCACCTGAGTATTTTCATTGGCAAAAAAACGACCATCGGATGTGCCACCAGCTGTACTCAATGTCGGGTAGTAACCCAACTCATCCGAAATGACTCTTTCGATTAAAGACAAAAAGCAATTGTGCGCTTGTTTACCCGTATAAAATGACTCACATGGACGCTCCCAAACAACATTGACTTCTGCATCCACAGTGTCGCTTAAAGCAGCCAGCCTTTGGCAAATCTCATCACTTTTATAACCGTGGCTATAACGGACATTGAATGTTATTTCACAACTTGCGGGGACCAAGTTATCGACAATATTTGGTACGGTAAGTCCGGTGACTTGCAGTGTCGTTTTTGAGCCAGCAACATCTTTTGGCCAACTCAATTGGGCCAATTTCGTCACCAAATCTCCCGCAATATGCGCCGCATTTTTGGCCAATTCGGGATAAGCCACATGCCCGGCCTTCCCTTTCACTATAAACCTGCCTGAAATAGCACCGCGCCTGCCATTTTTAATGGTATCACCGACTAGCTTATGAGATGTAGGCTCACCAACCAAGCAAGCATCCAGTGCGATATCTTGCTCTCTTAAGTACTCTGCAATTATCGCAGAACCATCCGTCGCTTCGCCTTCTTCGTCGGATGTAATCAGCCAATACAATGTGCCGCAGCGATTTAGTTCCGACTCACATAAAGACCTCGTCGCATTGAGCATCGCAGCAATCGAGCCTTTCATATCGGCCGCGCCGCGACCATATACAATACCGTCGACAATCTCCCCAGAAAATGGGTCGACAATCCATCCTTCAGTAGTTGCAGGGACAACATCAACATGGCCAGAATACGCTAGTACAGGACCCTCGCCAAAACGTCTATGCGCAATCAAGTTTTTAACGCCATTGGATTCAATATCAACGACCTCAAAGCCCAGCTTTGACAACTGTTTTGAAAGGTAAGCCAAGGTCCCCGCATCGTTTGGGGTTACTGAGCGGGCTCGGATCAATTGTTGCAATATATCTACAACGGTAAAATGAGCTTGCTGATCGTCTTGTAGAACTTGAGGCATGTTGAATAACCCATCTAACTGTTTGCTTCATTAAACGTGCTCAAAGTGTCTAGATTATGTCGAGTTAATTGCATATTTATTACTAAAAACCGAGTAAAGCTGGCGCTCATAGTCCATAGGGCGATACATTGTTGCGAATTTTCAAGGTAAATCAGCTAGAAAACTTAATCCAAATCAAACTTTCAAAACCTTCTGAAATATGAAAAGTCAAACTTGATCTAGAACAGCTTTTTTTCCTCCAAAATCCTTACTATGAAGTCATTAAAAAAGAGCCACCTTGTATAGGTTCAGGAGATGAAAATGAATAAACTAACAGCTGCTTTGATTTCAACTTTATTAGTAACAGCACCTTTAGCTCACGCTCAATTTAGCGTCAACGTTGGTGCTATTCATGTTAACCCTATTGACTCAGCATCAGCTATCAATGAAAACAGAGCGCTTGGACTTGCAGCGGATTCAGATACTCAGTTAGGCATTACTTTCGACTATCACTATAACGACAATATTGTTATTGAGTTAGTTGCTGCTACGCCATTTTCTCATACTGTCGAAGGTGCTGGCGGCTTAGCTGGGAATGACATTGCAACAATTAAACATTTGCCGCCAACATTGCTAGCCCAGTATCACTTTTTTGACAGCAGCGCGAAACTGCGCCCATTCATTGGCGCTGGCTTAAACTACACGGTCTTTTTTGACGAAGAACCAACGGCAGCGTTAAAACAGACACTTGGTACTGACAATGTAAAAGTAGACTTAGACAATTCTTTCGGATTGGCATTACAGCTTGGCTTAAACTACGAAATCAATGACAAGTGGGGCTTGCATGTCATGGTATCGAAAATGGACATAGACACAGATGCAACTGTCTATGCTGATGGCAAACAAGCGTTGACATCCGATGTCGAAATTGACCCATTTGTCGCAATGATTGGCGCAAAGTACAAATTTTAATTGTAAAGTAGATATATATTCTCAATCTTGGGCCACTTAAGTGGCCTTTTTATTGTTTACTTTTTTTTGCTCTAACATTTCTTTCCAGTGCACGATTTCATTGGGAAGCTGAGGCTGCTCTCCTTTGAATTCAGCGACTTCAAGTAAATCCTCAACAGAGACGATGCCTTTTTTACTCTTAAATACACCCCGAACGTATGCGATAGCATGCAACCCTCTTTCCGAGTGAAACTTTTGCTCTATATAAAAGTATTTGTGATCCCAACCAACAACTTGTGTCGTTACTGAAAATTTTTGCAGCGGTTTTATATCTCGAATATAGGTAATTGCAGTGGCATTCACAATTGGAAACCACTTTCTTTTTAGTAGTTTTCCCAGCAAACCTAATCGCTCTGTCATCCAAGTCCGAGCAAGATCCATCATCGCTAAATATCGCGAGTTAGTCAGGTGTAAATTGATGTCACAGTCACTAGGCAAAGCCCTAAAATCAATTGTTGTAGGCTCTAACATGCCTTCGTAGCTTTTGTTTTGTCTAATCTTCCAAAACAATAGGAGTAACCGAAAATATAAATTCATGCTTCAATTGGTCTAACCAGTAATTTGTAGCGCCAGTGTATCATAGCCCTTATTAGCAACAAGCGTGTTCAGTGATATTTTCGACAATATGTTAAATTCAAAGCAATTTGCTATATTTAACAAACTGAATTAAGTTTTAATTATCTTTAAGATAAGTATTTATTTATGAATAATATATTCAAACTTGGTCTCTTTTTAACTACATTAAGCTTTAGCAGCAGTGTGTTAGCTAACTTTGATTTGGCAGGAAAAGGTGTTGTCACGTACCCCACTGGCATATCAAAAAACTTTGATTTCGGTTTCGGCTGGCAAGCAACGAACAAAAAGTTTCGCATTGGGAAAAAAGCCTATTCAATGTCTCAACTGCCAGAGTCCTATTCGATTGCACTCACTCTCAGCAAAGATGAAACAAGAGTTTGGATACAAGAATTCAATGCGGGTTACATCGAGTCATTTGAATGGAAGATCGGAAATAATACTCTTAAGTTAGCAAAGAGATCTTTCAACTCCCCAGTAAAAGGGAATTATATTTTGACGCTCAATAAAGTGGATTACTTTTTAAGCCGAAACAATGTGAGCATTGATGTATATTTTGAAGAATCTGGTGTTAAATATGTCAGACTGGACGGTGTAACCAGAAATATGGGTACTAAAAAGTAAGTACCCATATACAATATTATACCTTCACCGTTTTTCGATTAATGCCATACTCTCGCAGTTTGTTGGCAACTGCGGTATGGCTAAGTCCTAATCTTTTGGCTAACTGTCTAGAACTCGGGTAAGCAGGATACAACTTTCTCAGCAAGGTTGCTTCAAAGCGTTTTACCGCCTGCTCTAACGTTCCTTCAAAATCAGACTCCAAATATCCTAAATCATGTGTAAATGTCGGCAGTTGCATATTTTCAATGCGTAACTCTTTGTCATCCAATAAAGATACGGCACGATATATGGCATTTTCGAGTTGACGTACATTGCCCGGCCAAGGGTATTGCTCTAAAAACTCTAAGCACTCAGGGTGTAAAGAAGGTACTGCTTGACCATTTTGCTGCGCGTATTTTTGAATAAAGTGCTCAGCCAGAGGCTTAACGTCCGCTTTACGATCTCTTAATGGCGCAATCTCCAGCGTTAATACGTTGATACGATAATAGAGATCCTCTCTAAAACCACCTTCTTGCACCATGGCTGGTAAATCTTTCTGGGTTGCTGCAATGATCCGAACATTCACTTTAACTTCATTTTCATCACCAACCTTTCTAAACGTGCCGTCTTGTAAGAAGCGGAGCAATTTAGTTTGCAACTGCTCAGACATTTCTCCAACTTCGTCAAGAAATACAGTTCCGCCATCAGCCTGCTCTAACACACCCCGTTTAGAGGGTACCTGATCGTCAAAACTGGCAAAACCAAATAGTTCTGACTCTGCAACATCGTCTGGCAATGACGCACAAGATAGCGCAATGAATGGCTTTAACGAACGGTTTGAAGCATAGTGGCAGGCTCTTGCTAGCAGCTCTTTGCCTGTGCCAGTTTCACCAGTGATCAAAATAGGCGCTTCCAATTGCGCCATCTTTCTGGCTTCTCGCACGACTCGTCTCATCGCTGTGCTTTGATTGTGAATGGTCGCAAAGCTCTCTTGTCCATATCGCCTAAAAGCACTAACTTGTTGACCTAGGCGACTTTGAGATTTGATATTGATCACAGCACCAGCAAGTACATCGCTCTCTGTGCCTTGGGGAACAGAAATAGGTAAAATATCCGCTATGTAATCTTCTCCGGCAACTTCAACGCGTGTCGTCTGACCGAGTACTTCATTGCCTTCCAGCCACCTTGTAAAATTAAACCCTTTCAATAGCACATTTATACTACTGCCAATCACTTCATCGAGTGATAAGTTTAAGTCTCTACAAGCCGCATCATTACAATGCCTCACACCGCCTTTAGCGTCGATTGAAATAACTCCATCAGGCAACGCACTCAGTAGCGTATTTAGCTCATTATGTTCACGCTCAGACGGCAAAAATGCCGTTGTTCGCACATCTTCAACACCATCGATCAATCTAATTTCAGGCATTATTTTCTGAAATTGCTCAAATTCAATGGGTGGAAAGCTAACATACATACGGCAATTTACCGAGTCGACTTCAATCCCCTTTAAATCTACTCGATAGTTCACCAATATATTGAGTATTTCTTGTGCAATACCAATACGGTCGGCGCAATGAATCTCTAAACGCATCTGTTCCTCAAAACGGTTTTTTACCTCTGAGCGGATCATACTCTAAGAATAGTCATCAGCCTAGCAAATTGTAAACATTTTTGGACAGATATTTTCCCGATCAGGATTAATAATAATGACCTATAATAACTACATGATAAACATAGCATTTAATTAATGATAAATGATTGCATGCCGTTTGCCTTACATTTTATAATACTAAATAACTACACAATGTTAAATTAAATGGTGGGAGAAGCAATGACAGCAAAAATAATAGCCTTAGTTCTAACAGCCATTTTCATTAGCGCCTGCTCTGTTGAAGACCCATACGAAACTGGACCGACTGAATCACAGCAGGCCGAACAAGAAGAACAAGACAAACAAGAAAGCCAGACAGCGCAATGGCAAATCACTATTTCAGACGCTAACGGGGTTGCTGTGAAAAATGCATCAATTGTTGTTGCAGGTGTGTCCTACCAGAGTGATAACAATGGCCGTGTTTCCCTGCCCACATTTAAACCAGGCAATTACAGTATCGCAGTTACCAAGGCTGGCTTCGAGCCTTTACTAATCACTCAGCAGCTCTTAGCGTCAGAACAACAGCTCACATTACAGCTAAAAACCAAATCTACGCAAGCCATCACATTGTTTTTTGCTGGTGATACCATGTTTGGTAGGCGATATATGGATCCATCCTTGATAACGATGGGAAACTCTCTTCCTGACGTAGAAGGTGCACTAATTAGGGCGCAGACAGCCGCTCAAGACGCCGTAGAAATCACAAAGTATATTAAGCCTCTAGTTGAACAAGCAGACTTTTCATCAGTCAATCTAGAAACCCCAATATTGAGCACACCAGTAAGCGTACACCCAACCAAAGAATTTGCATTTTTCTCCTTACCAGAGACACTGCAGGGGTTAACTGAAATCGGTGTAGATTATGTCGCACTGGGTAATAACCACGTATACGACTATTTGCAACCTGGCCTTGAAGATACCATAGAATATGTTTCACAAGCTGGCTTGCTATTCAGCGGCGTGGGTAACAACACTACTGAGGCATTTGCGCCGCTTATCACATCAGTGAAAGGCATGTCATTGGGGCTCGTTTCTGCCACTTCAATCACAGGTGATGATAATCCAATTAATTATATTGCTGAAGCACAAAAAGGAGGCGCAGCTGATCTCACTGACAGTAGTCAAGCCGTTGCCGCTGTCGAGCAAGCCATTGAAAAAAGTGATTTTTCCATTGCGCAATTGCATGGCGGTGACGAATACTCCTATGCGCCCACACGATATATCACCAACCGATTCAATTTACTTAGCGAAGCTCAACCGGACCTGTTAATCGCTCACCACCCCCATGTTGCCCAAGGCTTTAGTTTACTCAATAACACTCCTGTATTACTCGGCCTAGGTAATTTTGTGTTTGAGCAAAATCGTATTGAAACCTTACTTGGTGTTGCCGTCATGTTAGAAGTAAGCCCTGATACACAACCAAAAACCACCAGAGCTCGAGCTTATGCCATTTATCTCGAAGACTACCAGCCCAAGTTAGTTACTGGCTTTTTAAGTGATTACCTAATGAGAAGATTAGGCGAGTTTTCACAAGGTGGGGTTTCTGTCATACCTCGACAAGGCTATGCTGATATCGACTTCTATAATCGTGTTGCGCCGAAGCCGTCTGAAACAGCCCAAATCACTCTTGAGCCGGGACTGCATACCATTGATTTGAGAGAGTTTGTACCGAGTAAAGCCTTTTTAACTAAGGTATCCTCTTCAGGAGCTGCAACGCTCAAGCTAGGCAGGGATTTAATGTTATTTGGGGACTTTGAAGACTGGGATAATGATGAAACATTTGGTGAAGTATCACGCTGGGAAAATGACAGCGAAAGTATCACACCTTGTCTGACTGGTGCGCGTAATGGCAAACAAGGTATGTGTATGGTACGAACTCAATTTGACAATCGTCCTTTGCGTATGCCGTTTAAGCACACCATTAGAACTATGCCGATTACCCCGAGTGAGACAACTCTTGAAGCCTATCACGACATGACATTGATAGGTTACAACAAGGGGCTCAATGCAGGCGCTTTTGATGTTGAGGTGTCCATTACCACATCAGAAGACAATTTATTATTCTCAGAGCAAACTATTCGCATATCGGAACCGGGAGAATACAACTGGCAAATGTTTGAGCACAGCTTTTCCTTACCGAGCGATAATAATACTTTAGGACCCGAACAGCTCCCAGCACGTGCCGTAAAACTTGCGCTTTTGCACACACCACCACAAAACGGAGAAGCCACCCTCATTTTAGACGATCTAGCTCTCATCTCATGGCAAAAAGATCTCCTTTTAGATAATAATGTCTGGCAGGCCAATGAGATACATGGTCTAGACTTTTTACGAGTATCAACGCAACAAGAAGTCACGTTATCTCTCGAATTTTCGACGCTTGACTAGGTTGCTCAATATGTCGATAAAACAGCAGTTTTTTATAATCAAACGACAAAAGACTTTTTGGTCTACTATGCTGCTGTGCGCACTGACGTTACTAATCACTTTTACTGGTACTTTAGACAAATTAAATGCGCTTATTTATCTTGAGTTTAGCCAAAACTTAAACAGACAAAATACACAAGTTGTGGTGATCGAGTCCAATAACTTGCTGGCAGAGCAAACGGCGCTCATTTCTAAGCTCAGGGATCAACAAGCAAAAGCAATCGTTATATTTAGTCACGTCGGTGGAAACCAACAGCTGTCCTTTGACAATGTCTATTTTCCTTACGCAGATCCAAGATACTGCCTCCCAATACTGGAATCTTGGCTAGGATATGAAATTATCATTCAGCAAGCTCCCAGCCATTGTAAAAGCGTTTGGCAAGCTATACTTGGCGACCAATATCAGGCACAAGGCCAGCTGCTTGATTTTTCACTTGCTCCACAAGCATTGACCAAATTCAGCTCTGATAGACTGCTATCAGATGATGTTTTCTTAACCCAACTTAAAGATAAAGTCGTTTTAGTTTCTCAGAACCAGTTGAATTTTGCGCTGCCAGTTAGGGCGCCAAAAATTAATACGTTCAGAGATCCGGTTTATCTTCACGCCTATATTGCAGATAACTTTTTAGAGCAAACACTGGTCACGCTAACACCGACCACATACGCAGCCGCTTTGCAGTTGCTCATTTTGGCCATCTTGCTCATCACCTATCAAAGGTGCAGCTTTAGTACAGGGCTGGCTATCGCCTGCGCAGTGATCTTGTGCTGTATTCTATCTGCCTATATCTGTGTCAGATTCTTTAACTACTTTTTACCGAGCGGGCAAATTATTTTCACCAATTTAGTGACTTTGCTCTGGGTATTTTTCTCTCGAAAATGGGCTGAAGAAATCGAGTTAAACGACATTATTGGCAATGTTCAACAGCGTATGATGGGCAGGTATCTGCCGCAGGCATTCAGTGCACAAAGCAGCCCCTGGGATGCCATTATCACATTAGTAAACCAACAGCTGGCATTGAAACGCTCAATTTTTCTAGCGCGTACCGAAGGAGATCATAGGCTTCATGAAATCCGTGCGATCAATTGTAGTTTATCTGATATTCACGAAATGCGTCGGGATTATGAGCGCCCTCCATACTCTGATGCTATTAAAGCTTTTGGTGCATTGCACATTACACGACCCTTTTTCAATGAGTTAACTGAGTCTGAAGCGCAGTATGTGGTGCCATTGATGTATGCTGGAGATATACGTGGTTTTTGGGCTATGACGGTAGAACCCAATGAGTATTTTGATGAAGAGCGATTTATTCAAAACGTTAATCGGTTTGCTAATCAAATCGGGGAGTTGCTTTTCCACTTTCGCATTTTTGAAAATCAACAAAAAGCCAATACCAGCGCACTCACAAAAGCGCTCACGTTAGCACTACAAAAACCGTTAAGCCAGCAAGTAAAATCATCTATCGGTGATATGGAGCAAAAACTCTCGACACTTGAGCACGTTTTCAATCAAATTCATACAGCGGCTATCATGTTTAATCTCTTTGGCCAAGTTGTACAAACAAATCAAAGAATTGAGGAAATTGCTAAACACAATGAAATGTCACTATTTGAAATGACCGCACTAGACTTACTCGAGCGAGTTACTCATCTAGACAGTGAAAAAGCCAAAGGCAAGCTACGCTACATCACTTTGCAACAAGGTGAGCTATACATGCCCGCACAACTTGGTCAGGCAACTTTCATCTTGAGTATACGTTCTCTACGCGCAGCACGTACCACCAGCAGTATTGGCGAGCCCTTCGAAGTTGGTGGTATATTGTTTGAGTTTATCGATATTTCTTTTTTAATTAAACAACTGGAAGATCCTGCTCAACTTATAAAACAGCTCGAAATGATCCAGCCGATCAGTGAGCTAGAAAGCCACGATATCAAGGCGCAACCTTAATGGATTGGGTACTACAGTTATTTCCCAATGGTAGTGGTTTAGGGCAGTCCGTCATTACTACTGTGTGGGTTGGTATTGCTGTAGTTTGCATGCTTAATTTGCGTTTTGGTTTTCCTCTTACCGGGCTTGTTGTACCGGGTTATCTCGTCCCCTTATTCATAGTTACACCTGTATCTGCCGTTGTCATCATTATTGAGGCCATAGTGGTTTACGCCGTGATGCTTTTTAGTGCCAAAACTTTAATGGAAAGATTTGGTTTTGGTGAAATGTTTGGTCGAGATCGTTTTTTCGCCATCATTCTGATTAGCATTTTAGTTAGGGTGGTTATGGATACATTACTGTGGCCACTGGTTGCAATGTATCTGGCTCAGTGGGATATCACCTTTGATTACTCTAGCCAGCTATACAGCCTCGGCTTAGTCATCATCGCTTTGACCGCCAACGTCATGTGGAATGGCGGGTTCAAATATGGCATGCGAGTTACCTTGATCCAGCTCTTTGTAACCTACTTGCTTGTGCGTTTTCTATTGATGCCATTTACAAACTTTAGTATTGCCAACCTTGCTATTATGTACGAAGCAGTCGCAGCATCCATCGTGGCAGCACCCAAAGCCTATATTATTTTGGTGATCACCGCTTTTATTGCATCCCGAGCCAATATTAAATATGGCTGGGAATTTAACGGTATCATGCTACCAGCACTGCTTGCTCTGCAATTGATGCAACCGACTAAATTACTCACTTCATTTGCTGAAACAGCCGTAATCTTGATATTGGGTGGGTCAATATTAACCTTCACAAAACTGCGCCATGCTAACTTCGAAGGTGCAAGGCTATTACTGTTCTTTTTCAATATCGGCTTCTTATACAAAATCATCTTAAATTATGTTGTGGTAAATTATTATCCGACGCTAAAAGTCACCGACACATTTGCGTTTGGCTACATGCTTTCAACCTTACTTGCATTAAAAATATACCAAAAAAATGCCCTAGGTTTAGTTATACGCGCCACCTTTCAAACATCGATTGTCGGTGGGCTAGTTGCTATTACGACCGGCTTTTTAATTATGTTTATCCCTGCTATTTTTACGACTCCAGCAGAGCAACTAAATACCAATGACAATACTGAAGTCGCTTTGAGCCAACAAATTAGTGCTTATAAAAGCTACTTATACACACAGCAAAGCGAACATGTTTCAATTAGCCAATACCAACAAGCGCAGTCGATTCAACACTTCATTAGCGCTATTCGGGTGCTTAATCGCGACAGGCAAGATAAAGAAAATATTCGCCTCGCGAGGCGCCTGCTCTCACAGGCCCAATTTTCTCTTTTTGAAGATGACCAATATTTATATATCAGAGACACCAATACAAACATGGTTAGAGGCTTTTATGTCCTCTCAAAAACACCAAGCAAATCCCATGTTGTCAGTGTGCCATATCCATCAAGTGAGCGCGTAGCCAGCGACGCCGCAGGCCTGTTGTTTCAATTGTTAGAAAGTAACGCTCTAGTATTAGGTACACAATTCACCCCTTCCATTGCAACACAACAAGTGTCTCAACAAAGCCCATTTTATAATGCTTTCTTTTCGGTGTTTGACGACCCTGAAGTATTGCAAATTCGATCAGTCAATCAATATACTCGAACTCATTTACAATTAAGCCCATTTGGTGTGCAAAGCCAGTTTTGGATTTTTAATCAACTGCCAACATCACTCTCTCAGCGTCAGCTAACTAACTTGATGGGCTTTGAACGTGGCCAGTTTGGGATGTTGCACAGTAGCAGCCTGCCCACCCCCGATTTTAACGGTAAAATGGTCGAAGCCTATATAGATGGCCCGAGCTACTCAAACCTCTTGTCTGAAGTAGTGTTAAGTGCCAGCACAGGCTCTGATGTCGCCGTCACATTTATTAACTCGGAGCTCGACGAACTCATCGATGCTTTTGCCCCTCACATTAGTGCCAAAGGCAGTAACCAATATCAAGAATTGACTAACAATGAAGCAGCCCTTTGGGAATTTGAAATCCTCGGCCCCATATATGACCTTGTTGAGCAGCAGACAGATAGAGAATTTGACCAAAACGAGTTGAATCGCTTAGCTCGCATCAATCATATTGCCAATATGATGGGCTATCAAATCCAAATTCTTGACAATGAGCAAGCACAATATATTGTGCTTACGCCTTTAAATACACAACAAAGCTACCAACAAGGACAAGGACTTTATGTCATTAACATGCACCCAAATGCAATGTTAAATATTCAAGTACCTAGACCCTTGTTTGAAAGCAACACTCTCAAGTTTTCTGGTAAGTTATTTGCCAGCACCAATGCCAAATCCCTGTTGATCGCAGGTGCTCACCCTTATGCCAATGAACAAGCTAATGTAATGGCACCAGCAAATGTCAGAAGCTTATTCAATGTGATCCATCAAGGTACGCTTCGCTATTTTTCCACCCACCCAATTCTTAGTCTGCAAGTGCGTAGCCATAGCGCCCCCTCGTACATCAGACCCAGCGCAATCGCGTTCCAATTTACTCACCCCGACGAGCAACAAGAAAGTACTCTCAAGGACTTGCAACACACTTTGAAAAATTTGGGTGTCAACACCCAAATTGTTGCTGGACAAATAGAAACTCGCGGACTTGAAATAGGTACTTCACCACAATCAGGGTATCGGCTATTTAGCCCTGTCAGTGAGCTTGCCACACTCTGGTTAGCATCTGATTTTAAGCAACATTTCGCGATTTCTGAACAAGCGCTACTGCAACGTTTGCTCGCGGTATCCGCACAGCCTTATATTAAGCCACTCAATACGGTCGTACTGAGCCCAAATGACTGGCTGTTAGAGAATGCGCTTTCTATCACTCAAGATATTCGTACACTTGCTGAGCAATACTCACAGGATCAGCACCTACCACTGCTGTTTGAGTTTTGCAAAAGATACTCAGACTGTCACTTGCAAGCCGTTCGTATAGAGCAAACACAGCAACTCGCACTCACCATTAAGTTGCGCAATAAGCTACTTGCGATATACACCCCTACAAGCAATAAAGTTCTGACTATCAATGACTTTAACTATGCATCAGGGAGGGTACAGCATGTATTGGATTAAAAAAATACTTCACATAGTCATGACCTTAATATTCCTGACTATTATGTTATGGGTCAGCTTTAATGGGGTATTGTGGTTAACCTCTGCAGAACAACTGGAGGAGCGCAGCGAAGACGAAACACGCTCCGTGGTTCACTGGTTACCAGAAGATAAATATATTTCATTTAACTTTTCTTCATCTAGGACCCGCTCCATTAGGTTGCTTTCCAACGCTATTTTTGATGGTCAACAAGCTTTTGACGAACCCGTCAATTACGCCATCGAATATCAATTGTTTAACAGCCAAGGAGCATTACTAGAAGAACACACTTACCACCATGCATCTAAACTGGTGTTGGCAGCACAAGAGCAGCAAGTCAAGCAAATCATTGAAGATCGTAAAGCTTTATCTGTAGCGTCGGGACAATCATTCTATATCGATGTATCAAATTACCCTGATGCCAGCCAAATCAAATTAAAACTGCTTCCTGAAGAAGATACATTGCGAGGTGTCGTAGTTAGGTTGCATGCACAAACACTCACCGATATAGATGACAGTCAGCAAATATGGCTGAAGCTGCCTTTGGATTGGCGTGAACGGATGTTGAATTACCACACTCTGGGTGGCAATGCACTCACCGCACATGAACTTACCAATGCGGTAAGTTATGACTGGATGAAACTTGCACCGCAAGGGATCCCCAATATTGATTTTGTCAGTGACATCTTGTACGAAACACTGCCTTATAATGTGATTACCTATGACTTTTCCGCACAGCAATGGGATCTAGATAGCTTTTATTCTGCCCCCAATTTAACCGCAACATTTCGCGTGAAAAGCAGCGAACCACTGCAATTTAATAGTACCGTACCACTGAGCACGCTCCGTCTTACTTGGCACGACTTAAGCCAGCAAGTCGCCCCTTATGAATTACAACCAACGGTAACTTCTGAGCACACCTATCAAATTAACGACATCCGCCCCGGCTTGATAACCATTCAGTCCAGTTTACCAGCGCTAACACATTGGTATCAATCAGAGCAATCCATTGTCGCTTTGCATAGCTATTATTACATATTGACACCAGACACCCCCGCCAATTATACAGTGGCTGGAGGCAGCGATGTGGTGATGGATATACGTGCATTAAATTCCGAAGGCGCACAAGCCTTGCTCTCTTTGTATGACGCTAAAGGTCTCGTATTTGCGCGCCATAAAATTGATTTGGAGTCCCGAGTTTCTCAATTTGACCGTTTGATCACACCAGAGACCTTGCGACAAACCGTCAACGAAAGTGAAAAATACTATCTGCGACTGCCTGAAAACACCGCAAAACTAAGTATATCAAGCCAAGGGAGTTTAGCGGTTAAACTGCAAAGCCGACGCCGAGAATTTCATTATCAAAATGTTGTATGTGAACAACTGTGTGAAAACCCATTGAGCAACTTTACCGAAATCGGCGCTTGGTTCGCTCAAAAAGCCAGCAATGAATTCGTATTCACTGAATTACAGCAGATCTTAAAAGTGCGTTTATTTGAAGCACCGCCTCTGCCTGTTGTTAAAGATACAGACTACGCTTCAGAAGCACTGTTTGACCGACACCCTATTTCAAACACTGCACTCATTTTCAGCCCACCAAACTATTTTGAACCTCGCAGCGAGCCAACCCCTGTGCATTTTAGTCAAATTAGCGACATTGATGACATAGATCTCAGCAGCAATACGCAGTTAAAAACACCCAAGGTGATTGCCCTTACCGAACGCAAACCCAAATATGTTGAGTTTGATGCCACTGCCAGTGCGATTAGCAATGAGTTAGTCTCTAAAGCGAATAAAACTACCATGCTATTTTCAAATCAGGGCAGTAACCGACATTTTATCAAATCACGCCTATATAAAGTTAATCGTGGTGATACCTTTTCTATGAACTATCAGGGCAAAAATAAACCACTTTCGATTGTTATTAAACCGTTCACATACCCTGCTGATATAGTCGAACGCGCTCCTTTAGTTATCAGTACACAACTCCGTGGGCAATACCATGCAGGGATCACCAGTGAGTACACGGTCGCGACAAAAAGGTATGCACTAATCCCCACAAACAAACAGGCCTTTATGCTTCACCCGCAATCGACCGATATTGTCAGCTACCCTTCCATTACAATTAAAATCGGAACAGATATGCAAACACTTGAAAAATTTGTGATATCGGCTGAAGATGAGGTGTGGATTAGTATTTTAGAAGAACATAGCGCACAACCACTTACCCCCCAATGGTGGCAGAATGAAAATACATAAAATCGTCACAATACTACTTTTCAGCGCCAGTTGGCATTGTTTTGCCACGGTAGAGATACAGTGGCAACAAATAAACAATTGGCTCTCTCAGCCCCATACAATCGCGCCTTGGGAATATCATCAACAGGGGTCGCAACAACGCCCTGTACATGCACTAATATCGCCAACAGCAGTCAATGGGGGGGGAGCACTGGTATACCTGCCCAAGGGCAAACCCTGTTTTGTTTCTATTCCTCATCAGTTTCACGACAAACACACCCTTCAAATTGGTCAGGCACTATTTACATCCACCTGCAATATGATGGTTTACAATACCTATCACAGATATAGCGAAAGCTTGGACAGCCAGCCCATGGACTACTCTAAGCGACTGCGAGGACTTCATGTTGCAGCAGTTCGAGCTTTTCACTCTATTCACCCCAATGCTTCTATATTTCAATTGCATGGATTTAATCAAAATAAGCGTAAATCAGCACAAGGAAAAAAAGCCGACTTTATATTGAGTCAAGGCAGAAGCTACAATGCAAAACTCGCTAAATTACAAACATGTTTATTGGGACTGAGTGAACATACTTTTGTTTATCAAAAAGACGTCTTTGAACTCGGTGGAACCAAAAATGTATTACACAAAATAGGGCTGGCTCCGCACCGATTTATCCATATTGAAATAAGCAAACCCATGCGCTCAAAACTCATCTCTCAATCAGCCAGTATGGAGCAATTTAATTTATGCCTCTCTTACTCACGCTGATATTAGTTTGCGGGTTATTTATCACTCAGGCATTCGGACAAAATGCAAACTTGCAAAGCGATGTGCGATGGTATGACGCTGAAACCTATCAGCTGACACGAAGCGCAGCTGATATAAGCCTTAATCATGAACAGGCCAAATACCTATTTCTGCCTGCTGGACAATGGCTTTCAACCACGCTAGACACGTTGAATTCTTTGTCTTTTTGGCAAGGGCAAACCTTCAGTGCGCTTATGCAAGTCAAAAAGCAACAGTGGATCTGTCAACAAAACATGTGCCAGCTAAATGCCTCTTTACGACCACGAGTGATAAAAGTCATCAACCAACAACAGGATGGTCAGTTTGAATTATGGCGTGGGTTTCAACATGCTCATAGAGATCCCTTTCGTCGTGCTGTGGCTCTGCCTTTACCAGGAAAAACCATCGCATTAGCGCAGGAGCATACGACTATTTACCCATTGAATAAATCGCAAAGTATTAAGGTCTATTTTAAACAAGCAAAAAAGCTAAAACTGACAGTACACCGCAACCTCTATGACTTGAGTCAGGGAGGTAAAGTGCAAGCTTTGATCAATGGGATACCTGCAAGCATCATAAATGTTTCTGAAGCACAGGCTCTGGAGTTTACCCACCATAAATTGGGGGTCGCGAATGTGGACTATATCGCAGTCCCCGCAAATAGCTATTTAACTTTACAAAGTAGCACGAGTACCTGGGTCAAGCTCGAACAAATGCACCGTGGGATATATGATCAAGGTGCAGGCATAAAACAGCGAGAAAAATTGCTTAACCCATACTGGGTCAATAATTTAGATAGTGCGCTGCGCCAAGTTTATTTTGACCATGACATTTCGAGTATCACGCAATTTAACCCTGAACACGCAAGCGCTTTGGCGATCAGACGTCACCAAGATTTCATTAGTACTATCTCTACTGGCTCGTTTTTGACACCTGACAGCAGCGCAAATAAACCATTGACCACCCACCGAAGGCTCGTTGCCATTTATCAGGCGCCACGCGAAGCAAAACAGCATTTAATGCTTAGTCACACAACAGGTATGCTGCAATATAACCGCCTTGTAGAATCCCTAAAGTATAACATTCGCGATGAGCAGCGCGTCAGCGAAAATGCTATTTTGTACGTCAGGTCAAACCGACCAACTGAGCTTGTCGTTGATATAAAAAAAGTACGTCATAAGATTAAAGTTCTCCCTAAGCAAGGCTTTGTACCGCTTAATCTACATATTGATATGAACGCAGAAGAAGTCACTGTATTTTCTGCCAGTGACGCGAAGGTTGATATCGCCATGCAAGTGCGTACCTTACTCCCTTTGCCAAA
Organism: Pseudoalteromonas obscura; assembly: GCF_030135505.1. Lineage (NCBI taxonomy): Bacteria > Pseudomonadati > Pseudomonadota > Gammaproteobacteria > Alteromonadales > Pseudoalteromonadaceae > Pseudoalteromonas > Pseudoalteromonas obscura. The sequence continues at coordinate 46,823 of NZ_JASJUT010000006.1, forward strand.
CAACGAGCTCCTTTACGCTCAACCAACCCCTTTGGCACTTAAAAGTCCCTCAATTGCAGCACTCATGCAGCATATTCAAGCAGACAAAGCAAAGAGCTTTCTAAACAGTCTATCTAACTTTCAGTTGCAAACAACACCACAAGACCCTCCTTTGCTCGCACTTGCACAAAGCCGAGGCCACTGGATGTATCAACTAGGAGAAGTTGAATATCTTGCGACACAATCCCCAACAAAGGCACTTCCAAAGTTACGAGCGTTATTAGATAGTCCTTTCCCCAGTGTGCAACTACGTGCCTGGCAACTGAGGTTGGATATTCTCACCAGCCTAAACCGCCAAAACGCAGTATTGCGTTATTTAGCGGCACTGCTGCAACAAGACAATGCCGCGTTAAGTGATTTTGCCGCGAAAAAACTTCTAAGCCGATATCAACAAACCAACCAAATATTTAATATTCAGGGCTTATGTGCATTAAAGCAAAAGCTTAAAGGCTGTGCAAAACTGGTCACAAGCACGTTGTTGGCGCAGGGCAAGCTGTTGGAAACATTGTGGCTGGATCACGATAAACGTCAAACTAACCCAAACGATAGCACTCTCTATGATCGACTCGGTTATGCATCATATGGAGGACAATTGTTGGATATACAGCCTAGGTATGACATTACACACGCTCAACAAGTGCAATTAACTGCCGAAACAGCGGAATACAAAGCGTACCGCTTGGAAAAACAACCACTAACCATCACGGCTCATTCCGATATTAATATACAAATAAGCGCACGTACTTATGGATTAAAGTCAGGTGAGCACGCTATTGGCTGGCTGCACGCAGATAAAGGTACCAATTTGCACTTTATGCCGATATACAGTGATGTGTTATCAACGACATACGTCCATACACCTCTAGAAGCGCCGTTGTCTGTGGCATCAAATAGTGTAATTTCCTTGCATGCAGGCGAAACCCTGACATTGAGCAGCAAAGAAATAGCCTTTGTTCAATTGCAAATATTTGACTCAACTTACTTTAATCCGTATTCATCACAACAGCTCAGTGAATTTGCATTAAGTACGCCCTTTTTGGAACTATTGCACACTACTAACACTTACAATTCGGCAGCGTTTACCAAGCTACTCAATAATAGTTTGTATCGGCTAGAGCAATACTCGTTAAAAGATCACGAGTTTACTGCCCTATTTTCCAAACTAAACAAACTTAATGTACCACCTTCACTCTCTCAACTTCATGATCGGGTGCAGAGTTATGGTCACTGGGTACCGATGCAAAAGTATCTCAATTATGCCGGCACACAGCTTGTTGACCTGTCGCCCATTGAAACACGTAGCATTGCGGAGCAATTGAGTCGTCACACTGCTACCAATGCAGAAACGAAGGGGATCACCATTCGCCCGTATCACACGCTTTCTCTAGACTTCAATGCATTATCAGCAATGCAAATTAGATTAATGTTCTATTTTTCTGATGCCGAGTTAATTTCTAATGCCGCTACGTTAGTCGCTATAGAAACTGCCAATGACAATACTGTATGGCCTGTTTCAAACACTCAAACTCCATTTGGTCTAGAACAAACAGAACTGCGCAATGGGATAGTAAAAATCCGTTGGCTTAACCCTTATTTATCACAGGTTCTACAAGTTGAAGTTCAAGTATTGCAAGGAACGCGGTGGCAGAGTGTTGAACTGGATCAAAGACAACTTTTTTACTATGCCACCAGCGAGCAACCAATAATTGCCAAACTGGACCAAGATGCTTTGGTCAAAATAGAGCAATTCAAAGACTTGCAGCGACAAGAGGAAATAGAATTTTATCCTGCGGGCACCATTGAGATCCCCCACCACTATGCAAATCTTGCCCGCCTGTTTGCATGGCAACTTAATGCAAATCGCCAGAAGCTTGCGGTGGCCCCTCCTGTTACACCACTGAAATTGACTCGGCCAACTTTGCGCTTTGAACAACTAGCAAAACATTTCAATACACCATTGATCAGTGCCAATGGTAATAAAACCCACATTGAAGGTTTTATGAGTTATGACAGAGACGGCATTTTTCAAACAAGTGAGCCAATAGACACAGCACACCGTCTCGATTTTGGGATCCGATTGCGCAATCGTTATAGGCAGAATTGGTACAGACTAGAAGGCGCATATCGCCTTAACAATTTACGCTATGAGTCTTTCGCTCTAAACGGGATTTATAATTGGCTGGATGACGATACCCCGTGGTACGTCGAAGCTGGCATGTACAACCGCTGGCAGGAAGCTAAGCTCAATAATGAAAGCCACCTAACTTCACATATTGATGCAACTATTGGTCAAATTTGGCGAGATGACGTTTCAGTTCGCCATCAGTGGTGGTGGCAACCCTACTTTTATTACACCAGTATTGATAAACAAGAATACTTGGATGATCCATTTATTAGCCAAGATATGTATAACTTTTATCGTGCGCAGCACATGCATGGCTGGCAAGGGGGCTACCGTATCCGATATCAGCCTTGGGTTGATAGCCAATTCAGTGCCCAAATCAGTACCGTTTCTAACGAAGACTGGACAAGTTTAGATACCGCTACACTCAGTGGCAACTGGCAACAATATTATGAAGGCCATATTTTCAGCGTTGGATTAAGTAGCAGTTATGTCTTTGCCGATCAACATCGTCCCAATGCAACATGGCAGTACTTAACCTCAATCAGTTGGCAAACGCTTTTCGATTTTAGCGAAGAAACAGCGGGGTGGATAAGTTTAAACTGGACGCAGGACTGGTTTAGAAACAATCACAACGTGCGCTTTGAAGTCACCTTAGGTAATTTACAAAACACCGGTTTCGCGCCGTTTGCTCACGACGAAATTATATTTGAATCTCTGCAACTGACCCATTTCCTAGAGCAAGACATTAATGGCAGATAAAACCTTAAAACGACAATTACAAGACCTTTTATTTGCCGAGACTGAGCGGTTTTGGCTCAACCTGTATCAGCATAAATACCAAACTCTTGTCGATGAACTAGCTGAGTGGGAACTGGTTAAAAACAAACCGGAACAAGAACAAACATCTTATTGGCAGCTGTTACAGACCATCGCTTTTTTACGCCATAAAATTGAAAATTATCACGGTAAGCTTCAGGCAATTGATGCCGATTACAAAAGTTTTATAGAAAGACTTAATAAAGCGGAATTAAAAGCGGAGAAAGAACTGCATATTTTAAAGTATGCGGAACAGCTAGGGGCAACACGCTTACAATTGCAAAAAGATAAGCTAGCCTTCGCTCGCTGGTTCGATGAGGGGGCAGTCATTTCGCGATATCAATCCAAAGTTTCAGAAATTGAGCAGGATTTGAAGTTTTTGATAGCCAAGTTAGGGGCACTTACGAACCGTTACCTCCGTTCAAGTAAAGATGATTTAAGCACAGCTTGGCAGAAATTAGATTTACAGCCATTTTTTATTCATTTGCTCGCTCATAGCAACAGCTTCCATATTCGTCACGGCATGATCCGTGCTCTGGTGAATCAAGTTTCCCTGATCCACGAATTTAGTGCAGATCCAGAGTTGGATGCAGATTTGGTCGCGCAACTCATAGAGTTATTAGAGGCAGAAAACACACCTTACCTAGCTGTAATAGATATTTTAGAAATTCTTATACACCAGCGCCCTACATTTATTCGCAGTTTTATGTGGTCTAAAGTGGCTGAGTCTGTCAATGACTTTCCAGAAAAGCCCAAATGTAATGATCAACTATTCATTCTGATAGCCCTGCCAAAAGTGCTAGTTCAGCAACGCACTTTAACAAATTCAGACTTGAAGCTTTTGCAGCAACTCGCTACCCACCCTTACCCTAGAGTAAGACAAGCAACAATCGAATTCATCCCCTATTATGAAGACAATTTTGCAATTCAATTGTTAGAGCAAAGGTTTGCCGATGAAACCGCTGACGCCATTCGATTCACGCTAATCAAACAATTGACCGCTGCGCGGTTTAGCGAAAACGACTTTGCGTTTACCCAATGGAAGCGCTGCTTGCAAGGCGAAGAGAGCTTTGAGATCAAACGGATTATACTGGAGCAAAGCGCTCGACTCATGCTCAATATGCAACTTGAGACCGAACAACCTGATGTAATATTTGAGCAGTTTGTCAATGTGCTTAACACGCAACTGGCGCAGGAGCCGAATCTCGCGGTAAGGCGTTTTATTTCTAGGACGCGCGAGCAACTCAACAGTTTTTATATTCAAGAACTGATCGTAGATATTGAGGATCAATTAACAGCCAAACAAACTATCTCGCTGCATAGTGACGCCGGATTAGATGAGATTGGCCGCGCATTGAGTTTTATAGCGCAGTCAGAGCTTGGGTTTAATGGTCACAAACAAGGCCAATCGTGGCAAATCCATGAAGGTACGGTGAAGGGCCGCAGGTTATGGCGAATATGGCATGAGTTTTTTACCCCGAGCACGGACAAACGACAAAGCTATAGTCATACTAAAGCTAAAAAGCCCTCGGCTGAGTTACATGTTCCTAGTTGCACCACAGCTGAGATCAGTGAAACCAATGTGCCAGGGGAAGCGCTCTACCATCTAAACGAACACTCAGCGCGCCCGTACTTACCACTGCCTGACTACTTGCTCTCGATACTGAGCCAAGATCACTTGCCTACGCAAGCAAAAAGTTACACACCAGATGGTATTTTGACGATCACTCGTCCAGATTCTTTGCTCAAAAGACTGCGTGCATACTGGCATATTTCACTCAAATTCGCGTCATTCGATCAGCTGAGAAAAGGCGGAGAGATTGAACAGCAAAATTACATCGAAACCATTCGGCAGCTTGGGTTTAAAATTGAGTTTAATGAATATGGCTCCACACTCAATGCTGAATTTCCTGTTGAAAGCGGTATTCGTCAGCTATTTGCGCGCTCCTCAATCACCACTGCGCTGATTAATATTAGCTTAGGCTTTAAGGAGTACTTGTACTCAATTTACCAAAATAGTATTGGCCAACTGGTGTTTTTTGTCTGTGCGTTTATGGCCTATTTTTGGTCTCGGCATATAAAGGTAAGCCAAGATATTCAGCGCAATCGAAAACACATTCCCATTTCAATTGGTGGCTGGGGAACCCGAGGAAAATCAGGAACTGAGCGCCTGAAATCTGCGTTATTTAGTAGTATAGCTCTAAAGGTGATCACCAAAACCACGGGCTGTGAAGCCATGATGATTTATACCACCAGTAACGGAGAACAACACGAACTGCCACTATTTAGACCATTCGATAAAGCCAGTATTTGGGAGCAAAGCGATGTATTAGCATTTGCCAAATCAGTCAAAGCCGATGTGTTTTTATGGGAATGCATGGGACTTACGCCAAGATACGTCAGAATTTTAAGGCGCTGGATGAATGATAATTTTGCCACAATAACCAATGCCTACCCTGACCACGAAGATATTTTGGGCCCCACTGGTATTGACGTAGCCAATGAAATGTCTGCATTTATCGGCTCAAATACACAAGTATTTACTGCCGAGCAGTGCATGTTTCCAGTGCTAAACAAATCCGCGGAACAAAAAAACTCCACACTAATTCAAGTTCATTGGGGAGATGGTTTTCAAATTACCGATGATATTCGCGCTTTATACCCCTATGAAGAGCACCCCGATAACATAGCATTGGTCTGCAAAATGGCCCAATATATTGGTATCAATAAGGATTATGTGTTTAAAGAAACTGCGGAAAGAATCGTTCCAGACATTGGCGTTTTACAACACTTTGAACAGGCACCAATAGGCAACATCAGGCAATCCTTCGTCAATAGTATGTCTGCCAACGAGCGACTTGCGACCATAGAAAACTGGCGACGTCTTAACTTGTTTACCCTGAGTCAACAGCCAACCGTACAAACCGTTGCGTTGATCAATAACCGAAATGATCGCATCGCACGCACCAAAGTCTTTGCTCAAATACTGATTGAAGATTTAACTTTCGACCATATTGTTGTGATTGGCACAAATGTTGATGGTTTTCTCGCATACTTCAAACAAGCTGTACACTCACGCATCACGCGCATTATCACAAACAATGACAAAGAAGATTTAGCTAAGCTTTTAGAGCAGTTTAAGTGCTTACTATCAGAACAAGTACTGTGTGAAAAACTCGCTGCACTGCTACCCAACAGCCAAACCACAATCCAAGCATTGCAAGATAAAGCATATATTATCGCTTTTTTGGAACAACATGTGAGCTGCGAGCGTCAGCGTCAGCACTTTATAGATCTCATAGACAACTGGTACATGGCTCAAGAGTTAATTGCCATAGAAGATTTGAGTCAAAATGAAAAAGCCTTTAGCGATAAGCTAATTCAATTACTCTTACAACGTACACATTTAATTGAAAATCCCTACATCAGCGCAGATGAACTCACACAAAAAATTGCAAAGCTTGGAATAGATGGTCAACACCAGCTCATCGTAGGCATGCAAAATATCAAAGGTGCTGGACTAAATTATGTATACGCTTGGCAAAAGTGGCATCATCTACACCAAACTTGCGACCAATTGCTCAGCCATCACATTAGCCAAGCTCAATTTCGCCAAGGGCTGCTTAAATTATCTCAGACATCGCGCATAGGTGTTATTGAGCACGATTATTTCAATGCTTTTCTGGCCAAGCTTAGTAAGTTACCTCACGCACAAAATGAATTCAGTCAGGCCGAAATAGCGCACCTCAAAGAGCGACTACAAACAAAGGACACACAGTCAAATAAAGAAGTCGAAGATATTAAGCAAAATAGAGTGACCCGATTTGTCTTGCAAGTTGTAGAATCGTTTTTAGATGCAGGCGCAGCGGTAAAGCGCAAGAAAACTGCACAGCAGGTATATAAAGATATTGCTTCACAACGAATTACCTTGGAAAAAGCCATTGCAGTTTTAGCGGCACTTAACCGTAGCCAAAAACCGGGATGGTTGGCCCTGCAACAGAAACGGAAAAAGTTTACCGGGAGTAAAAATTAATACTTTTCTACTAAATTAGACTAAAATTAAATTTAAGGAATAATAAATTCCAGTCATTTTTTGTATTTTAATTGACCTGAGCTTACAAAACTAAGAAAATAAGATTAGAAGAAACGAATCTAATTTAACATTTTACTAACAACGGATGTTTGGTAAGTAAGTTGGGAGTAAAGTATGAAGCTATCCACGTCATCTGTATTATTTATTGCTGCATTGACATCAAGCCAGAGCGCGCTGGCTGACACGAATTTAATTGCCAATGGTTCTTTTGAACAATCAGGAAATATTTCAGGGACTTGGAAACTCTTTAATAACCTCCCAGGCTGGCAACGTACTGGTGCACGCTTTGAGATCCAAACTGATCGCCTCGGGTTAATTGCACCACAAAACGGCTCACAGTACCTCGAGCTAGACTCAACGAGTAACTATACTGCATACCAGTCCATCGCGACAGAAGCAGGAAAACGCTATGTTGTGAGCTTTTACTACTCTCCTCGCGTGAGCAACAATAGCCAAACAAACCAAGCAACTGTTTCTTGGGATGGACAAGTTGTTGCAAGCTTAAACGGCACTAGTCGCGGCTGGCAGCATGTGACTGTCACAGTTTCTGCAAACAGTGCTCAAAGTGTGTTGGCATTTTCTGGTAATGGTACATCTGACTCATATGGTGCATTGATTGATAATGTGTCTGTAACCGCCGATTGTGTCACAGGTTTATTTGGCATAAACAACTATGGCAACGCAGGCGATGGTTACATTTTCAACTTCAATTTAGATTCTATGACTTATAGTAAAGTAGCTGGCGTTTCACACACAGCATCTAATATCGCCAGCAAAGATGGCGTGCTGTATTTCATGGAACAAAATGACAAACAAACCAAAGCTTCCACATTATGGTCGCTTGACCTAGACGGCAATGTAGAGACTGCCGTTGCCAATGCGACTTCATGGCCTATATACCGCTCAGCGGTCAGCGATGATGGATTGCACCTTCGCGCGACCAGCAAAACCTACATGTATGATTACAACTTGGAAACAGGCGCAAAAACAGTGCTAGGTAAATTGAAATATGCAGGTGATGACTTCAGCCACGGTGATATTGCTTATTCTGCTGACAACAACATTTTGTATGTATTAACAGGTAAAGCACTATATACCCTTGATACCGCTGATATGAGCTTAAGTAAAATCGGCGAACATGGCGTAAACTGGGCATCTGGTCTAGCAATTTCTGACGACGGTACCTTGTATATTGCAGGACGACAAAGTGGACAAAATGCGAAAATTTACTCGCTCAATCCAAACACAGCAGTTGCCACAGAGCTTATGGAAGGCCCTGCTCATATTAATGACTTGACCTTTGTTGATAATTACTGCCGCTAATATTTATCAGTGCTTAAAACCAGCCTATTGGCTGGTTTTTTTATGCTTGAAGTCTACTAAAGCCATCTGGTAAGGCTTCCCCAATGCCATTGCGCTGGGTATACTGACGCGTTTTTATTGCATAGTTAGTCACTACTGACTATGCATGTAAAGCTTTTGGGTACTGGCCTCCCCTTCAAAGCAAGTGTGATTTTTTCTTGGAATTAACGATAAATGACCACTAATAATTAAAGGCCAAATAACACATTATGACTAAGTTTGGGAACAAAACATGAATTCATTACCTAATCGCGGTGAGTTTTTAGGCCATCCTAAGGGCCTATTCTTACTGTTCGGCACGGAAATGTGGGAGCGATTTGGCTACTACGGTATGCGTGCAATTTTAGTACTTTATCTAGTAGCTCAGGTACAAAACGGTGGTTTTGGTTGGACCAATGCCGATGCATTAAGTCTATACGGTACATTTACAATGGCCGTTTACTTAACCCCGCTGTTTGGTGGCTGGCTAGCAGATAACGTACTTGGACAACGCAAAGCCATCATCATTGGCGGCATCTTAATGGCCGCGGGCCACTTTATTATGGGTATTCCTCACAGTGTTGTGGCTGGTCAAGAGGAAAACGTCTTTTATATTGGCTTAACACTACTATGTATCGGTAATGGTTTATTCAAGCCAAATATCTCCACCATGGTCGGCGATTTATACGAAGAAGGCGACAAACGTCGTGATGGCGCATTCACCATCTTCTATATGGGTATCAACTTAGGGGGTGCATTGGGCCCTATCGTTGCTGGTTATGTTGCATCAGAGATAAACTGGCAAGCAGGCTTTGTCGCGGCAGGTGTCGGTATGGTCATTTCTGTAGTAATGCAAATGTTACTTAGCAAAAAGTACTTAGGCGACATCGGCGTTGTACCATCCGCTAAATTATCTCAGCAACAATCAGAGTCTGGTACTAAAGAGCCCCTAACAAAAATTGAGAAAGACCGTATCCGCGTGATCTTTACTATGTCTGTATTTAGTATCATCTTTTGGATGGGCTTTGAACAAGCCGGTGGTCTAATGAACCTATTCGCCAATGATTACACTAACCGAGTGTTAATGGGCTTTGAAATCCCAGCGTCTTGGTTCCAGTCTTTGAACTCCATTTTCATTATCATCTTTGCTCCAATTGTGGCAATGATCTGGTTAAAGCTAGATAAACGCGAGCCCAACTCGCCAGTTAAGTTTGCCATAGGTTTGGTGTTTTTAGCACTGGGCTTCCTAACCATGATGTTTGCATTGATGACAGAAAGCGCAGCGCCAGGTGGAACTCTGCAGATCAGCATGATGTGGTTAGTGCTTTTCTATTTATTCCACACCCTCGGTGAATTGTGCTTGTCTCCTATCGGTTTATCTATGGTAAGCAAGCTTGCGCCACTTCGCCTTGCATCTTTACTGATGGGTATTTGGTTCCTGTGCACCGCCGTGGCTAACAAAATCGCTGGATTCGTCGGTTCATTCATTGGTGAAGGCCAAGAGGCTATGAATAATGCAATGGGTATTTTCATCGGTCTAGGTGCAACCGCGCTGATCTCAGCCCTAGCAATGTACCTTTTAAGTAATAAGCTGGTTGATTGGATGCATGGCGCCGAAGGTGACAACGAACCTCATACGCAAGCACACTACCTTGAAAAAGAGCTTGAAGTGAGCGGTGAAAGACAATAAACCGCAAATAAAATTTACTAAAAGCCGTACTTTATAGTGCGGCTTTTTCATTTCCAAACCTCAAAACGTAAAGGTAAATTTACACAGTTTTGCAGTATACAGCACACACGGCCATGACCAGCAACAATAGGTTCATGTATTAATAAATGTGTTAAAAAAAATAAACCACAAACAAAACATGCATTTATAGAAAATCAAACCCACAAACCAGACAAAACACTAACCCGATTTTCTGTTCAATTACTGCTTTTCAATCTAAAAAAATTGTCGATTTCCATTTTGTCTTAAAACAGCACCAAATGTGCAGTCAAATTTACAAAACGGCTAACAGTGAATTGCGGTGAAAACCTTTCACTTTAGGTCATTTTGATTAATTATCCACTGCATAAATTACAACAAGCAATCCAGTGCTTAATGCAGGAGAATGACAATGAGTGAAGTAAATAATCCTCTTGGCCTTGTAGGTATCGAATTTACCGAATACGCAACCCCAGACGCAGATTACATGGACAAAATCTTTTCGGATTTTGGTTTCTCTAAACTTAAAAAGTTTAAAGGTAAAGACATCGTTCATTACAACCAGAACGAGATCCATTTCTTACTAAACAACGAGCGTGGCGGTTTCTCTGCTGAGTTTGCTAAGTCACACGGTCCAGCTATTTGTTCAATGGGCTGGCGTGTAGAAGACGCACAAAAAGCGTTTGAAGTTGCCGTAGAGCGCGGTGCAAAACCAGCAACTGACTCTGCAAACAAAGACCTACCATACCCTGCAATTTACGGTATTGGTGACAGCCTAATTTACTTCATCGATGTATTCGGTGATAAAGGCTCTATCTTCGAAAATGATTTTGAAGATCTAGCTGAGCAAAACATTGTAGAAGACAAAGGTTTCATTCGTATCGACCATTTAACTAACAATGTTTACAAAGGTACAATGGAAACATGGGCAAACTTCTATAAAGGCGTATTTGGTTTTGAAGAAGTTCGTTACTTCGACATCAAAGGCCAGAAGACTGCACTACTTTCTTACGCACTTAAGTCACCTTGTGGTACTTTCTCGATTCCAATCAACGAAGGTAAAGATGACAACAACAACCAGATCGATGAGTACCTAGACGAGTACAATGGTCCGGGCGTACAGCACCTTGCGTTCTTAACGAACGACCTTGTTGGCTCTCTAGATAAGCTAGACAAAACAAACATCGCGACTTTAGATATTGTTGATCACTACTACGATACAATTTTCGACCGTGTTCCTTGGGTTGCTGAAGATAAGCAAAAGATCAAAGAACACCAGATCCTAGTAGATAGCCAGAGCGAAAACTGCTACCTACTACAGATTTTCACTAAAAACCTATTCGGTCCTATCTTCATTGAGATGATCCAACGTGTTGATGACGGTGGTTTCGGTGAAGGTAACTTCCAGGCTCTATTCGAGTCAATTGAACGTGACCAAGAGCGTCGTGGTGTGATTTAATCATCCACCAGCAAAGACAAATTAAAAAGCAGCTTTTCTAAGCTGCTTTTGCTATTTAAACTTGGCCATATTCTGGCGAAAGCACAAATTAAAATGCATAGTCATATGCAGCTTGTATAAAAAAGGAAAGACCATGTCTTTTATCAATGAAACACACGATATTAATTTAAAGAGCTGGGTTGCAAGTGCAAACCAAGCAGGTACTGACTTCCCAATTCAAAACTTACCATTTGCCTCATTTCGTCGTAAAGGCAGCAACGAAGAGTTTCGCGGCGGTGTAGCAATAGGTAACCAAGTATTGGACCTAGCAGCTGTTGCAGCAGCAAACATTTTTGACGGTGTGGCACAAGAAGCTGTTGAAGCAGCAAACGCACAAGCGCTAAATGAATTTATGGGTCTTGGTAAAGCACATTGGTCAGGCTTGCGCCTTGCACTTTCACGTGCTTTACGCGAAGGTTCTGAGCACCAAAGCACGCTTGAAGGCGCGCTAGTTGCTCAAGATGACGTTGAATACGCCCTACCATGTCATATCGGTGACTACACTGACTTTTACACGTCTATCTATCACGCTACAGCTGTAGGTAGCTTATTCCGCCCAGATAACCCTCTTTTACCTAACTATAAGTGGGTACCGATCGGTTACCATGGTCGTGCATCATCAATCGACGTATCGGGTCAAACTTTCCCACGTCCTAAAGGACAAACGAAAGCACCTGATGCAGATGCGCCTTCATTCGGTCCATGTAAACGTCTTGACTATGAGCTAGAGCTTGGTATCTACCTAGGCAAAGGCAATGAGCTTGGTGACGCAATTAGCATTGCTGATGCGGAAGACCACGTATTTGGTTTCTGCCTATTCAATGACTGGTCTGCACGTGATTTACAAGCGTGGGAATACCAGCCACTGGGTCCATTCCTTGCGAAAAACTTCGCATCAACTGTTTCACCTTGGGTTGTAACAACTGAAGCATTAGCACCGTATCGTACTGCATGGCATCGCGACGAGAACGACCCGCAACCAATGAGCTACCTTGAGTCTGCACAAAACCGTGAAGCCGGTGCGTTTGACATTCAAATGGATGTATTGATCGAAACAGACAAGATGCGCAGCGCGAATGAAGCGCCAAGCAAGGTGTCTGAGTCAAGCTTTAAGCACAGCTACTGGACTGTTGCGCAAATGGTTACACACCACACAGTAAATGGCTGTAACTTCCTACCTGGCGACATGCTAGGTTCTGGTACTCAGTCAGGCCCTGAGCACGAAGAAGCAGGTTCACTACTTGAACTTTCTCGTGGTGGTAAAGAGTCTATTACACTGAGCAACGGCGAAGAGCGCAAATTCCTTGAAGATGGTGACAAGGTAATCATGCGTGGTTGGTGTGAAGCAGATGGCTTCAACCGCATTGGCTTTGGCTCTGTAGAAGGCACTGTACTTCCAGCAAAGTAATTGAATAAAATAATTTCATTCAAATCAAAGGCGTGCATAAACACGCCTTTTTTTTGTATTTTTATACTGGCTTTTTGTATAAAAATTGTTAGAGTTAGGCGTTATCTAAATTTTTGAGTGTTATGTTAAGCGTTATCAAAAGCCTAGTTTTTAAGCTATTTCAACCAAAACAATTGATGTTGCGTCAAAATGGCGAAGTAAGTCTGTTGACAGTACCTTCTTGGTTACAAATAGTGCTTGTAATAAGTGTAATGACGATTTTAGCTTGGCTTGGGTTTTCAACATCACAATATTTCTCGCAAAAAATACATCTATCGCAACTGACCAGTGAAGTTTCCCATAAAGAAGAAGCTTGGCTTGATAAACACGAGGCGCTGCAAGCAAAGCTGGCTCAACAGCAAACACGTATTGCACAGCTTGACGCACAGCACGCCGTGCTCAATGAGTTGATGGCGTCGTTGCCTCATACTATCACCGAAGGCGAAGCTAACTCAGCAGAGAAAGGCAGCTCAGATGTAGAGCCAAAGTCAGACGAACACTTAAATAATATTGAACTACATCAGGAGCACAGTGACGCTTTTCACCACCATGCCACTGAGCTTAACGATGCACAAACTCAGTTGCTCAAGCGACTTCACCATCTAATTGCTAATCGAAATGACGTGCTGTTGGCTAGTATGCAAGAAGCGGGGATTGAAGCCAATACCTCAAGCCAAGCACAAGGTGGTCCATACCATCAGGTGCAAAGTGACAAATTGCCAGCTGCATACTTACAAGCAATAGACAGCTCGGTGAGACTCAACCAACTCGAGAGCTTAGTACAAAACCTACCTGCGAGCATGCCCGTTAAAGAAGATAAATACTATATTTCCAGTGCATTTGGTTACCGTAAGGATCCTATCACAGGCCGACGCGCATACCATAAAGGGGTCGATCTAGCGGGATGGCACAAAACAGAAATTTTAGCGCCTGCAGATGGACAGGTTGTCCGAGCGGGTAAATATGGTGGCTATGGTAAATTTGTGGAAATCCAGCACGCGAATGGTGTTACGACGCGATACGGTCATTTACATACAATTAAAGTGAAAAAAGGGCAGCAAGTTCGTCAATCTGATGTCATTGCTTTGATGGGCAGCACAGGAAGAAGTACCAGTACGCACTTGCACTACGAAGTATTACAGGATAAAAAGCATATTAACCCTGTTAAACTTGCAAGAGTACTCGAACGTGTTCAATAAACTAAAGAATAATAAACCCCATACGCTCTATGTCGCCATGATATCGCCTAATACCAAAGTCATTGGAGATATCCAATGTGACGGTGAAATTCAAGTTGATGGTATTGTATCTGGTAACCTTGAGGTCGAACATTTGGTCATCGGAGAACAAGGCACAATAGAAGGCAATATCAAAGCGACTCAAGTTCATGTAAAAGGTACGGTCAATGGCTGTATTTCAGCGCAGCAAGTTCGTTTAGAGCCTACAGCAAAAGTTCATGGAGATATCATTCATGACACTCTGAGCATCGAAGCTGGAGCACACATTGAAGGCAAGCTCACGCATAAAACAGACCTATCCAATGTCACTCCAATCGAAAAGCAAGATCAGGCTTAACTTTTCGCTGTAATATACATAGTGACATCGGCGTGAAAGACTTTCACGCCTTCGGTATTAAATACTTCAACAGGCACAATGATATCTTCTTTGTCTTGCCAATCATGAGGCAATGGAATAACCGCTTCTGCTTTTAGGTCTGTATCCGCTTTTTTCAAATATTGAACTGTCATTCCTTTAGGGATCCACCTATGAGTCTGCACAGGAACAGTCGCATCTGTGACCACGCCGGCACACAACTCAGCTAGGTTGCACTGGGCAATGGCGTGAACAGTGCCTATGTGATTGTGAACTGCACGTCGATTTGGCATCTGTGCGCATATTCTCCCGCTACTTAAATGCGTGATCTTGGGTTTGATTGTCGCAAAGTACGGTGCCCTTCTACAAACAGCCTTACTGAAAAGCCAATTGCCAAATGGCAGCCATTTGATTCGTTTATATATTTTTAGTAGTGAACTGGCCATATTCTATTCCGCAGATTGTTTTGACCCAAACTAACACATCAGACCAGTTATCTCTAGTGTTAAACAAGCACCATTTGTATCTGATCGAGCAACCGCGCAACTACTTGCTATGACCAGAGTAATTGGACTGCAATATAAAATTGTCTCATTAAATTGTCTTAGCGCTTAATTGGTATGCATATTTCTTATTTATTCCTTTAATTTAATAAAATATTTCACGATGGCGGCGATTTGTCCTGTCTTTTTTCTCACCGCGCAATACAATAGCGACGAAAAGGAGACACCATGCAACACCGAACCAGCAAATCACTTATTTTTATCCTTGCCCTATTGGTTGTTTTTTGCCCTCTTGGCATCGATTTGTATTTACCCGCTTTTGTAGACATGCAAAATGCGCTCGCCGTAAGCGAGGCAAAGATTCAACAAACTGTCAGCATTTATATGCTTGCTGTTGGGCTTGGGCAGTTAATTGCGGGGCCACTTGCAGACAAGTATGGGCGAAAGCCAATCGCATTGTCCGGTGTAGCACTATTTATGATCGGCGCAGCTGTGGCCACTTTGTCTGATACTTGGGGAGCAGTGATGTTAGCCAGAGTCTTACAAGGCCTTGGCGCATGTGCTACTTTTGTTGCCGCGTTTGCCATTGTCCGGGATAGCTTTGGGCACAAAGGCAGTGGTCAAATGATCACTTACCTAAATGGTATTGTGTGCTTTATTCCCGCGCTAGCACCTATTCTGGGCGCATGGCTCACCGTTGAATTTGGCTGGCGAAGCAACTTTGCTTTTCTATTTGTGTTTGCCGTTGCTGGTCTTGCTTTACTATGCGTCATTTTCAAAGAAACCAAGCCTGAAGACTCTATATATCAAGGCCATATTTTAGATCTACGTCGTTTTTCACCTATGTTGAGCAGTACAAAATTTATGTTCAATGCGGCTATCACTATGGTCTGTATGTCAGCCATGCTGGTGTTTGTCGTCGGTGCTCCTGGATGGATTATGTCTCACCTAAGCTTGCCAATGGCCGACTTTACCTTGTGGTTTGCCATCAATGCCGCCATTAGTATCGTATCTAGTTTTATTGCCCCCCAATTCATAAAACGTCATAGCCGTCGCGCACTGCAATTTGGCCTGAGTCTATTTTGTGGCGCTGGTTTCATCACGCTATTATTACCTCAGAGCAGTCTTATCAATTATATGCTACCAATGTATCTGGCATCGATTGGCTTTGCTTTTACACTCGGTGCGGCCGCTGGTAACGCACTGGCTGAGTTCCCAAGGCAAGCGGGAACAGCTTCAGCATTGATTGGACTAATGCAAATGAGTGGTGCAGGGCTATTAATGGCCATGACACAACCTCTGGAACTTCTCGCACCATGGCAATTGGCACTGCACTTATGCTTGGCAACACCATTTTTAGCTTTGCTATTCACAAAACATAGACAAGCTTTACACAGTGCCAGTTAATATGCAGGAAATTGTGTAGAAGTCGTAAAACTGTCATATGAGCAAGGCATAATTTACCTAATAGCTACACAGGCTGTTGTTTAGGAAGACTCACGACTTCTTTTTAGCATTTATATTTGATCAATATCCCCCAACCTTTTTATGCGGGTTTTTTTATACCCGCATAGTTTTCAAAAATTGCAATAAACCATTTCCAATCATTTTCCGAATGATTAAACTAACCGCTAACTTAATTACAATTATTTGATTATGCTTAATCCTGAATTTTTGCTCTCATTTTTATTTGCCAGCTTTATCATCGCAATCGCCCCAGGCCCCTCAAATGCATTTTTAATGGCACAGACTTTCACCCATGGTAAAACTGCGGGTATGCAAAGCGCATTTGGTTTTGCATTAGGTGGTATCGTCCACACCATCTTTGCTGTTATTGGTTTGTCTGCCATTTTAAAAGCCTCAGAAACAGCCTATACCACAGTTCAGTACCTCGGTGCTGGCTACTTAGCCTATTTGGGCGTAATGACATTCAAAGCAACCCTAAGTAAAACAAATCAGGACACCCAGCAAGGCACTGATGACCTGAGCCAACCGAATAAAAATGTCACCATTCAAGCCATGATGACAGAAGTGCTCAACCCAAAAGTGGCATTGTTTTTCATCGCTTTTATTCCACAGTTTGTTGACACCAGTCTAGATACTTCCACTACAGTTCAATTGGCTCTATTTGGATTACTCTACCCAATATTGGCGTTTCCAGTTGATTGCGTTTACGTATATGGCGGGGACAAAATAGCGAGCTACTTTCGTGCTCATCCACAAGCCCCGATTTGGATAGATAGAGTTTCAGCAGCCATTTTTGTCGCCCTTGCGGTTAACCTCCTCTTGTAAGGATAGATATGAAGTATACTCGCGTTAATATTCCAGCCAATAAACACATTGCATTGGTTGCACACGATGGAAAAAAGTCTGAATTAGTAGCCTGGTGTAAGGCGCACAAAACCCAACTATGTAAGCACTCACTAAGCGCAACAGGTACAACGGGAAACCTGATTGAGCGAGATACAAGCTTAGAGGTGCAAAAGCTACTCAGCGGCCCTATGGGAGGAGATCAGCAAATTGGTGCTCAAATTGCCGAACAAAAAATTGATATGTTGATATTTTTTTGGGATCCCTTGTCTTCACAACCCCATGATCCTGATGTAAAAGCGCTATTGCGCCTCGCTGCGGTGTGGAACATACCTGTGGCGTGTAATGAAGCCAGCGCAGATATGCTACTGACTTCTAAGTTTATGGATATTGAGCTACCTAGAATGCAGCCCGATTATCCTGACTATCTTGCAACTCGGCTACCTTAACGATAGATACGCTGAGCCCATTTAGTCAACCCAGCGGTGACACTACCAAAGTTGTCACCATTGAGCATTGGGATATCCCCAAGTGCGGTTTGCAATGCATTTTTAAGTAGTGGAGATTGAGCACTGCCGCCAGTTAGATAAATCGTATCAGGTTTGGTACCGGCCTCTGCAATAGCTTGCTCTGCAAGCGTAACAACTTGCTGTAGACTGTTGTGCACCGATTCCGTTAATTGAGCGAGGTTGATACTTTGCACAAGCTCAGGCTCAATAAAGGACAGATCCGACTGATGTGCATCGCACTCACTTAATGCTATTTTCGCAAGCTCTGCCTGCCTCACAAATTGGTGTGTCATCTTATTTTCTTGCAGCACTTGCAGACGCTTAAGCTTATCTGGTTCGCAAACATCACGCAGCATGGTACTTAGCTCTCTACCAAATGCATTGCTATAAAAATCACTTTGCAATTGGATATCATTGATTTTACAGGCCTGCCAAAATATCTGTTTTGGTAGCGGTAACCCTGATTTGAACTCACCTCCCAATCCACATACGGGCATCAACTTGTGAAACGCCAGTGCAATATCTAAATCATTTCCACCTATTCGTTTCCCGGTATGAGATAAAAAGTGAGAACTACGGTCAGCACAGTCTCTGTAGCTTGGCCCCATTTGTACGAATGAACAGTCGCTGGTACCACCGCCAATATCAACAACCAATACTTTTCGGTCATTTTGCAAGCCAGACTCAAAATCGATCCCCGCGGCTAGGGGCTCAAATAAAAACTCTACTTCGGTAAATCCAGCTCTTTTTGCGGCCGTAGTTAAAATTGACAAAGCTTGACGATTACTTTCAGTTCCACCTACAGCTTGAAAATTCACTGGACGGCCAATAACTGTGTGGGTCAATGAAGTGCCCAGATGCTGCTCAGCGCGTTTTTTCAACTCCATAATCATCGCTGTCGCGATGTCTTCAAAAAAAGCAATTTGCTCCGCTTTTAAGCCAATTGCGCCGAAAAAAGATTTGGGAGATTTAACGAAATAACCTTCCTCAGGCATAGAAATGTATTCTTCTATCGCGGATTGACCAACAAACACCCCAGTTTCTTGCGATAAAAGGTCCAAGTCATTGCGAGCAAACTGCGCACTCTTCAAAATACCATTTCTTTGACTCTTGTAATCAATCTGCTCATCTTGATGAAGCCCTTTCGCTACATAGTCTGAGATTAGAGAGTTGTGCAATGCATATAGCGTTGAAGGTAAATAATGTTTTCCGTTTTCTAAAGGCACTAAGTTTACCAAGCCATCTTGCATTATACCCATCGCACAATTTGAGCTACCGTAATCAAACCCGACGACCATTTTTACCTCACATCCAATAGAAAAAAGGACGAAATTTACCATAGCTCAAATTGATTTTAAAGTGCGTTTGCTTGCTAGATTTGCGATCTAATTCTTAAAAAGCTTGCAAACCTCGGCTTACCATATTTAGTAAAACCCTGATATTGAAAAGTAATAGTGCTTCCTATTGGAGGAGGTGACTGCCTTTGTTCATCACTAAACCCAGTGCCAATATTAAATGTCACGCCTTCCATGGTTTTGACGGTGATCGAGCCCATCATACCTTGATATTTTCCCTTGCCTGGAACATGGGCAATCACAATGGCTTCCGCATCAAATATAGGTTTATATTTCAATACTTGAGCAGTGCGGCCAGCACGATGGTTGGCATTTTTTTCATGCAAAATAACCCCTTCTCCACCACGTGCTAATACTTGATTAAAAAAGGCGTCTAGCTCTGTCTTGGTCGAAAACTGATACTGAGGAATTGGCTTAATATGAATACTGTGGAGTCCATTGACAAGACGTTGATACTTGCTGAAACGCTGTTCAAAACTCAGTTGCGGATCAGGCGCATCAAAAATGAGGTAGTGTACTTGTTGCCAATTTTCATGGTTTGGTACTTTTCTACGTACTAAGCTGCTGACAAAAGAAAAGTTATTGTAGCCCGCCCACAATTCACCATCCAACCAACGATTTGGCAGCACCGCAGTAAACCACTTAGGCGCATGTATAATATTTCCCGACCGCGTTTTAAGCGATTCTCCATCCCAAATGGCGCGAACCCCATCATATTTTTCACTCACAAGATAATGATCAACAGGCTTTTGCTCTGTATACACCTTCGCCAGTTGAACCTCGGGACTATACTTTGAAAAAGTGATGGGGCTAAAAATAATAATAGCGGCTGTTAGAAGCCGTAAGACAACTTGTTTCATGCTACTTTCCTTTGCAGATAAAAACGCTTAATAAATGTCTTTAGAGCGCAAACTTCATGTTTACAACTTCAATGACACTTATTTAAAGTAGCACTTCTACTAGACTTGTACAGTCTATCTCGGCTTTACAATTTGCCGCCACATGGCATCCAAACTCTCACAATGCCACGTCGCTTTTGAAAAATCTTGATCAACGGAATGCTGATGTGGGATCACAGCTGTATTTATTCCTGCAGCTACGGCTGAAGTCAAACCCGTTTGGGAATCTTCCACAGCAATGACCTGTTGAGCACATACATCTAACTTGGCCATCGCCATGCAATATGGCTCAGGGTGTGGCTTTGGATTAGCTACATCGTTTTTACAGACGATACAGTCAAAGTATTCGAGCAATTGATAATGTGCCAAAACAGGCAACGCCTCATCACGTGTACTACCTGTCACTAAAGCCAACTTGTAATGTTTTGCACATAGCGTGAGCACATCAATTGCGTGGGGCATCAGCTTAGGTTTTTGTCGCGAAGCGGTTTTAACAAATTGTGTGTTTTTCTGGTGGGCTAGCGCATCGCCGGTATGAGGTAAGTTGTAACGCTGCTGCAAAATATGGCCAGTTTTTACGGTTGGGACACCCGAGAACTCATCACAAAACACAGCCTCGCTGATAGACACCCCCAAAGGCGCCAATACTTCACACCAGCTAGTATAATGGAGTGCCTCTGAGTCTACTAACGTACCATCAAAATCGAATAATATTGCCTTTAAACTCATAAACACTCCCTATTATTTAGATAATTAACCTTTAAGTGCTGCTGGCGGCTCCGCGTAGGCTTCTTCACCCGTCTCAACTTCTACTAACTCGTAGCCACGCTGCTTGCGCACAACTTTCAATACCGGCTTTTCAAAGGCAGACTTTAATCTGTCAGCATCAGCCTGTAAGTCTTCAACCGTATGACCAAAAGGAGCGGCCCCTGTCTCTGACCAGTTGGTCACCTTACCATTGATATTGTATTCAACTTCATGAATTTGGTATAGCGGTGATTCACTATCTTTACCTTCGCAAAAAATCACGCGATAGTTCCAAAATCCAGACATGTTTGACTCCTCTTACTTAAACTACGATGCGACTGTATCAGCTAATTCATACAGTTGCATTAAAGAAATAAAAAACCCGTGTTACTTTTGCAATAACACGGGTTTAAAAAGCGAATGATTCACATCAATTAATAATTAAAAGAAACGAACCTTGAACTCAGCACCGATGAAACGCTCTTCATTCAACATACCAGTATTGTTGTTGAAGTCTACACCACCAATCACAACCTGTTCATCGAATAAGTTACGTACAAATACTGACGTTTCATATTCATAGTCACCAGATGCCCAAGCATAGCCTGCTCTTACACCTGTTTCGAATAATGCTTCACCTTCAAATTCAACCGACTCATACAAGAAGAAGTTGATTTTGCTACGGTATGACGTGTCTGCGTATACAAAGAAGTCACCGCCTTCAAGCTCTTTCGTATAACGAAGTGTTGCATTTGCAATCCACTCCGGAGCGTGAGGTAGGCTGTTGCCATCTAGCTGATACAAACCAGCTGCGTTCTTTGTATTTGTGATAGTACACTGTGCACAACCTTGGATAGCAAGACTTGGATCGTCGATTTCTGTCTTGTTATAACTCAAGTTAAAGGTTGCATTTAGTTCATCAGTTAGCACCCATTCAGTGTCTAGCTCAAAACCATAACCAGTGGTCTTGTCTGCGTTAACTAGACGGTTGAAGTTTGCACCACCACCTACAGCTGTAAGCTGCTGATCATTCATTTGGTAGTAGAACACGGTACCATTTACACGACCTTGACCATCAAGCACGTCTGACTTAACACCAAATTCAATTGAATTGGTTGTTTCTGACTCTGCTACTGTTACTTCATCACCAAATAAGATACGGCCCTGAACACTTGGTGCACGGAAGCCATTTGCTAGACGACCAAATAGATTAACGTCGTCAGTCAATTTGTAAGTTGCACTTAAATCCCAGCTTACGTGGCTATCACTTGGGTTAGCAGTGCCTACAATTGAGTCCGCTGCACCCACAGGGCTCTTAGTACGCTCAGCGCGGAACTCTTTCTCATCATCTGAGTAACGAAGACCTAAAGTGACATCCAATTTATCTGATACTGTGTAGTCGAAAGAACCGAACACAGCCCACGCAGATGTCTCTTGATTTTGAACCGCATAACCATTTTGCAAGCCATAATTACCAGCTGCTGCGTCAAATGCTAACGTGTCATAACTAAAGCTTTCAATGGTCATTTCTTCGTCAAACAAGAACACACCAACCTGGTAATTAAAGTCACCAGAGTAGTTGCTTGATAAACGCAGCTCTTGCGTGTACTGATCGTGATCAGGTAATGCATCTGCTGTTTCTGAAGGGAAGAAGATCACACCAGGTCCTTGCACAGGCAAGAAAGCAGCGCCATAACCACCATCTACATCTGCACGCGAGTAAATTTCAGCACTTTCCCATGCTGAAATAGAGGTCACTGTATGCTCAGCTAGATCCCACTCTAATTTCAAGCTAAGGCCTTGTGTTTCAACCTGCTGTGTTGCGCGAGATGACGCATCATGAAAAACAACATCGTTATCATAAATAGGATTAATGTTGTTAGAACCTTTCTCAATTAAGTTTGCGCGGAAAGGAATTGGACGACCGTCTAAGTCACGAACGTGATAGTTTAATAGACCAGTGAAGTCATCACCTTCGTATAAAAACTGGATACGAGCCGCTTTTTCGCTGTAGCCGCCTAATGAGTCATCTTTAGCAAACTGATTAGTAACGCCTTCAGGTGAGCGAACATCAATGTAGTCTGGCTGCTCTTGCCACAATACTGATACACGAGTAGAAATTTTGTCAGTTAAACCTGTACCTACAGCACCTTCAAAGTCAACCGACTCGCGGCTACCATATGCAACTGATGCGTAGCCATCAAATTCTTGACTTGGCTTTACAGAGTCAAATTTAACTAGGCCAGCTGGCGTATTACGGCCAAATAAAGTGCCCTGTGGACCACGTAATACTTCGATACGCTCAATATCGAATACAGGGAAACCTTTTAGGATAGGGTTTTCTTGAACAACTTCATCAACGACCAATGAAACAGGTTGAGATGCGTTCAAATCGAAATCGGTGTTACCAAGACCGCGGACATAAAAGCGCGGGAATGTACGTCCAAACGAAGATTCAACCGACAAGCTCGGGATCTTAGCGTTCATAAAGCGGATATCCATACCAGCAGAACTA
Organism: Pseudoalteromonas obscura; assembly: GCF_030135505.1. Classification (NCBI taxonomy): domain Bacteria; kingdom Pseudomonadati; phylum Pseudomonadota; class Gammaproteobacteria; order Alteromonadales; family Pseudoalteromonadaceae; genus Pseudoalteromonas; species Pseudoalteromonas obscura. The sequence goes on from NZ_JASJUT010000006.1 coordinate 70,321, forward strand.
TAGGCGTCTAAATTGTCACCTTGTAAGGCAGAAACTGAAACTGGCACTTCTTGTGCATTTTCAACACGTTTACGTGCGGTGATCTGAATCACTTCCAGTTGATTGCTTTTTGCTTGCTCTTCTTCAGCAAGTGTAGTGAATGAAGTACCTGCCACAGCAGAGAACAACGTCGCATTAATTAGAGTTGCTAACGTAGATCTTTTCATTGCTTTCATGTTGGTTTTTGACCTTTTTAATGCACTCTTTGAGTTCAACGGTTTAATTGGGCGCCGTATCACATTGGCTATGGCGTTCAATTTTGCGCGTCAATGACAAACAACGCGGACCTCGAATTCGAGAGTGCAAAACGACAAAACGAGGCTGAACGCAACGGGCGTAATTATAGCAGCATATTTTTAAAATGCTTCTAATAAACACATAAATTACACACATTTTTACAACGTTCGACGACGTTAGGTCAAATTTAACAACTTTTAGCTACAAAAAGCGGACATTTGTCCTTATAAACTGATCAATACTATGTTCAAGAAATAACTTTTTACCCATTTGATATACAAAACATCAATCTTTCATTGATAAAGCAAAATCAGAATGATTAATACTTTGGTCAATAAACCGAAACACTATTAAGTTACACTGGATACCATCGCCCAAAATGGTAACCGGTGTCATGAAAGCGTGCGTATCCTATCGAAATGTAAAACGAGATAAGAGGACATTAGACCTCATTAGTTACATTGCGAAACACAATTATAAGAACATGTGATCTGACTATAGTTCCGCAGCGCACTAAAAATTATTGCACTTTTTTTGGAGAAAGATTTATGAACTAAGTTATAAGCCATCTAATATGATGGTCATTGAGGAAGTTGGCAACGCCTTGGATTACACTTTTGGGGCGTGTAGCCCTTTGTATTGTGCTTTGTGGGTTTTTGGGCAGTACTCTATCACTGCAATGCCGGCTGTTGGAAATATTGGCATTTCACCTGGAACAAACTGATCGACCATATAACTAACTATTGGCATATGCGCTACAATCAACCATGTACTTATGGCTTCGTTCATACTAATCAGAGTTTCTAAGTAATCCACTGCAAATGAAGCGCTTCCACTGGGGATTATATCTGCGCACGTTTCCTCAAAAGTAAACTGGTTACTCTGCTTTACAGCGTCCGCTGTTTGTTGCGCTCGAGAATAAGGACTCACAAGTAATGCACTAGGTTGGTAGGATTGAGAGACCCACAGCCCCATTTCCAAAGCCTGTAATTGGCCTCTGTTTGTCAATAAACGAGCAGCATCATTTGCCTGCATTGGACCGGCTTCACCATGGCGCATGATCAATATGGTTTTCATAGCTCTCCGAAAAGTATCGTATTTTTATCTCTATTCAGTAGTAAACCTAGTTGCATGTCCGCTATATTAAAACAAAATACTTAGAACTGGTAAGTGATTTACTACTTTTAAGACTGTCTCACTTATTATATCGGCGGCGTAAACTTGAAATTAAGCAACAATGATAATAAACAATATAAGCACATAACACTGGACAATGGTCTAAGAGTTTTACTAATTACCGACTCGAGTAGTGAGAAGTCTGCGGCCTCTTTAGCTATTAACATTGGACACTTTGACGACCCCGTAGGCCGCCAAGGTATGGCTCACTTTATTGAGCATATGCTGTTTTTGGGTACAGAGCAATACCCAATTAAAGGAGAGTTTTCCCAGGTAGTAAGCCAAAGTGGTGGAAACAGCAACGCGTGGACAGGTACAGAACACACTTGTTACTTCTTCGATTGCCTAGCTAATAAATTTGAGTCTTTACTATCTCGCTTCTCTGACTTTTTCATTGCACCTCTTTTTGAGCACAGTGCTTTGAATGATGAGCGCAACGCCATCGATGCCGAATTTAACCTTAAAGTGAAAGACGATAACAGACGGATCATTCAAGCGCACAAAGAGACTGCAAACCCAGCTCACCCCTTTACTAAGTTTTCTGTGGGCAATCACGATACCCTAGGTGATGGTCATGGCGATATTCATCGAGAAATCATCAACTTTTTTAATAAAAATTACAAAGCCCAATGGATGACCTTAGTGCTGGCTGGTCCGCAACAACTTGATGAACTGCAGCAAATGGCCACAGGTCACTTTCACGGGATTAAAGGCGACAAATCGCATCAAAAGCCAAAAGTTGACGTGCCTTTTTATCGTGATGAAGACCTTGGTTTAAAGCTTCATATAAAACCTCGCAAGCATTTACAAAAGCTAATTGTCAGCTTTGCAATGCCTAATATCGATGAACTATACCGATATAAAAGCTTGAGTTTTATTGCCCACCTATTAGGCTACGAAGGCGAAGGTTCACTGTACGCAATATTAAAGAAGAACGGTTGGATAAATGCCCTTTCGGCCGGTGGAGGCGTCAACGGCAGTAACTTCAAAGATTTTAATGTCAGTTTCGCACTGACAGATATTGGTATTGAATTTTACGAAGACATTGTTGAGATGTTGTTCGAATATATCAGTTTGATCAAGGAACAACACCATATTCTACCCGCATTATACGCCGACAAAAAACGTTTAATGGAGCTGGCGTTTGACAACCAAGAAGTCAACAAGCTGATAGACTGGGTGAGCAATGTTAGCGTCAATATGCATCATTACAGTGAAGAAAACACACTGTATGGTGATTACTGTATGGAGCGCTTTAATCAAACACTTCATACCGAACTGCTAAGTTACTTGTCGCCACATAATATGCGACTGGTACTGATCCACCCAGAGACCACCGATGAACCCGGTGCAATCAATAAAATTGCTCAGTGGTATAACACACCCTACCAAATCGCCCAACTCAATAAAGAGTGGCTTAATGCCCTTGCCCGAGTTGATCAGCCGTTGCCTGAAATGCGACTACCGAACGTCAACCCATACCTCAGCCAAGAAAACATTCTCTATGATATTGAGTCAACGACACACACCCCTGTTCAGCTCAAAGAAAGACCAGGGTTTGCTTTTTGGTTTAAACAAGATGCCACGTTTAGAGTCACTAAAGGGCATTTCTATCTTGAATTAGATTCCGAAGCCTCAATCTCAAGCCATAAAGCAATGGCACTAACAAGACTATTTGCTGATTTATTTATGGACAGTGTCGCAGAACAGTTTTATTCAGCTGAACTGGCGGGGCTTAGCTACCACCTTACTTCACACCAAGGTGGGTTGACACTACATACTGCGGGGCTTTCATCTTGTCAGCTAAAATTAGTATCTCAACTTGTTGAAGCACTTCAAAAGCAACCGATTAGCGCGACCCGATTCGCAGAGTACAAAAAGCAACTCATCAGACATTGGCAAAATCACAATAAAAATAAGCCAGTAAGTGAGCTATTTAGTATCTTAGGTGCCAAGTTAATGCCTTGGAACCCGACACCGAACGAACTTGCTGCAGCATTAAAAAATGTGTGCTTCAATGAGTTCAATGCTTTTCGTGACTCTTTCTTTACCTCTATTCATGCCAAGGCATTCCTGCATGGCAATTGGCAGACTAAGCACGCGATTGCAATACAACAACAGCTTTTGTGTAATTTTGCTAAGAGTGAAATCTTGGATGACTTAAAGAAACCACTTAATACAATTGACAAACACCTTACAGAGACAATTGCCAATGAACACAGTGAACACGCTTTTGTTCACTATATTCAAGCACCCAGCAATAGCGTGCAAGATAAAATAAAAATCATGGCGTTCAACCAGTTAATTAGCCAACATTATTTTGAAAAGCTACGTACAGAACAGCAACTAGGTTACTTAGTTGGCGCAGGCTACGCACCATTCAATACTCGAGCAGGTATTGCCTTTTACATTCAATCCCCAAATTATGAAAGTTCAGAGTTACTCAACTATCACCAACTATTTTTACAAGAGTTTGTAGACAATATCGACAGTTTAGAGCATTTACAATGGTCAGATGTTAAGTCCAGCTTGAAATCACAAATTGCTGAAAAAGACAAAAATTTGCGTTTGCGCTCGCAGCGCTTTTGGATTGCTATTGGCAACGAAGATCATACTTTTTCTATGCAGTCGAAGTTGTTAGATGCGCTGAACCAATTGTCATTTGCAGAAATAAAGCATTTTATTTCGACTGTTACCGCCAAATCCTTCCCCAGTATTACACTGCGTATAAATTAGTGAATGCTCGCTCATCAAGGTAGTTACATACCTTGCCAGCGGGCTTCATATTTGACATTTTGGTTAAAAAGGTACAAAAATCCTAAATTCTAACCGACTCTTTCCACATTTCATCAATTATGCTTTGACTCAGGATAGCTGTTTCGATTAGATTAACGATGAATGTATTAATCTTGTACACTATGGTATATAAAAACAATATAAGAAACTTATTGGCTCTTATTTATCTTTTAGCTCTGAGTACCCCTGTACACGCACATGTCATTTTAGAGCCGCTGTCGAACAACCCTTTGCTTTTTTTGGCTGTTGTCATGCTGTGCTTGACGCCATTTTTCGTGATGCTCATTATTAACCGCAGAGCAGCAAAAAATCTCGATAACTTGCGTATGTCGGAAAAATGGTTAAAGAGTACCGTAGAAGGAAGTGGCGATACTCTGTGGGACTGGAATATTCAGTCTGGCGATATCATTCGTATCAATGACAAATACGCGTTAAATGAAGAAAAAAGCAATCACTTCATACCTAACGCCAAGCGAATTCACCCACAAGACATTCCACTTGTTGAAAAACAGCTTAAACTACACTTTGCAGAGAAGACCGCCTTTTTCGAAGCTTCTTATCGATTAAGAGATAATTTAAATCAGTACCACTGGGTCCTAGACAAGGGCAAAGTTATCAGTAAAGACGATAACCTTAACCCGTTGAGAATGACTGGTACTGTACGTGATATCAACCACTTAAAGAGTACTGAAGAGCGTCTCAACTTATTCGCAAAGTGTGTTGAGTCCCTAACTGATGCCATCGCCATCTATGATCATAATTTTAAGCTGGTAGATTTAAACCCAAGCTACCTCAGGGTGTTTGGCGGCAAGCGCGCGCAGTACATTGAATCAGACTTTCAACTGCCAGGCTATGACAGTCGTTTTATAAGACAAATAAAGTCCGCCTTGAAAGAGACTGAGCACTGGCAGGAAGAACTAAAGATATACGACCAAAAAGGCAATATGTTACCAATCGAAGTAACCATCGACGAAATTAAAAATAGCCATGGTCATGTCACAAACTATGTTGTTGTTTTTTCAGATTTAACAGAGAGAAAGAAAGCAGAATCGCAATTGCATAACCTTTCCAACCGAGATCGAATAACAGGCCTGCCAAACAGAAATTTATTCTTTACTAATTTAAAAAAGCTGTCGCAACAGGGTACGCATCATGCCCTTTTGGTGTTTGATCTTGATAACTTTAAAAAGATCAATGATTCACTTGGCCACCAGCTAGGTGATAGCTTGCTTTCGAAACTGGCTATGAGACTTAACAAACTATGCCGACAGCAGGATACCTTTTATCGTTTAGGTGGTGATGAATTTGCACTGGTTATGTCTGGTACCAACGACATACATACCATCACAAAAGTCGCAAAACAATTCTTAGCAGCCATTGCCACCCCATTTAAGATGGCAAATCACGAGCTGGTCATTACCTCTTCAGTGGGTATTGTCTTATTTCCTGAAGACGGTAATACCCCTGAGATCCTGTTAAAAAATGCTGATACGGCGATGTATCATGCAAAACAAAAAGGTAACCATTACCTATTTTTTAATGATTCAATGAATGAGCAAGCAGTAAAAAGGTTACAAATAGAAAACTTAATGCGCTTCGGCTTAAAAGAAGACCATTTTATTGTTTATTACCAACCTAAAATGGATATACGCACAGGCAAGTTGGTTGGAATGGAGGCATTGGTGCGATTTATCACACCTAAAAAAGGCATTATTAGTCCAGGCGTATTTATCCCTATTGCCGAGGAAACAGGCCAAATTATTGAAATCGGTGAGGTGGTGCTCGATAAAGCGTGTAAAGATGTTAAGCGATGGGTCGACCAAGGCCTGTTTAATGGCCGAGTTGCAGTCAATTTATCAGCAAAGCAATTTAGCCTACCTGATTTAACAGCCCGCATAGATATTATCTTGCAAAAAAATCAACTTCCTTCGTATTTTCTAGAGCTTGAAATCACTGAAGGTACGGTCATGGACGATCCACAAGAAGCGATTTCAATTATGCGCTCACTGAGCTCTCGTGGGATCCACCTTGCAATGGATGATTTTGGTACAGGTTATTCATCTTTAGCTTACTTAAAGCAATTTCCACTTAATACGCTGAAAGTGGACAAAGCATTTATCGACGATATGGAAAGTGAACGGGGTCGAAATATGGTTGACTCTATCGTCACCATTGCCCATAACCTCGACTTGCACGTGGTCGCCGAAGGTGTTGAGGAAGAAGAGCAATTAACGCTCTTGAAACAGCTTGAATGCCAAACAATCCAAGGGTATTACTACTCAAAACCCCTATCTAGCGAAGAGTTCGAACGATTTTTACAAGCGGAGACTGGTGAAAAACCAAATCTGCAACTTGTAAACTAACACTTTTCTAGTGTCATGAATTCATAAATTCTTGTTAGTAAACAAACCTACAATCACCGCTTAAAGCCCCCTATCCCCTCTTTTTACGGATAAAAACCAATCAAAAACACAAAATTGTTGCAAAATATTGCATTATTTAATTTAATACCAGCCTTGAAGATACAAGTGATTGCCAATTCTTTAGTACTAAAAATAGGTAATTTGCTAACGTAAGTGGAAAAACTCTTTAATAAACAAATTATTATTGAATTTAGCTGATAAGTTCTCTCCGTTTGCAAGCTGTAAATGTGGATTTTGCTACATGATCGGCTCCTTTAAGGTGAGGAAAATGATGTTAATTTGGGATTCTTACGTAGCGTATTATCGAGTTTGGTAAAACGTAATAGTGAATTTACGAATACTAGGCTAAAGTTAGTATTAAGTAGTTTAGGCGGTACTTGATAGATCATTTGGTCATGGTGTAGTTTGCAGCTACTCCACAGTAGTGCTTATTAAGCACTACTTGAGATGGTTTTAGAGTGAGAAAGACCGAATAGGCATATTTTTTGAACTTATCTAATCTAATTTAATAAATTTCAATGGATTGTAAATTTAATTTATGTAATTAGACGAATACTGTTCAGCTTGAATATGTCAAGTATGTTTGTTATTTCATGACATTTTGCATAACAGGCCTTACTCATTACAGAATTCTCTCAATAGCTGCTAAAATTAGCCCCATGTTGTTTTAATTAATATAGTTTTTTCAAGGACACGGGCTATGGATCAGAAGAGTGTACATAATTATTTACAGGCAAAGCCTGGGACCTTTATTACCAAGCCGTTTGCACAAGAAGTAGATGTGTATAAAGTGCAACATAAAATGTTTGCAACGCTTTATGAAGGTAAAGAAGGCCAAACAAATGAAAATGGTGAACCAGTGTGGTGGCTAAACTTAAAATGCGACCCTGATGAAGCCTTGTTACTTCGTGACAAATATTCGTCGATTGTACCTGGATACCATATGAATAAACGTCTTTGGAATACCATCGTACTTGATGGCAGTATTCCTGAAGACGAATTAAAAAAGTTAATTGATGACTCATATAACATCGTTGTAGATAACCTGCCTACAGCGCAGCGTGAAGAGTTAAACCGTATCACTTCTGGTGGTAATTAATTGGCCTCCCTCGCACTGTGTGCGAGGGCCATTTAACCTCCTCCAAGCTTAAACTCCTACCTTCTAGCACTACTTTTCTCCTTTCTTATTGATCTGTCACCCTGTTGTAAATTTGTTGTGTTTAATTATGCGCATCAAAATACAGATGTTTTAGGAACAGACGACTATGAAAAAAATCTTACTTCCCTTTGTCCTTTCAGCCCTCTTTACTGGTTGTTCACTTGATGGTGACGATGGAAATAATGGTACAAATGGCATTGATGGGGCTGAAGGGCAAATTGGCAAGACCGGACCTGCAGGAGAAAAAGGTGAGCAAGGTACGCCTGGCTCAGCAGGACAGCCTGGAGTTAATGCACATACGCAATTAACCCCTGTGCTAGTTGGTCGTGCTGTTCTCAACGCACAAAGCCCTGAAGGGGCTGCTGAGATTGTCGGCTATCATGCCCCAAGTCAACGTATCTTTGCACTAAATAGCTCTGCCACCCCTGCGACAGTTGAAATTATCGAGATTGGGCAATTGGACCCTGACTCGCTCACCAAAAATGCGCACGGGGTTGTCACTGGCACAAACCTGCAAAGCAAAGAGACTTTAAACCTAAACGAGCATGAAAGTGGTGATGCTAATAGCTTAGCAATTCACGGGAATTTGCTTGCTGTTGCGATAGCCAAAGAAACAGGTCAAGCTGGTAAAATCGCGTTTTTCGACGTTTCAGCTTCTAAGCCTGCATTCATCAAATCTGTTGTCGTTGGTTATTTACCAGATATGGTAACTTTTACACCGGATGGCAGCAAAGTCATCGTCGCCAATGAAGGCGAGCCCAAAGGAGATTACAGCATTGACCCCGAGGGCAGCATAGCCATAATCACGATCAATAGTGGTCAAATTGCAGATAACGCGACGCTCATCAACTTCAACCAGTTTGATGACCAAATGGCTGCTCTGTCCAAGCAAGGGGTTGTATTTGCCAACCCGACAGGTAGAACCATTAAAGGCAAAGAAATAAATACCACTGTTTCTATGGATCTTGAGCCTGAATATGTCACTGTCAGCAAAGATAGTCGCTATGCCTATATTTCATTGCAAGAAAATAATGCCATCGCAAAAGTTGACCTCAAAGACAATAGCCTATCTGTTCATGGTCTCGGCTTTAAAGACTGGGGGAAATGGACGTTAGACGCCTCAGATAAAGACAACGCAATTAATTTTTCGTCATACTCTGGACTCTATGGCATGTATCAGCCAGACTCGATTTCTGCTTATCAATGGCAAGGTGCTAACTTTATCATTTCCGCCAACGAAGGAGATGGCAGAGAGTACTTTTTTGATTCTCCTGACGAAAGCACTTGCTTAGCTGAAGGCGGCCTTGAATACGATAAAGACGATGGCTGCTTAGCGTACACTGATGAGATCAGAGCTGAAGATTTAACGCTAGGTAACAACTTTGATTATGTGAACAATGACGACCAAGATATTGGCAGACTCAAGGTCAGTACCGTATTAGGTGATGCAGACAAAGATAGCCAATACGAAGCACTCTATACTTACGGCGCACGATCTTTCTCTATTTGGGATCACAACGGCTATAGAGTCTACGACTCGGGGGATGAGATCGGCAAAATTACAGCTGCAATCCACGGCTCTGCATTCAATAATGATGAAGATGAAAATAAGGGAGATACTCGCTCAGATGCCAAAGGGGCTGAACCCGAAGCGCTTGCCATCGGACAGATAAATGACCGTACTTACGCATTTATTGGCCTTGAGCGCATGGGTGGCATTCTTATTTATGATGTTACAAACCCTTTCAATGTCACCATGAATACTTACATGATAAACCGAGGCTTGGAAGCCGGTGCGGAGATAAGTGGCGATCTTGCACCCGAAGGAATGGTTTTTATTGACCAAGCGCAAAGCCCGACAGGTGAAGCTTTGTTAGTTGTAGGTAACGAGATCTCTGGCAGCATTTCTATTTGGTCATTGTCGAGTCAGTAACATTTTTGACATTTGAGCATCGCTGTCTAGGATAAAGCTAGCATCGCACCTTAAATACTGAGGGGGTTTTATGAAACGCATAGCACTTATCACCAGTGGCGGCGATGCGCCGGGCATGAATGCTGCCATTCGTTCGATTGTACTGGCCTGTCACGAACAAGACATTCAATGCCTGGGCTTCTTTCATGGATACAACGGCCTAATGCATGATGAATTCAAAGAACTAACCGTTGATTTGGTGGCGCCAATCATTCAATTTGGAGGCACCATTTTAAAAAGTGCACGCTGTAAAGAAATGCATCAAAATAGTGGCGTTGAGCAAGTTGCAAGTACACTTACGCGACACAGTATTGATGCACTGATTGTGGTTGGTGGAGATGGTTCTTTTCGGGGAATGATGGCATTGCAGCCCTATTGGCAAGGGCATCTTATTGGCATACCAGCCACCATAGATAATGACTTAGCATGTACCGACAAAACCATTGGATTTGCGACTGCTGTAAGCACGGCAACGCATGCAATCGACAAAATTCGTGACACAGCAAATGCCTTTGAACGCGTTTTTATTGTTGAAGTCATGGGGCGCCACAGTGGCCATATCGCTTTCAATGTCGGGCTAGCAACAGGGGCAGAAGCCATATTGTCGTTTGAAAATTGCGACAGTAAAAATTTAGAGCAAGTCCAAGCTGATTTAATAAACCAAATCCAGTCTCAGCGACAACATAATCACAGTGGATTTGTTATTGTTCTGGCAGAAAACTTATGGCCTGGCGGGCCACATGGCTTACAAGCTGCATTGCGAGAAACCGCACATATTGAAAGCGCTGTATGCGTTTTAGGTTACATTCAACGAGGCGGTAATCCATGTCCCGAAGATCGGATCCTAGCAACGGAGCTAGGTATTGAAGCGGTAAGAGCAGCTAAAAATAGATCGGGTGTCATGGTTGGCAAAGTACATGGACAAATCTCAATAAACTGCATTATCAGAGCAACAGAGCAAAGTAAGCCCGTAGACCAAGCGTTGCGCCTGGCCTACAATCAGATCTGCCAACTAACTTAACTCGCTAGTTCGCTGTTTAGAGAAGATGATTTAGCCATAAATTTCAAAAAGATCTGCATTTAACCAAAGATGAACCACAATACTGGCGGCATATCCCAAAGCAATGACAGGTGTCCACTTCAAGTGCCCAAAAAATGTATAGTTTCCTCTTGCTTGTCCCATTAAGGCAACACCTGCTGCGGATCCAATAGACAATAAACTGCCGCCAACACCTGCTGTTAACGTGATCAGTAGCCATTGTCCATGAGACATCTCAGGCTGCATAGACAAAACAGCGAACATCACTGGGATATTATCAATCACCGCTGATATCACCCCTAAGAATACGTTTGCCCCAGTTGCAGACCAACCACCATATAAAATATGAGACATTAAATTGAGATACCCTAGAAAGCCGAGTCCGCCAACGCACATAACGATACCGTAAAAGAACAACAGAGTATCCCACTCTGCACGAGACACTTTACTAAAAACGTCAAATGGCACCACACTACCCAGCTTCTTGAGCCGTTCTTTGTCCCCTTCACGTTCTGCCATCGCCATTTTGCGCGCTAAAGATCCAGGCAATGTGACTCGCAAGAAATAACCAAAAAATTGCAAATAGCCCAATCCCATCATCATGCCAAGCACAGGTGGCAAATGCAGTAAACTATGACACATAACGGCCGTAGCAACGGTCAACAAGAACAAAGTTAAAATTCGCAGCGCACCACGTTTGAGCTCTACACTTTCGCAGCTCGCAGATGGCTTTTTATTAGGTACAAACAGGCTCATTATCGCCGCTGGTACTACGTAATTTGCAATTGACGGAATGAGCAAGACAAAAAATTCATTGAACTTAACCATACCAGCCTGCCACACCATCAGTGTGGTAATATCACCAAATGGGCTAAAGGCGCCACCTGCGTTTGCAGCAACAACGATATTTATACAACTTAGGTTGATAAACTTTTTGTCTCCTTCCGCTACTTTCATGATCACAGCACACATTAACAATGCTGTTGTTAAGTTATCGGCAATAGGCGAAATAAAAAATGATAAAAAGCCCGTTAGCCAAAACAGGGTTTTATAGTTGAACTCTTTTCTTACCATCCATGCGCGCAGCGAGTCGAATAACCTGCGCTCTTCCAGTGCATTGATATACGTCATGGCAACTAATAAAAACAGCATGAGTTCTGCAAACTCGAGTAGGTTATGGCGAAAAGCATACTCTGTTGCATCCGGCATACCTTGTTCAATGTAATAGGCACCAATTAAAATCCAGATTAACCCAGCGGCAACCAAAACAGGTTTTGACTTTCGCATATGTAATTTTTCTTCGAGCATTACGAGGGTATAGGCAACCACAAAAATGGCTATGCATATAAAACCCAATGTATTAGCGGTCAAATCGAGTTGAGTAGTAGAAGCAAACGCTGAAAAATTGATCCCCAGCAAACAGAACAACAGCAGGCAACTTATCCCTACAAGTTTCATTTCAAGGTGTTTCCTTGTTTAGTGAGTACATCTTCGCCAGAAAGTAACACACTTTTTACACTTATGGCATTGTACTCTAGTCTAATTTTTACAGCTGGTTTACGAAAAAACAGGTGAAAGCATGAATAACATGATGAACCTTATAATACTGGGAAATTATGATTATTTCGTTAATCTGACTTTGCTGACTAAGATATAGAATAATGAGAAGGTCAAACGACAAAAAAATGAGCCACATAGAAAGTGGCTCGATTTGGCAATTAGGTTAGTCCTTATGACTGAGCTTGTCTAACGCTAAAATTAGCATCAGTCCAACAACTGCCAGTACTGAGCAAAGCAGTAACTGGGCATCTTGACCCGTGACTTGCGTAAACTCCATCGGGGAAATATTTTTTTGCATCAGAGGTTTTTCAATACCGCTCGAATTGACATAGGTTGTCACGACTTTTTTCCATGGCCACAACATATTTAATGAGCCGATGAGAAAACCAGACAACAGGGCAAATGTAACTTGTTCAAAGCGTGCCAAGAGCCATGATAAAAACCTTGAAAACATCATTAGTCCACACACACAACCAATCAAGAACAAGCCAACCAACGCAAAGTCACGATCATTCACCGCGTTTAATACATGCCCATACATTCCCAACAGCAGCAAAATAAAACTCCCGGAAATACCGGGCAAAATCATCGCGCAAATGGCAATGCTTCCGGCAACGAAATAAAACCAAGGTTGCGCTTGCGCTTCTGCTGGGCTCATTGACGTAATCACCAGTGCTATCAGCGCTCCAATCACACAACTCGCAATGTGCTTAAGCTGCCAGCGTTCCACCTGTTTTGCAATGTACACAAATGAGGCGATGATCAACCCAAAAAAGAATGACCAAACCAGCTGCTGATGATTGTCTAGCAAATAGGTAATTATTTTTGCCAGCGATAAAGCGCTGGTAAATAATCCACCAAATACAGCTAGCAAAAAGTTTCCGTCAACATGTGCCCAAGCATCTTTTATCTTTCCCTTCAAAACCATCTGTAAAGCGGCCACATTGACATTTTTAATTGCAGCTAAAAGACGTGCATAGATACCGGTGATAAAAGCAATTGTCCCGCCGGAAACACCTGGAACAACATCCGCAGCGCCCATACCCGCACCTTTGAAAAACAGCCAAATATAATCACGTTTGCTATCTGCCACTTTAGACACTTTTAAACCTCCATAATTTGATACCCGCACAGTGTATCAAATTCCCGAATTAAAATACTAAAGCTCGCTGGTTTTTAGTCGATACTTAAGGTAGCCGCAGCGAATTTGACGAATACTCGATGAAACATACGATAATTTCACATTTTATTATTTTTTTATGCACTATCGCCGCATTCAATAACCATTGTTTAGCAATAGAGCACATTGCGCCTGTAGCCAAAGTCGAAGTCATAGAATCCGATTTGAGTTATTGGTTGCCCAGTGACTCATTCATTACCATCAAAGACGACGACAGAGAGATCCCTGTGCTTTTCTCTGAATATATGAGTGGCAACAAGCGAGGCATTATTGTCATGCTGCCTGGCATAGAGCAATCGCCTTTACAAGGAAACGGTTTGAGTTATTTGCGCGAGGCACTCAATGATGACGGCTACGACACCTATGTGATCCCCTCTCCAGGTTTCAATGCCAACGCAGACTTAATGCAAGACGCTATTGCAAATACAGCAAAAAGTGAATCAAGCGCAACGCGACAAACGGCTATCTCTGCGATAAGCGAATCAGCCCTAAATGACTACAAAACTGAACTTGTAGCTCGCTTTGATGCACTTTACAAAACTTTGGCACTACGTGAACATGAGCACATTGCCATTGTTGCATTTGGAAACAGTGCAGGGTTATTTGCCGAGTATCTAGCTACGCTGCCTAAAATACGGGTGGACGCGTTGGTCACTGTCAGCGCTCAACTTGCAAACCCCAACAGGAACAAGCATCTCGCTGCAAGTTTATCGCTGGTAAGCCCTGCACTGCTAGACGTTTTCTATTCTTACGACAACCCAGCCGTGCTTCATACGATCAAAGATAGGCGCCGATGGGCAAAAAGAAATAGTAAATACGATTATCGTCAAAGGGAGCTTTTCGGCCAAAACTCCCAACAAAACCAACATTATAGATTGCGAAAAGAACTTTCTGGTTTTTTAAGGCAGCTCTAAACTCGTTATTTTTTAAGCACTTCGTAGGCTGCCTGAATACTTTGCGATTTGGCTTTTGCAACTTCCATCATATGTTCAGGTAACCCTTGGGATACCAACTTATCTGGATGGTGCTGTGCCATCAATTTGCGATATGCGCGCTTAATCTCTTTATCACTTGCACCTTGCTCAAGTCCTAACACGGCTAATGCATGTTCCTTAGATACATCAGTGCTAGCGGCTGTGTTTTGGCGATAGTTATTCGATTGCTCACGTTCTTGCCTGAAACTGCTTTGTGAATGACGGCTTTGCTGCTGCGACTGCCATTGAGCCCGCTGCTGCCTGAACTTGAATTCTGCTTGATAGCGTTTTAATACGAAATTAAAGTGTTTATTGCCAATACCTAAAAATTTACTGACCAACTTAAGCAGCTCCAACTCCTTGCTGGAAAGGTGGCCATCTGAAAACGCCATTTGAATTTGGATCTCTAAAAACAGCTGCAATAAATCATAGCGTCGTGCAAATGCCTCTTTAAAATCCCCGACAGCTTCTTTAATAGAAAAATCACTGTGCTTACCCGAGTTGAAGGCACTTTGTGCTTCTTTGCGGTCGTCACCATGTAAAGCCATTTCATCCATAAACGCTGAAGCGGCTCGAATATGCACCTCGCTAACTCTGCCGTTAGATTTCGCGATATGGCCCATTACCGCAAAACAACTAGAAAAGAACAGTGCTTGACGCTCATTTAGATCATCGCCACTAAAAAAACCTTGAAAGCCACCAGCCTTGTCAAAGTCCTGCTTCAAGCTTTTATCAAATAAATGACCCAAATAGAACCCTAGGACGGCTCCAAGCCATTTCCCAAACAAAAAACCAAACCCTGTACCTAGAATTTTACCCCACATTAGTCGCCTCCAAGGCTGCGTTGATCTCTGCAAGTCGCTCTGGTGTGCCTATATCATGCCATGCCCCGACGTACAATTCACAAGACACCATCCCTTCCTCTATTCCAGATCTTAACATTGGTCCAAGTGGTATTTTTTCTACCGAAAGGTTGTCAAAAAATGCCCTATGATACAGCCCGATACCCGAAAATGTATAAGTTTGCTCGTTGGCTGGTTGATGACTTAAACGAAAGTCTCCAGCGGGATTATGGGATGGGTTTTCCACCAAAACTAGGTGTGCTTCTGCGGGCATAAGTTTTAGCTGACTTAACGCATGTACATCATAATCGGTAAAGATATCACCATTAATCACAATAAAAGTATCGTGATCTTCGCATAACATCGGCATTGCTTTAACAATACCACCCGCTGTTTCCAACCCCCCATCAGGCTCGTAACTGTAATCAATCTGCAAACCCAGATGCTTGCCATCACCAAAATAGCGCTCTATTTTTTCGCCTTGCCACGCTAGGTTGATCACCACTTGCGTAATACCTGCCAACTTTAATCTTTCGAGGTGGTATTCTATTAATGGCTTATTGCCAACTTCTAATAATGGTTTTGGCATATCTGCGGTCAAGGGCATCATACGCTGCCCACGGCCAGCGGCTAAGATCATTGCTTTCATTATGATTCTGTTAATTTCTTTTCTATCATAGGTATTATCTCGGATTGTAACCAAGTTGCAAGCCATTGAAACTCTGTAAACATCTCCGCAGTTTCCACTATGTAATTTAAAGTTGGCAATATGCTTGGTAAGTACCCAGGTTTACCGTCTCGCAAATGTAACCGAGCAAAAATACCTGCCGCTTTTAAATGCCTTTGAAGCCCTGTTAAATTAAAAGATTCAACATATTGTGCAAAAGACATATCAGGGAGTAACCCAGCATCTGCAAGGTGCTGATAACTTTCCCTTTTCAATTGCTCAAATTGTTGTGACGGCAATTTAAGATAACAATCCTTTAGCAGCGAAACAGCATCATAACAAACAGGGCCTACTACTGCGTCTTGATAGTCAATAAGACGCCCACCAGCTTGGCTATACATAATATTCCGGCTGTGGAAGTCTCGATGCATTACAACTTGAGGTTGTGTTATCATAGACTCGCTAAGACGGGAAACTAGTAACTGCCAATTACGGGTTACTTCAGGGGAACACCGATAACCCAGCCAGGACTCCAGTAGCCAAGATTTAAAAATGTTTATTTCCTGCTCGATAAACGGTGCATCATAAGTGTTCATCCATTTAGATACTTCAAGCGTTGCAATTTGAGGCAGCCAAGCAAGTAACTCACTGTAATAACGGTAATCCCCCTGCTGAGCAATAATATCTGCAAGATGGACCGACCCCAAATCTTCCAACAGCACAAAGCCAAGCTCGGTATCGAAAGCAAATATCTCTGGTACAGCCAACCCACCTTGAGAAAAGACATGATTGAGGTGAATAAACGCCTCAATGGAGCCTTTATCTGGCGGTACATCCATTAATACATACTGTGACTGTGTCGCGCGAACGCGAAAATACAATCTAAAGCTTGCATCTCCTGTAATAGCAGAGATGGTCAATTCATCATCAGCTTGATTAAGTTGTTTAATATGTGTCTCGACAAAGCGTATTCTTTGTTCTTTTCGTTGCAATGCAAGTGTTGGAGTTAAGCTCGCCATATTTTCACCAATTACTGATCTTAATTACTGTATTTAACACTGTTTTCATTTATCATGTCTGGCTGAATCGTGGTGCTAGGTAGACAAGGTCGATAAATGAACAAAAACTGGGGCATTTTAGTCCTACCCCTTATTAGTACACAGGCTATAGCTAATTCGAACACTGTTAGCGGGCTCTGTAAAGACTATCTTCAGCCAAAAAACTGGCAGCCTATGACAGGTTTGCTACCCGACACCATCGATATTCAAGCCAATAAAGTCGAACTGCAGGGTAAAGAAAGTGCTGAGTTTTCGGGGGATGTTGCTGTTAATACCGACACCATGACCGTCACAGCCGAGAGCGCACTAATAGATAAACAAAAAGGGCTTCTGCATGCTTCGGGCCCCTTGCTCTTTCAAGATGACTACACCATGGTCAATAGCTCAGGTATGTATGCTGATCTTGGCCAAAGTGAATTTAGCTTACTCGGCGCCCAGTATCAATTGACTCAACAACAAGGTAAAGGGAAAGCTGAAAAGCTTCGTGCAACATCAACCCAAGTTGACCTGTTCAATTCAAGCTTTACAACTTGCCCAAGCGATAACCCTTTTTGGGAACTCGAAGCCAGCACAATTTCCCTAGATAAAGAAAAAGGTTGGGGAGAAACATACAACTCTGTCTTAAAGATACTCGATACACCTGTTGTTTATATCCCTTATTTCACATTTCCAATTGATGATAAAAGAAAATCTGGACTACTCACTCCGACGCTATCAAGCTCAAACAGATATGGTCTAGAAATCGTCACGCCTTATTACTTTAACCTTGCTGAAAATTATGACGCGTTACTGACTCCTAGGTATATGTCAAACAAAGGACTGCAATTACAGGGCGAATTCCGCTATCTAACAGAACAACATACCGGAACTATCGCAGCTGAGGTATTGAGCAACGATAAATCAGAAGCAAATTTAGATGAACGTTATTTAGTTCATTGGCAGCAAAAAAGTTATTTTAACGACTTTTGGCGTGCAAATGTTGATGTAACAAATGTTAGTGATGACAATTACTTAACGGACCTAGGCTCAAACTACGCGAATCAAACAGATACTCATTTAGCTCGAAAAGGTCAACTAAGCTATCTTGGAGAAGATTGGCTAGTCGACTTGCAGGTACAAAATTTTGAAGTTTTGGGTAACCATGTAGAATCCTACTCAGCGTTTCCAGAGATCACGATTAAAAACCGTACACCAGAAGAATACCTTGGCGCTGACTGGCGTTTCACTGGACAAATGAGTCACTTTAAAAACAGTGATGCTCAAATAACGGATGCAACCCGAATTCACCTTGAGCCAAGTGTAACCTACAACCTCAGTGATTACGCCTGGTCATTCGACTCAAAGTTTGCGCTTTTACATACGCACTACGAGCAAAATGGTCATTTTAGTGAAAGCGAGTACGCAGAATCGACTTCACGTACATTGCCGAAGGTCCGCTTGCATGGACAATTAAATTTGGAGCGAAGCACACACTTCTTACTCACCGATGGTACGCAAACATTAGAACCTCAGCTCCAATATTTATACACACCTAAAAAGGATCAAAGCAAAATCGGCCAGTACGATACAGTAAAGATGCAAGATGATTTTTTTGGTTTGTTTAGGGAGCGTCGCTTTTCGGGCGTCGACTATATCTCTGAAGCAAATCAATTTACTCTAGGTGCAACTACTCGCTTGCTTGATAGTAAAAATATTGAGCGATTCAGCTTTAGTATGGGCCAAATCATTTATCTAAGTGACTCGGTCAAACCAACAAAAAATACGCTTGATGGACGTTTTGGTGATAATAACTACAATGCACTTTTTGCAGCGGAGACCAAAATACACTGGCATCCTAGGTGGTACTTTTCGGGCGGTATACAGTATGATGCCGACGAAAAGGACCTGATCCGTTCACATATGACAATTGACTATCGAGGCAACAATAAAAAGCTGGTACAGTTGAACCATCACTATGCTAACGATGTCTCAGGTAATGAGATAGATCAAGTCGGTATCTTCACCAGCTTACCCATTGACGAAAATTGGCAAGTGGTAGCAAGTTATCACCGTGATTTGACAAGTAAGCGCAGTATTGAGGTATTTGCCGGTGTGCAATACGAATCTTGCTGCTGGGCTGTTCAAATTACTGGCAACCGGACCATAGAAACAGACTTGAATCAGTCTACAAATTTTCAAGACCCGGTTTTCGACTCGAGCATAAATTTTAATTTTGTGTTAAAAGGGTTGGGGAGCAAGTCGAGATACGATGCAAGCCAATTACTGAAACAAGGTATATTTGGTTATAGAAGACCTTATTTTTTAAATAATTAACAACAAAGACTCTTATGAATTTCAAAAAGCTGTTACTCATTCCCGTACTAAGTGCCGCACTATGTCAGCCGGCACTAGCTGAACGCATACAAATAGACAAAGTAGTTGCCACTGTTAATGATGGTGTTGTACTTCAAAGTGAAGTAGATCAAATCGTAAATCGAGTCAAAGAACAAGCAAATCAACAAGGTACAGAGCTACCATCGGATAAAGTATTGCGCATTCAAGCAACCGATAAATTGATCGATGAAACTTTGATTTTGCAGCTAGCAAATAGAATGGGCCTAACTATTTCTGATGCCCATTTAGATCAAACTTTAGCAAATATCGCAAAAGAGCAAGGTGGAACCATTGTTGACCTTCGCAACTCGATTGAAGCAGCTGGTGACAGCTTCCAAGCTTACCGAGAAGAAGTTCGAAAAGAGATCACTGTCGGGCAGGTTAAACGCAGCGCGGTGGATAGAAGGGTTTACATAAGCCCACAAGAAATTGAGAACTTAAATAAAATCCTTGCACAGCAAACTGGCCAAAGCGAAGAGTACAATATCGGCCATATCCTAATAAAGATAGAAAGCAAAGCAAACCCTGAAGAAATTGAAGAAGCCAGAGAGCGCGCAGAAAACGTCATCAAATTCTTAAACGAGGGAAAAGAGTTTAAGCGTATTGCAATTGCCTCATCAGGTGGTGCCAACGCGCTTGACGGTGGTCAGCTGGGCTGGATGGGTATCAATGAGATGCCAACGCTATTTGCCGAAGCCATCAAAGGCAAAAAGAAAGACGAATTAGTCGGACCATTACGCTCAGGCGCTGGTTTCCACATCGTTAAGGTTCAGGATGTTAGAGGCCGAGAGATTGTCGAAACTGTCGAAGTTCGCTCAAGACACATTCTGTTAGAACCATCTATTATTCTTAGCGAAGAAAAAGCCCGTGATATGCTGGCTGGTTTTGTCAAAGATTTAAGAGCTGGTAAGGCGGATTTTGCCGAACTAGCAAAAGAGCATTCTCAAGATCCAGGTTCAGCACTCAAAGGCGGTGAATACGATTGGACAGATCCAACTACCTATGTGCCAGCATTTAGAGACACTCTATTGAGCCTTGAGCAAGATGAGATCAGTGAACCATTTCGCAGTAATTTTGGTTGGCATATTGTACAGCTTCTAGATAAGCGCGTTGCAGATAAAACTGAACAAGCAAAAATGAATAGAGCGCACCAACTATTATTTAGAAGAAAATTCAAAGAAGAAAGCTTCAAATGGATGAGAGAAATGCGAGAGCAAGCTCACGTTGAAGTACTAGAGAACAAATAAGAAGAGTGTATATGAGCTTGAGAATAGCTATTACTCCTGGGGAACCTGCTGGTATTGGTCCTGATTTAGTGATTAAGTTAGCGCAACAGAGCTGGCCTGCCCAGCTTGTTGCCGTCGTAGACCGTACCATACTGGAGCAAAGAGCCCGCGAGCTAGGCTTAGAGATTGAGTTACTTCCATTTGATCAACAGAAAGATGTAAAGCCCGCGGGACCGAAGCAACTTTACTACCTTCAAGTAGACAAAGGATGTGACGTTGTTCCTGGACAGCTAGATGAACAAAATGGTCAATATGTACTAGATACGCTACGCATAGCTTCTGAGAAGAATATGGATGGCACCTTTGACGCCGTTGTCACAGGGCCGGTACACAAAGGAATAATTAATAGAGCAGGTATCTCATTTAGTGGTCATACCGAATATTTTGCCCATCAATCTAACACACCAGATGTGGTAATGATGCTCGCCACCACAGGGTTAAGAGTTGCTTTAGCCACCACCCACATACCACTGGCCTATGTCTCAAAGGCAATAACACAAGAACGCCTGACTAAAGTTGCAAACATTCTCTACCATGACTTGCAAACGAAATTTGGTGTTGAAGACCCCAGGATCTTAGTGTGTGGACTAAACCCTCACGCTGGAGAAGGCGGACATTTAGGGAATGAAGAGATAGATACGATTTCTCCAGTACTTGAAAAACTTAACAATGAAGGCAAAAACTTCATTGGTCCTCTTCCTGCCGATACACTTTTTCAAGCTAAATACCTAGATAATGCGGATGCGGTACTGGCAATGTATCACGATCAAGGATTACCTGTGTTAAAATATAAAGGATTTGGTAACTCAGTTAATATTACTTTGGGACTGCCGTTTATAAGAACCTCCGTAGATCATGGCACTGCACTTGATCTCGCTGCATCAGGTGATGTGGAAGTAGGTAGCTTTGAATTAGCAATTCACGAAGCAATCAAGCTTGCAAGCAAGAAAATACAGAATTCATGACAGATAAAGTACATTTGGGCCACCGCGCCCGCAAAAGATTTGGTCAAAACTTTTTAAATGACGATAGTATCATCGATAAAATTGTCACAGCGATTGACCCAACTCCAAATGACAACTTAGTGGAAATTGGACCAGGTTTAGGTGCAATTACAGAACCCGTAGTTGAGCTAAGTGGCAAACTCACAGTTGTAGAGTTGGACAGAGACCTTGCCGAGCGCTTAATTGCGCATCCTACGATGGGCAGCAAGTTAACCGTTCATCAGGGCGATGCAATGAAATTTGACTTTGCTAGCCTCGTCAGTGAAACCGCCAAGCTAAAAATATTTGGTAACCTGCCATATAATGTCTCTACTCCACTACTCTTTCATTTATTTGAGTTTGCAGATCAAGTTGAGCACATGCACTTTATGCTTCAAAAAGAGGTAGTTAACCGTATGGTCGCAGGACCTGGCTCTAAAGCATATGGCAGACTAAGTGTGATGACACAATACTACTGCCACGCGATGCCTGTCATTGAAGTACCGCCAACTTGCTTTAAACCCGCTCCTAAAGTGGACTCAGCCGTTGTTAGATTAATCCCGAAGGATGCCAGTCAACGCAGCGCTAAAAGCACTAAAATACTTAATACCGTCTGTTTAGAGGCTTTCAATCAGCGCCGTAAAACTCTGCGTAACAGCCTATCAAATTTACTTACGGTAGAAGAAATAACTCAACTTGGGATAGACCCGTCTCTTCGTGCGGAAAATATCTCTCTTTCTCAATTTATCGAAATTGCCAACTGGATTTATGACAACAAACAGTGAATTAGGATCGCCGATAAAGGTATCTGTTGAGACATTTTATGTTGAAGCTCAATCTCAACCAGAAAAAGATAAATACGTTTTTGCTTATACTATTACGATAAAGAATCATAGCTTGTGTAGTGCAAAACTGGAAAGTCGCTATTGGTTGATCACCGACGCCAATGGTAAAGAGACAGAAGTCGAAGGCGAAGGTGTGGTGGGCGAACAGCCAACGATCCGACCTGGCGAGAGTTATCAATACACCAGTGGTGCTGTATTAGATACTCCTGTAGGTACAATGGAAGGCTACTATTTAATGCGTAATGAGTTTGGTTCAGAGTTCAAAGCCCCGATAAAAGTCTTTAGACTCAACCGACCTGATATTTTGCACTGATAACAATGGCAAGTTACGCTATAGGTGATTTACAGGGGTGCTACACCCCTTTCAAACAGCTACTTGAAGCCGTAGACTTTAACCCAAGTCAAGATCATTTGTATTTGGTTGGTGATCTGGTTGCCCGAGGACCGGACTCCCTTGCTTGTCTGCAACACGTCACCTCTTTGCAAAACTCTGTCACTGTAACGCTTGGTAACCACGATTTGCACCTGTTGTCGACAGTATTAAACAATAGATCGCCCAACCCCAAAGACAAATTAGAGCCTCTTTTAGCAAGTAGCGAATTACCAGCTTACCTGTGTTTTTTACAGTCTCAGCCCCTTTGCACCTATTTACCTGAATTTGATAGTTTTATTTCTCATGCTGGAATACATCCATTTTGGGATATAGAACAAGCACTAGCGCTGTCAAAGTGGGCACAATCTTGTTACCAAGGCCCACATGCGGCGGGCTTTTTGTCGGGTATGTATGGCAAAAGCCCAGCGATAGAAATTACTCACGACAATCCGCAAACTAAATTCAACACTATAGTCAATGTGTTTTCTAGAATGCGATTTTTAACTAAAGATTGGCAACTAGATTTCGATAGTAAAGGCAGCCAAAACGATGTTGAACATTTACAACCTTGGTTTAATCACTCAAGATTTAAAACAAGCAGCACACGTTTCATCTTTGGTCACTGGGCAGCGCTCGAAGGGAAAACATCTGTGAGAAATGTAGTCGCTTTGGATACAGGATGTGTATGGGGTGGTCCAATGACTATGATAAATCTGTCCACAAATGAACAAATTTACAGCAAATAGTCAAAAACCATCCGTTTTTACTGAATTTTATATTCACATCTGCTATAAAATACTTAACTAATGCGCAATAAATCCGATAAGTGGTTGTACTGCTTTAACTTGATGGTATGTCTGTATGAATTTAACCGTTAGCCAACGTATTTGGGGTGGCTTTATAATAATTACCCTGCTTTTATTGTTAATTGGAGTGAACTCACTGCTTAGGATCGCAAATATTGATAGTTCTACTCAATTGGTCAACAACTTATCACTGCCAGCGTTAGACCGAAGTGCAGCTTTGCAAATCGAGTTTACGCAGATGAGCAAAATCGCTCAGGCGAGTTACTTCACACAATCTAGCAGTGACCTAAACAACTTAAAGACAACTTTTAATACTCGTCAAAGTACTTTTGAAAAAAGCTACTCTGCGCTCAATCAAGTTGTCAGAGACGAGCCTACTCTCTATGGTAGTAGCAAAGATGTATCTGCAAGCTTTGGGTCATTTTCCAAATCGGTTACCGCCTTGTTTGCCGATAAATCTCTAGAACTTAGCCTCAATAAGCAGCTTATTGCTCAACTTGAAGAAGCTGAGATTGCCGCAGATGATGCCGCGACAGTCGTTGTCGATATTCTTGATTTAGAAGGCTTTGAGTCATTAAATGCGCGCGCATATCAAGCGGCAAATAAACTGGAAAACTCGTTTAGCTCTCTGGCTACGAGTAGTGCAGATATACTGACAATTAATGAATCCAGTACATTAGATATTGTTAAAAAAGAACAAAGCTATGTATTTGAAGACATTGACCGCAACCTAGATTTAATGCGCAGTACTGTGGCCCAATTAGATGAAGACTTGCTCAATGACTTGGATTCTTACTACAACGCGCTGAAAGAGCAACTTCAGGGCAGTGACAGTATTGCCAACAACCGTCAAAAATTAATTACAGCTCGTATTAGTACTCAAAATGAGCTTAACAACGCTGAGCAGGCGACAAAAAAAGCGCTCGATCAACTCGGTGCGCTGGTTGCTCAGTCCAAGCAATTGGCCTTTGAAATTCAAAATGAAGTAACTGAGGACGTGTCATCAGCCAACATCGCTACATGGACTGGTATGATTGCAGCGACCTTATTAGCCATCGGTATTGCGTATTTTACTGTCAGTCGAATCACCAAGCCTCTGGCCGAAGTAAACCGTGTACTAGATATCGTTGCAAAAGGCGACATGACACACTCGTTAGATGCGTCTGCAAAAGATGAGTTTGGTGAATTGGCACAAAGTTGTAATACGCTTATAACTAGCCTGAAAGAACTTATTACAGGCATTGTTTCTCGCTCGACTCAATTAGCGGCGGCTTCAGAACAAACATCAGCTATCACTGCTGAGTCAAGCCAAGCTATTAAAAGCCAACAGTCTCAAGTTGAACAGGCGGCAACTGCGACTACAGAAATGAGTAGCACGGCACATGGTGTGAGCAATAGTGCCCATCAGGCTCTTGAAGAAATTAAAAATGCCGATCAAGAAGCTGAGCGCGTCAAAGGGATTTCTCATGACAACAAACGCACCATCGAGCAGCTAGCACACGAAGTAGAAGAAGTGTCTACTGTGATCAACAAGCTTCACCAAGACAGCTCTGCCATTGGTGGTATCCTAGATGTTATTCGCGGTATTGCGGAACAAACTAACTTGCTTGCACTCAACGCGGCCATAGAAGCAGCTCGCGCAGGTGAACAAGGCCGAGGCTTTGCTGTTGTTGCTGATGAGGTAAGGTCTCTTGCAAGCAAAACACAAGAGTCGACGCAAGAAATCCAATCAATGATCGAATCATTACAAGCTGGTGCAGAAGAAGCGGTAACGGCGATGTCCAAAGGTCAACAACAAGCGGAGTCTTGTGTGTCACAAAGTGATATAGCCAATGAAGCATTGAACTGCATTACCGATGCAGTATCAAGAGCCCATGATGTGAGTGAAGAAATAGCTACAGCTGCCAATGAGCAGCAGCAAGTTTCTCAAGAGATCAGCGAACGACTAGAGTCTATTGTCGCAATTGCAGAACAAACTGCAGAGGGCGCAAACCAAACGTCAACTTCAAGCTCTGAAGTTGCTAAGCTCGCTGAGGAGCTAAGACAGTCAGTGTCTCAATTTAGAGTTTAATGCTCTACGTTTAACGATAATTGCCTGTTGACACTTTATCTTCAGGCAAAAAAAATCGCCCTTATGGGCGATTTTTTATAACTGTTATCAGTCAATTAAAATAGTGAATTAGCTTTCGCTACCACGTTATCAACTGTAAAACCAAAGTGTTTAAATAGCTCACCTGCTGGTGCTGACTCACCAAATGTGCTCATACCTACAATCGCACCATTTAAGCCAACATATTTGTACCAGAAGTCTTCAATACCCGCTTCAATTGCCACACGGCGTGTTACTGAAGCTGGTAGAACAGATGCTTTGTACTCTGCAGATTGTGCATCGAATACATCAGTAGATGGCATAGACACCACTCTGACCTTCTTACCGTCCTGACGAAGTTGTTCTGCCGCTTCCACCGCAAGCTGCACTTCTGAGCCTGTCGCAATCAAAATCACATCAGGGTTTGAATCACAGCTAAGCACGTAGCCACCGCGTTTAATCGCCGCTACTTGCTCTTCTGTACGAGCCTGTTGTGCTAGACCTTGACGAGTGAAAACCAAAGACGTAGGACCGTCTTTACGCTCAATTGCTTGTTGCCAAGAAACAGCTGACTCAACCTGATCACATGGACGCCAGCTGACAAGGTTTGGTGTCATGCGCATATTTGCAAGCTGTTCTACAGGTTGGTGCGTAGGACCATCTTCACCTAGACCAATAGAGTCATGAGTGTAAACGAAAATACTAGGCTGCTTCATTAGCGCGGCCATGCGTACTGCGTTACGTGCATACTCCATGAACATCAGGAAAGTCGCGCCGTATGGGATAAAGCCTTTGTGTAAAGCAATACCATTCATAATCGCTGACATGCCAAATTCACGCACGCCGTAGAAGATATAGTTACCTGATGCATCATCTGCTGTCAGGCCTTTTGAACCTTCCCACAACGTCAAGTTTGAACCTGCAAGGTCTGCTGAACCACCCATAAACTCAGGTAAAATTGGACCAAATGCGTTTAATGCATTTTGTGACGCTTTACGTGTTGCTGGGTTTGCTGGGTTTGCTTGTAATTCAGCAATATAAGCTTCAGTTTGCTCAGTCCAGTTTGTTGGCAATTCACCCTTTGTACGACGCTCAAACTCGGCTGCCAATTCAGGGTAATGCATTTGATATTCAGTAAATTTAACCAACCATTCGCTTTGGATTTGCTGGCCGTGTGCCGAACCATCCCATTTAGCATAAACGCCTTCAGGGATCTCAAAAGCGCCATGCTCCCAACCAAGGAATTCACGAGCTGCTTTGATCTCTTCATCACCTAAAGGTGCGCCGTGACAATCATGGCTACCAGATTTATTTGGTGAACCATAGCCAATCACAGTTTTACAACAAATTAATGTTGGTTTACCCGTCTCTGCACGCGCCGCTTCAATCGCAGCTTTAATTGCTTCACTATCATGACCGTCGACCGCTGGAATTACGTGCCAGCCGTATGCTTCAAAGCGCTGTGGTGTATCATCGCTAAACCAGCCTTCCACTTCACCGTCAATTGAAATGCCGTTGTCATCCCAAAATGCGATTAGCTTGCCCAGCCCTAATGTACCAGCTAAAGAGCACGCCTCATGAGAGATGCCTTCCATAAGACAGCCGTCACCTAAAAACGCATAAGTGTAGTGATTAACAATGTCATATTCGTCGCGGTTGAATTGCGCCGCTAATGCCTTCTCTGCAATTGCCATACCTACTGCATTAGTTATGCCTTGGCCTAATGGACCAGTAGTCGTTTCAATACCAGGCGCATACCCATACTCTGGGTGACCTGGTGTCTTAGAGTGCATTTGACGAAAGTTCTTTAAATCGTCAATAGACAAGTCATAGCCACTCAAATGTAATAACGAATAAATTAACATTGAGCCGTGACCATTTGATAATACAAATCTATCTCTATCTACCCATTCCGGATTGTTTGGGTTGTGCTTTAAATAATCGCGCCAAAGTACCTCTGCGATGTCTGCCATGCCCATTGGTGCCCCTGGGTGGCCTGATTTAGCCTTTTGTACAGCGTCCATGGATAGAACGCGAATTGCGTTTGCAAGTTCTTTGCGAGATGGCATGGATTCTCCTACCTTTAAGTGTTTGCACGAGTGTTTTTAAAGGCCCATTTTTACCTAATAAAATTACCACTGCAATTAAAATCACAAGAAAAGTTATAAATTCACTTTGTTTTTAATGCGTAAATTGCAAGTATCTAAAAATAGACGTCTAGGCGTAAAAAAACTATGCATATAAAATTGTTTTCGTTAGAATATCTCTTCTAAAATTTTCTCGCGCTGTTTTACGCATGTTCGCGAAGCGCTTTTTTTGTGAGTATAAATAATGGCGAAACACTTATTTACTTCAGAGTCAGTTTCTGAAGGCCATCCGGATAAAATTGCGGATCAGATTTCAGATGCAGTATTAGATGCAATTCTTGAGCAAGACCCAAAGGCACGCGTAGCGTGTGAGACCTACGTTAAAACTGGTATGGTCATGGTTGGTGGTGAAGTAACCACAAGCGCTTGGGTAGACATTGAAGAATTAACACGTAAAACAGTTCGTGAAATTGGTTACACCCATTCTGATATGGGCTTTGATGCTGACTCTTGCGCAATTTTGAACACCATTGGTAAACAGTCTCCAGACATCAACCAAGGTGTAGATCGCTCTCGTCCAGAAGATCAAGGCGCTGGTGACCAAGGTTTAATGTTTGGATATGCATGTAATGAAACTGACGTTTTAATGCCTGCACCAATCACTTATTCTCACCGTCTTGTACAGCGTCAAGCTGCAGTGCGTAAAGATGGCACTCTGCCATGGTTACGTCCAGATGCAAAATCACAAGTAACTTTTGCATACGAAAATGGTCAGCCAGTTGGCATCGACGCAGTTGTACTTTCAACTCAGCACTGTGACTCAGTATCACAAGATGAGCTAGTTGAAGCTGTAATGGAAACAATCATTAAGCCTACGCTACCTAAAGAACTAATTACCGAAGCAACAAAATTCTTCATCAACCCAACTGGACGTTTTGTTATCGGTGGTCCAATGGGTGACTGTGGTCTAACAGGTCGTAAAATCATCGTAGATACATACGGTGGTATGGCAAGACACGGTGGTGGTGCTTTCTCAGGTAAAGATCCATCAAAAGTAGACCGTTCAGCTGCATATGCTGGTCGCTATGTTGCTAAGAACATTGTAGCAGCAGGTCTTGCTGACAAGTGTGAAATCCAAGTTTCTTATGCTATTGGTGTAGCTGAGCCTACTTCTATCAGCATTGATACTTTTGGTACTGGTAAGCTTGAAGAAACACGCCTAATTGAGCTAGTTCGTGAGCACTTCGATCTTCGTCCATATGGCTTAATCACTATGCTCGACCTAGAGCGTCCAATTTATCAGCCTACTGCTGCATATGGTCACTTTGGTCGTGAAGAGTTCCCTTGGGAAAAAACAGATAAAGCAGAAGCACTTAAAGCAGCTGCCGGACTTTAATAGTCTAAATTATGTTAGCAGAAAGGCGCTTTTCAAAGCGCCTTTTATATATCTCAGCCAATTAAAAACTCTTCAACATCCTCTTTCATATCCGTGTAATCATCGTCACTCAAATCCAATGCCAACATCACGTCATCTTTAAAGGCATGCCAATCTGCACAACTTCTAAAGTGTTTAATTTCAAAAGAGAAGTTTTCTGCAAGTTTCAGTGTTGCAAGGATTTTCTTTTCAAGATCAGAGTCGTTATCCTGAAAGAAGTGCGCATCATGATGACGCAGTATAATTTGACACACTCTTTTGGGAAGGTGCCATGAACTTGCCAAGTAATACCCTACAACGGTATGATTTGTAGGGTATTGTTGCGACTCATATTCAACCAATGAGTGTTCCGGCCGCTGTGTTGCGCGCATCAAAACATCATTGTAATCCTGAAACCGCATGGCCATTGCAGGGATCCCCGCATCGTGAAATAGTCCTAGCAACTGTAAGTCTTCAATCGGAACTGGTGTTTTAGTCTGTTTTCCAATGAGCATGGCCACTTGTGATATGTCGGACGCACTATCCCAAAAGCGTTGCAGAGATATACAGCAATCATCTTGCTCAAATGCACTCTTGAGTAGATGCCCTGTCACGACTTGTGTAATGCAATTCATGCCTAAAAACATCACCGCCTGCTTTATATCTGTTATTGTTCGCGACATGCCATACGCTGGAGAATTAATGACTTTCAATACAGCAGCAGAAGTCGCAACGTCTTCTGTAATGATCTCCGCTACACGACTTAACTCTGGTTCATCTTGATTCAGCTCGTTTTGTAAACTTTGCAATATTTCCGGTTTGGCAGGCAAATTGAAACCAGACCGCAAGTCAGCTAAGACTTTGTCATCAATATCTATCATAGGTCACCTATGTGGTGGCATTGATTTTAGTGTAGTAGATGAAATTTGACCTGTCGCGACTATTTCGTAATCTCTAACAATCTCAATTAAACAACCGCTATTCACTTTGCTGTAAGTCAATTAGCCAGCCATTGAGTCAGTATTTATACACAGGGATAAAATTAAAATTACTATCTATTGGTTTGAAAAATAGTGTTTTTTTAGAAAGGAGTCCATATCAGACGAGAAAAACACAAAAGCGATTTCGAGTTTATTGGCAGGTAAATTTAAAATTTTTAACAGTAGAGTGCCTGTAAACACTCTACCTTTATCATGTAGCTAGTAGCCTACCAATATGGTTCGCAATTGATTGAGGCTTGTCTGCTTTGTTCCATTGCGCTTATCAAAAAATCTGATTTTTGCTGAAGCCAAGTAAGAATTTCCGAGAACGACTGAGCGTCTTGGCCCTCACACAAACGCTTTAAATAATGCAGCGTTTCTAGTTCGTAGATACCCGCAAGAATATCCATCCAAGGAGCTCTAAAGCTGTGCCTCTCCCCTTCTTCAAAAAGTGCACCAAAACAATTGCCACTTAGCAACATTTCTTCAATGTTCGGTCTTGTTTGCACATATTGTTCGACCGCCATCGCTTGTTTGTCAGGAAACATGCCCCTAAGCTTCTTCCACTCTTGGTCAAATGTTTTTTTGGCCATGCCACGAACACTACTCTGGGCTGCCTTAATGGCATTTTGATCCCAGTTTTGACGCCAACTTTTCTCTATCAGCCATCGAGTTAGAGACAGCAACAACTTGTTGTAACGCGAGCAATGGAACAAATCTTCTAGATCCGTTTTTGTTGGTTGCACACTCTTTAAATCATCAATTATTTGTGACAATTCAGGCGCATTGTGGATGCGTTTATAGTATGCGTGACGCTTTGAGGTGTATGTTTTTAAATAAATAGCACTCTCAACCCACTCAAGTTCACCCAATAGCCACTTTAATTCCTTACGGAGATTATCTGTGGTTTCCCTTGCGACAAACTCCTCAAAAAGCCAAAACGCATGCCTGACTAAACGCACACCATCAATAATGCGCTTCAGCGTTTTTAAACTCGGCTCATTGACGTAGCATTGCTCATGCTTTTGCACAAGTTCAATGGCATAGTTAACTGTCTTGATGAATGCCTGTTCTTGATTCATTTCGGCAGATAAAGGGACAAACCCAATTTCACTATTTGGTTGCAGTGGCATATCATCTGCTAACCTATAGCCCCTTGCCGCTTTAGAATAAAAGCCTAATCGCACACCAATTTGTGAAACAAGCTGTTCCGCCAACAAAAATAGATCTGTACGTTCACCTTCAACCAACTCGATTTCAAGTTCAGAAATAGGCTCTGACTTACCACTTGCAGATACTTCGCCCTTGTCGAGTACCACTTCTATCAAGCTGCCAGCATCTGTTTCAATTAGCCACGTTCGACGAATAAAATTGGTTGTAAAAATAGGAAAGAGGTTTTCTGCAATAGGCTCCAAACGCATTCCCATAGGCCAAATAGCTGTGTCGAACGCAAAAATGTCTGGCTTTCTACCTTTGAGCGGAAGGTTGTATTCTGGACGCTGATGAAGACCACCCAACACTTCTCCCGAAAGTTTGATTGTTTGCTCACACTCGTCATTGACACATCGCGTACGCAAACCAATATCAAGCGCTCTTAGCTCTCTGTTGGGCGTATCGTAATATGCATTTTCAAGATTTTTTGCCGGCTTATTATTAACCCGCTTCGCAAACTGTGTGATCAATGCTGGAATAAGCGGAACTTCATTATCTGAAACCAAAAACTTCAGTTCTATTTCAGTGTCCATTAGGGGGTAGGTTACCTTTATAAAATGAGAACGTTCAAAATATACAATGACACCTAATTTTGCAATCTTTTTACCTCCAATAAGCGCAAACTCCGCTGATTTGATCACATACTTCAACCTTTTCTTTTCATCGAGCTGTCAATTGGTTCATTATTTGACCCCATTCGATTAAGACAAACCCCCACTTCTGAGAATACGTTATTTGGGGCTGAAAGATCAGTAGTAACGAATGCTAACAAATAAAAAATCGTGATTGTCCTTTAAGCTCTTGCCAAGCGCTTTTGAAAGCCATACTATTTTGATAAATTCATATAAACCTTAAAAAAATAAGGGCTCGCGAATGATAAAACACCTCGCACTGCCACTTTTGTTTGTTTTTGCACCATTTACGCTTTGTGCACAGGAAGCCGATGATGCAGCACCCCAAGAACAAACGGCACAGCAGAACACGCCAAATGGCTTTATTGTTGATAACCTTTACTTATTTATACACTCAGGCCCTGGCAAAAATTACCGCATTTTAGGCTCCATAGAAGCCGGTACTGCAGTGCAAATTACCAACGAACAAGAGAACGACTTTGTCCGTATAATAGATAATAAAAATAGAAGTGGTTGGGTTGAGTCAAAGTTTGTCACTGCTGAAGCTGGACTCAAACAACAAGTTGGCGATTTGAGTAGCTCTTTAAACCAAGCTGAACAACAGCTTAATACCTTAAAAGAGTCGGTCCCTCAACTGCAAAATGACTACGATTTACTGGAAGCCCAAAATACTGAATTACAAAAAACAATTGCAGATCTCAATGCTCAACTAACGCAGCAAGCGCAAGAAAGTCAAAATCAAATTAAAGCTGAGCAACATACCCTACTATCTTATGGCGGCATTATTGCGCTGTCAGGGCTGATACTGGGTGTACTCCTGACATTATTTTTGTCGCGTAGAAAAAGATATGACGGCTGGAGCTAATCTCATCTGTAAAAAAACCCACTTTGCTCGACAAAGTGGGTTTTAGTTAAATTACGAATACAATTAGAGTCGAAAAAATCACGGTACCCAAAGAGAAGAAAATAACTCCCATATCAGCTAAAAACCGATCATATAGAAGCTCTCTTAATGTTACCTCCTCTAACTTAGTCAATTCACCTAACGACGAAACTGCAGCTAAATTTTTGACAAACGCCGCTTGTCTTTCGATATCAAATCGATCAGATGAAAATTGTTGATAAAATCCAGGGTTGGTAGAAGAGACGTAACTTTCTATTCTCATATGTTTATTGTTACTCACCCTTCTACAAAACAATGCCCCTGCAAAACTACATACTATTAGAAACAGATATGCCAAGTACCACCTCCTTGCCATGACGATACCTGTTCCCATTTAAATAACAATATAGATAAAATGCAAGCTAAAAATAATACAACTTACACAAATCTTAAACCTTTACGTGCTAGTTAATTGCAATTAGTTCAACTTCAAAAATCAATAGCGAACCCGCACTAATATTTCCCGTCGCTCTATTCCCATAGGCTAAATCCGGATGAATATAGAGTCGAAACTTATCACCCTCTGCCATCAGCTGTAGTGCCTCAGTCCAGCCTGCGATTACTTGCTTAGGGCTAAAAGTGATGGCTTGCCCTCGATCTACAGAGCTGTCAAAAACCATACCATTGATTAAAGTTCCATGATAATGAACTCGTACGCTGTCATTGATTGTCGGGAAAGTATTTCCGTCTCCCTTCTCTATTATTTCATATTGCAAACCGCTCTCTGTTGTAATCACACCTTCTTTTTTTGCATTCGATACAAGAAACTCCTCAGCATCCAATCGATTCATTTGCGCAATTTGCATCTGTTTTTGACTATTATTGAAAATAAACCATGCTAGCCCAAAGACTAAAATGGTGACCAAAATACCGGTTACAGACATAACTACTCCTACTCAGTGTCTTCAGATGGTTCTTTTTCTTCGCCATTAACTACTTGTGCTATTTGCTCAAGTCTAGCTAATGCTAATTGATTGATGGTCCCTTTTGGATACTTACCTTGGTTGACCTTCCCAGCAGGCACATTCATTAGAATCTCTAGCGCCTCGTCAACACTTTTCACTGCAAACAAATTAAACTTGTTGCTTGCAATTGCCTCAACCACTTCGTCTTCTAACACTAAGTTAATTAAATTGGAATGTGGAATGATCACCCCTTGGCTACCCGTTAGACCCCGCATCTTACAGAGTTTAAAAAAGCCTTCTACTTTTTCATTAACGCCGCCGACCGCCTGCACTTCACCATGCTGATTTATAGAGCCTGTCAATGCCAAAGACTGCTCAATAGGTAATTGAGTGATGGCAGAGATTAAACCACATAATTCAGCCAGTGACGCACTGTCCCCATCTATATATCCGTAGCTTTGCTCAATCGCTATATTTGCACTCAAAGTTAAACTAAACTGCTGCGCATACTTGTTACCGAGATAGCCAGTAAGCAACATCACTCCCTTCGAATGGATTGACTTACCAAGCTCGGCTTCTCGCTCAACATCAATGACACCATCTGAACCAGCATAGACCGTTGCCGTGATCCGTGCAGGTGTACCAAACGCTGTGTCGCCTATGTGCAGTACAGTCAGTCCATTTACTTTGCCCACCGCTTGGCCTTGTGTGGCGATTAATGTGTGCCCTTCCTCTATGTCACTTAACATATTTTCGCTTAGTTGGCCGGTGCGGTATTGTTTGCCAAGTAAAGCCTCAGTAATATGATGATCGTCGATCATCTCTTCACCATCTTGTTTAGCGTAATAGCTTGCCTCTGCCACCAGCTCAAGTACATCAGCAAAACGTGCAGACAATTTGCTGCGGTGTTCTGCTTGGCGATAGCTAAACTTCAAAAGTCGAACTAACGCTTCTGCCGTCAGGCCACAATTTAAAGTTTGCTCGCAATACTCTTGGACTTTAGTGACAAACTGGTACTGCAACCTATCGCTGGAGGGCAAGTAATAATCAAAGTCAGCAAGGACTCTGAAAAGTTCTCCAAACTCTTCATCATACTCACTAATGGTGTAATACAAATCTCGAGAACCCAGCAAAATAATTTTAACATCCATGGGGATCAGCTGAGGCTTTAGGGTAAAGCTACTCCCCACAGAGCTATCTTGAAATGGCAAATCATTTTTAATCTGATGTGTTTTTAATGACAGTTTAAGCCCGTCCCACACTTGCGGAGACGCGAGTACTTTATCCGCATCCATGATTAAGTACCCGCCGTTTGCACGATGTAGTGCTCCGGCTTGAATAGAGCGATAGCTAGTGATCAGCGACCCCTGTGCGCTTTCGTATTCAATCTTACCAAATATATTTCCAAACGTTGGGTTGGGTTCATACACCACCGGAGCAGGCGCCCCTTCTTTGTATTCGATTAAAATATTTGGCGCAAAAAAGTCTGTCAACATGCCTTTAGCATCGAAATCTTCTTTTTGCTCGTCAGAACCTGCAGAGTCATCATCCAGCCAATCTAAAACCGCTTCAACTATTTCAACGCGAAGATCTTTTAAGTAACGGATCACCCCAATATGACTGGCATACTTGTGTTCAAGCGCTTTAAGCAATGGCTTAGTTGCAAGCTCAATCGTCGTTTTTTTCAATTTTCTGAGCTTTTCTGACGACTCTCGCTTCCATCGAGGTAGCTCGATAAGCGCTTCGATTAAGCCATCTTCCAACTCGTCAATGGCTTCGTAAAACTGAGTCTGGACTTGCTCATCAAGTACAGCAAACTCATTTTCATCTAGCTGTTTACCATTGACTACTGGCACAAAACTGACAGCCCCATTCTCCTCTAGCATGATCACGCTTTTATTCATCGCCAGCTGCTCAACCGCTGTCAATGCTGCGTTGTACTTATTGTCAAAGTCTCTATCAATTGACTTTTTCTTGCGCTGATAGCCCGGGTTGTCAAATGCAGCAGGAAAGGTGTCCACAACTTCGTCCAAAAACGCATCAATGTCATCTGCAAGCTGCCGGCTTTCACCAGGCTGCATGAACA
Organism: Pseudoalteromonas obscura; assembly: GCF_030135505.1. Taxonomy (NCBI): domain Bacteria; kingdom Pseudomonadati; phylum Pseudomonadota; class Gammaproteobacteria; order Alteromonadales; family Pseudoalteromonadaceae; genus Pseudoalteromonas; species Pseudoalteromonas obscura. The sequence goes on from NZ_JASJUT010000006.1 coordinate 106,457, forward strand.
TAGTGATAGGCTCTCTGTGGTCGTCATAATTATTGACATAAAGCCACTCTTTGGGAGTTGGTCGCGTTTTGCTATGCGCTTCTAATTTGTCCTTGACCATGGTAAAGCGGCCTGTAGCTGCTTCGCCCATGACAAATACGTTGTATCCAGGTAATTCCATACCAAGGGCAAAATCGAGCGCGCTCTGAGCGCGTTGTTGTCCTATGAAAGGTAAAGACTCGGGATAAGGGTTTTGCATACATGATCGAATATGTTGCAATGAAACAGTCGGTGTCAGCTGATCCGAACACAGTGGCTTAATTGTTTTAGTCATTCCTGGTTTCTTTATTGTTCACACTTCGAAATACAACATTGTGTCGTTTAGGGTGTCAGCGCCTTGCGCAAAAAAGTATCATGCCCGCATTCACTACAAGCCTTTATCTCAAGAGTGTGATAAACATCGGTTTTATTGCCGCAATTCTTACACACTAATTGCCCCAAAGCTATCCATTCACCTTCTTTATAAACGCCATCATGTGCAAAATCAGACATCAAAGCTTGCCACTCAAGCTGCGTCCTGTCCTCTAAATAAGCTAACTCGTATAATATTGATTCTTTAAACTCTTCCCACGCAACACCTTGGTAATGATCGTGGTGTTGTGAAATATGCTGTAGATCACGTTTGAAGTAATGCTTGTAGTCATTGAGCTTGTTTTTGCCAAACTCCCGCCACCTCTGCTCTTCCTTAATAAATTCATCGACCATTTTTTTCAGCTCATGCTCTTTCACATCTTTAAACCATTTAGAAAAATCATCAAGCCAATGTTTATAATCTGCCATGTTGCCTCCTGTTCATCTACATCTAGTCACAGTGGTAAACCCCAACGCCACACATTACATATTTGACTTATCATGCCCAGCCAAACACGTAAACGTCACCCATGGTTGCCGAAGTTGATACAACACCTGTTGAACACATTCACATTGCATATTCAGAGTATAGAGCACTCCTCAAAAAGGGCCATGAGCCCAACAATAAAAGACATTTTCAACGTCTTTTATTGTTGGGCAATTGAAATTGACATAAATATGATTATTCCATGCAAATTGCCCATCATATGCTGTGATCAGGCTAAGTTTTCGGGTATGCTATTGACCAATTTTACAATCAGTTTGCAAGAAGTCTGGAAACGTCAATGCAAGAGCAATACAACCCACAAGAAATCGAACCCAAGGTTCAATCCTATTGGGAAGAAAATAACACATTTAAAGTAGTCGAAGACGAAAGCAAAGAAAAATACTATTGCTTGTCTATGTTCCCTTACCCAAGTGGTAAGCTCCATATGGGACATGTCCGTAATTACACAATCGGTGACGTTGTTTCGCGCTTCCAGCGCTTGCAAGGAAAAAATGTCATGCAGCCAATGGGCTGGGATGCGTTCGGTCTACCAGCTGAAAATGCAGCAATCAAAAATAATACTGCGCCTGCAAAATGGACCTACGAAAACATTGACTACATGCGTGGTCAGCTGAAGCAACTGGGCTTTGGTTATGACTGGGATCGCGAAATCGCAACGTGTCACCCAGAATACTATAAATGGGAACAATGGTTCTTCACTAAGCTATATGAAAAGGGCTTAGTGTATAAGAAAATGTCAACCGTAAACTGGGACCCAGTCGACCAAACTGTACTTGCTAATGAGCAGGTTATCGACGGTCGTGGCTGGCGTTCAGGTGCACTTGTCGAACAAAAAGAAATTCCACAGTGGTTCATCAAAATCACAGACTATGCTCAAGAACTACTTGATGACTTAGACAAGTTAGATCACTGGCCAGAACAGGTTAAAACCATGCAGCGCAACTGGATTGGCCGCTCGGAAGGTTTAGAGATCGACTTCAAACGCGCAGACAACAATGAAAGCTTTACTGTCTATACGACTCGCCCAGACACATTTATGGGTGTCACTTATGTTGCTGTCGCAGCGGGCCACCCAATTGCCTTAGAAGCGGCGAAAAGCAATGAAGACGTGGCTGCATTTGTCGAAGAATGCAAAAACACCAAAGTAGCAGAGGCTGATTTAGCTACTATGGACAAAAAAGGCATTGCAACAGGCCTGAGCGCAATCCACCCATTAACAGGTAAAGAAGTCCCAATTTGGATCGCTAACTTTGTTTTAATGGACTACGGTTCTGGTGCCGTCATGGCGGTACCTGGTCATGATCAACGTGACTATGAGTTTGCGACAGCTTATGGCCTAGAGATCAAGCAAGTAATTAGCCCTGCGGCGGATGCTGAGCAACAAGCTGATCTAGCTGCTGAAGCTTTCACTGAAAAAGGTGTGCTTATCAACTCAGGTGAGTTCGATGGCCTTGATTTTGAAGCCGCTTTCAACGCTATTGCTGATAAGTTAGAAAGTCTGGGTGCTGGCAAACGCAAAGTAAACTTCCGCCTTCGCGACTGGGGTGTTAGCCGTCAACGTTATTGGGGTTCACCAATTCCAATGCTAAGCAAAGAAGATGGCTCAGAACTCGCTGCGACTGAAGAAATGTTGCCAGTGCGTTTACCTGAAGACGTTGTAATGGATGGTGTAACATCTCCGATTAAAGCAGACCCTGAATGGGCCAAAGCCACCGTAAATGGCGAACCAGCATTCCACGAAACAGATACTTTTGACACCTTTATGGAGTCATCTTGGTACTACGCTCGTTACTGTAGCCCGCGCTACGATGAAGGCATACTAGAGCCCGGTGCTGCAAACTATTGGTTGCCTGTAAACCAATATATCGGTGGTATTGAACACGCTATCTTGCACTTACTATACTCTCGCTTCTTCCACAAGCTATTGAGAGATTTCGGTTTAGTTAATTCAGACGAGCCGTTTGAGCGTTTGCTTTGTCAAGGTATGGTCCTTGCTGATACTTATTATCGTAAAGATGAAAAAGGCGGTGATATTTGGATCTCTCCACTGGATGTTGAAACAGAAAAAGACGACAAAGGCCGTATCATCAAAGCTTGGCATAAAGACGACGGTGAGCCAGTTATGTCAGCGGGTATGGGGAAAATGTCCAAGTCTAAAAACAATGGTATTGACCCGCAAACGGTTATTAAACAGTACGGTGCCGACACAGTGCGCTTATTCATGATGTTCACTGCTCCACCAGAGCAAACACTTGAGTGGTCTGATTCTGGTGTTGAAGGTGCTCAAAGGTTCCTACGTCGTGTTTGGAAATATGCTGTTGATGTTAAAAATGCAGGTACTGCAGATCTAGATCTAAGTAAGCTGTCTAGTAATCAAAAGACGCTGCGTCGTGAAATCCACAAAGCCATTGCTAAAGTCACTGATGATGTTGAACGTCGTCAAACATTCAACACAGCGATTGCAGCAGTTATGGAATTGTCCAATAAACTGACAAAAGCACCACTAGAAAACGACCAAGACATTGCACTTGCAAATGAAGCGCTAAATGCAATTATCATTATGCTAGCGCCAATTACACCACATATGTGTCATGAGTTGTGGGAACAACTTGGTCACCAAGGCGATGTATTGGATGCCGCTTGGCCAACAGTAGATCAAAGCGCTTTGGTTGAAGATGAAAAACTGATTGTTGTTCAAGTAAACGGTAAACTGCGTGCAAAATTGACTGTTGCCGCCGACGCAACAAAAGAGCAAGTTGAAGCAAAAGCCTTCGCAGAAGAAAACGTCACTAAATTCACTGATGGTAAAACCATTCGTAAAGTAATTTATGTGCCGGGCAAGCTACTTAATGTGGTTGCCAACTAATGATTGGCTTAGTTAAGCGAGTCATTTTAGCAGCAAGCCTTACTGGCTTGGCTGCTATGCGCGCGCTTGCTGGCATAAAGAATGGACTAGCAGTTTTGCTAGTCTGTTTGACTGTCACAGGCTGTGGCTTTCATCTAAAACAAGCGTCGTATATCCCTGAAGATCTAAGAGTATTGCATCTAACAGGAGAAGACCAAAAGTCAGCTTTATACGAGCAACTGAAATACGAGTTGCAGCGCTCCCAAGTCAAAATTAACGATGAGATTACGGGTAAAAATAGTAAAAATGCAGCAGAGCTTCACTTGTACAGAGATGCGCTGAGCAGGCAGCCATTGAGCCTTTTTCAAAATGGCCAAGTTGCTCAGTATGAGCTTGCATATAAAGTTTCCTACCGCCTATCTCGCCCGGATCAAGAGCCTTTTGAACAAAGTTTCGAGCTTTATCGCAACTATCAAGACGATCCAACGAACTCACTTGCCAAATCCAAAGAAATGGAAATCATCCTATCTGAGATGCGCAAGTTAGCCACTAAACGAATTATTCGCGAACTGTCACAACTCTAATGCGCTGTTATGCAAATCAACTAGCAGGCCAGTTAAGTAAAGGCCTGCATCCTTTCTACCTTGTTTTTGGTGAAGAGCCTTTCCAAGAGGGAAATTGTGTTTTAAATATCCGTCAAGTAGCTAAAAAGCAAGGGTTTGATGAAGTCATCAAGTTTGCCCTGCTGCCCGGCTTCGATTGGCAAGAACTCATTGCCCAGTACAACAGCATGTCGCTTTTTAGTGCACGTACAATTATCGAACTTGATTTAAACCAACAGAAGCCACCTACGCAAGGCGTTAACATCCTAAAAGAGCTGGCTGCCAATATAAACCCAGATGTCATATTAATTATAAAGGGTGCAAAAGCGGGCCAAGATATTCAGCGCTCAGCTTGGTTTAAAGCTCTCGACAAACAAGGCTTATTTGTACCTTGTTATGCCCTCACAGGTTATCACTTAGAAAGGTGGTTGGATGACGAATGTAAACGTTTAAAAGTCAATTTAAAAAGCGACGCCAAGCGCAGCTTACTGCTGGCAACGGAAGGTAACTTACTTGCCACGTATCAAGAACTTGAAAAGCTGTCACTACTATATAAAGATGCTTTGATTGATCAACAGCAACTTATGAGTGGCCTACTCAATCAAGCCAAGTTCGACATCTTCGATCTAAATGATGGTTTGTTGAAAGGCAATGCAAAGTATATCGTGAAAATACTCAATAAGTTAGCTACTGACAATGTTGAACCGACCAGTGTTGCTTGGACAATACAAAATCAAGCGCAGACTTTACTCGCTATGAAGCGTGCACTGGTACAAGGCCTAGCTATTGCGCCACTGTTCAAGCAACATAATATTTGGAAAAACCAGCAGCAGTCGACACAACAAGCTTTAGATAGGCTCACAATCGCCCAACTAGAACATATTATATCTCTGCTCGCGCAGTTTGATTCTGCCTTCAAAAGCAATGGAATTAGTGCGCCATTCCAAGGCCTTGCACATATCGCTTTAAGTTTTTGTCAGCCAATAAATTTCCCAATGCCTTTTGCTGACAGTTCAAACCAGCTAGGAGCTCAGCACTGATGATTGCACTTTTTGGCGGTACCTTTGACCCGATCCACTTAGGGCATATCAATATGGCCAAACAGTGTTTAAAGGAATTATCTCTCACTTCTTTATCATTTATGCCCAATGCAACACCTGTGCATAAAAAAGGCCCAAGTATAGCCACAGAGCACCGCTTGGCGATGTTACAATTGGCTACTAACGAAGAATCAAGATTTAACATAGATACTAGGGAGATTACACGCACTGAGCCCTCGTATACTGTATTAACCTTACAAGAATTAAGGGCTGAACACCCCAATACTCCCATCGCTTTTTTGATGGGTATGGACTCTTTTAATAGCCTTAGCAGTTGGTATCAATGGCAAACAATCACTCAACTATGCCATATCGTAGTATATGCAAGGCCGGGCGATAAATTTGCACCATGCTTGCAGCTAACCCATTACCTAGCACATGCCAAGGTAACCCATCCAGATACATTGCACCAAGTTCAAGCAGGGAAATGTTACTTTATGACTGGCGAGCCTTTTTCCGCAGCATCGAGCGAAATTCGCACAGTAATAAAATCCGGCCAGTCCGTTGAACCTTGGCTGCCAGAGTCGGTCATAACTTATATTAATAAAAATAAACTGTACGCACAGTAACTGCCGCTGATCGACTTGATAATTCTACTGGAAAACATGTTAGAATTGCGCCCTTATTAGTAGTGTACATAGCATAGAGATTCTGATTTGGATTCAAAACAACTTTTAGACTTTGCTTTAGATAAAGTCGATGATATGAAAGCCCGTGACATTGTGAAGTTAGATGTCAGAGAAACGTCCTCAATCACTGATTATTTAGTCATTTGTTCAGGCAACTCGAAACGCCACGTTCAATCAATTGCAGACCATGTAGCAAAAGAAGCGCGTCATGCCGGCGAAACACCACTAGGCCACGAAGGCCAAGATGTCGGTGAGTGGGTACTTGTTGACTTGGGAGATGTTGTGGTACATGTCATGCAAGACCAAACTCGTGATTTTTATGATCTAGAAAAGCTTTGGGGCTAGCGTGAAAATTCAGTTAATTGCTGTTGGCACAAAAATGCCGGCATGGGTGGAAACTGGTTTTAAAGAGTATCAACGTCGTTTTCCAAAAGATATGCCTTTAGACTTGATCGAGATCAGCGCGGGTAAGCGCGGTAAAAATGCAGATATTAAACGCATTTTACAACAGGAAGGCGAAAAAACGCTGGCGGCTATTCCGAAAGGAAACCGCATCGTTACATTAGAAGTAACTGGCAAACCTTGGGATACACACCAACTAGCAACTAACATGGAAAAATGGCAGCTCGATGGTCGTGACGTCAGCTTACTGATAGGTGGGCCTGAAGGGCTTGCACCAGAATGTATTGCCGCATCGGAGCAAAAATGGTCTCTGTCCAATCTAACATTGCCCCATCCACTGGTAAGAATTGTCGTTGCTGAAAGTCTATACCGAGGCTGGAGCTTAAATAACAACCACCCGTATCACAGAGAATAAGCCATCCATGATAAAAAACCGGCCAACGATCCGCGACCATAGCGCTGAAGCCAATTTGTTTGCGCGACGCGCTTTTGTTGGCTTCGTTTTTGTCGTTATCCTTATTGGAGTTCTGCTTAACAACATCTATACACTGCAAGTTGAAAAGCACGAAACTTATCAAACCCGCTCCAATGATAATCGCATTAAAGTTATTCCTATCGCCCCCAATCGCGGGTTAATTTACGATAGAAATGGCGTATTGTTGGCCGAAAATAGGCCTGTTTATAACCTAGAAGTTATTCCTGAGCAAGTTGACGATCTGGCATTATCGCTGCAGCAACTCAGCGAAATTATCAGCATTACAGATGCACAAAAAGAAGCAGTAATAAAAAGTAACCGACGTTCTCGGCGCTTTAAAAGCCAAATTCTTAAGGCACGTCTAGACGAACAAGAGGTCGCTATTTTCGCGGTCAATCAACACCGCTTCCCCGGTTTTAGCATTGAAGCGAGATTAGCACGACATTACCCCTATGGCGACGCACTGACCCACGCTTTAGGCTATGTATCTCGACTCAACAAAAAAGAGCTCAGCGAACTAGAATCTCAAGGCCTTGCCAAAAATTACCGCGCCACCCATGACTTTGGTAAACTCGGGATCGAGAAATTTTATGAGCAGCGCCTCCATGGCCAAGTAGGCTCTCAGCGTGTAGAAGTCAATAATCGTGGCCGAATTATTCGTTCACTAAGCATTGAGCATCCCAAACCTGGTGAAGACTTGGTATTGACGTTAGACATTGGGTTACAGAAAATTGCCCAAGAAGTGCTTGATGGCGTGCGTGGAGCCATTGTCGTTATGGATCCTAAAGATGGTGGGATCCTCGCACTCTACTCAAATCCAAGTTACGACCCAAATCTATTTGTTCATGGTATAAGTAGCAAAGATTATCGCGCGCTGCTTAACCCAGACAGACCACTTATCAATCGTGCAACTCAGGGGCGATATGCACCCGCTTCAACCGTCAAACCTCACCTTGCTATTTTGGCTTTAGAGGAAGGAGTGGTCAAAGAGAATACCAAAGTTTGGGATCCCGGATTTTTCCAGATCCCCAATGTTGAACATCGCTGGCGAGACTGGTTACGATGGGGGCATGGTCATGTGGATGTCTACGAAGCCATAGAGCAGTCATGTGACACATATTTCTATGAAACAGCCTACAAACTTGGCATCACTAAAATCAGCAATTTTATGAGCCAGTTTGGATTTGGTGATTTATCGGGGATTGATATACACGAAGAAACCCCAGCAATCATGCCGACTACTGAATGGAAGAGACAGCGCTTCAAAGAGTCTTGGTGGCCCGGAGATACTATCTCTGTCGGTATCGGTCAGGGATATTGGACTGCGACACCGATGCAGATAACCAATGCAGTCTCTATTTTGGTAAATAAAGGCATTCATCGCCCACCTCACCTCGTGCAAGTTGCAAAACAAAATAACAACGTGGAGCAAATGTATACAGAGGAAAAGCCGCCTGTTGTGTTAAAAGATCCCCGTAATTGGCAAATTGCACTCGATGCCATGCATAACACCGTAAAAAAAGCGACCGGTACAGCACACAAAGCATTTAAAGGGGCAAACTATGATCCTGCTGGTAAAACAGGTACTGCACAGATAGTGAGTATTGCGCAAGGTGAAAAGTATGATGCAGAAAGCTTAAAAGAAAAACATCGAGATAATGGCATTTATGTAGGGTTTGCGCCTTTCAATGACCCCAGGATTGTCGTCACAGTTATTGTCGAAAACCAAGGGGGCGGTTCAACTATCGCAGCCCCAATCGCACGCAAGCTTATGGATTATTATTTTGAGTCTTATCCAAGTGACACGGAGGGTAAATGAACCAATTGAGAAAGCGCCGTTCATTTTGGCAACGAATTCACATTGATTTTCCTCTGCTGGCAGCGCTGCTTGTCATGATGATCGGTAGTTTAGCCGTCGTTTACAGTGCCAGCGGTCAAAACATGGACATGATGGCACGCCATGCAACACGGATGTTAGGTGCTATTGTCGCCCTTTTTGTAATGGCTCAAATCTCCCCCAACACACTAAAAAGGCTAGTCTTTCCACTGTACACCGTAGGATTAGTTATGCTCATTGGGGTATTCTTTTTTGGCATTACCATCAATGGAGCAAAGCGTTGGCTAGATATTGGTGTTACGCGTTTTCAGCCTTCAGAAATTATGAAATTAGCCGTTCCTATGATGGTTGCGTGGTACATAGGGCGACAACAATTGCCCCCTAAAATGCTACACCTAGTGATCGGGTTTGCTATCGTTCTAGTCCCTACTGTCTTGATCCAAAAACAGCCTGATTTAGGCACCTCTTTACTGATAGCCAGTTCAGGCATTTTTGTGTTGTTTTTATCTGGTTTAAGCTGGCGTCTAATCGGAACCAGTGTGTTATTGGCTATTCCTGGGGCATTTGCTATGTGGCATTTTGTCATGCATGAATATCAAAAGCAGCGTGTTTTAACTTTACTCGATCCGGAAAGTGACCCGCTAGGCGCTGGATATCATATTATTCAGTCAAAAATAGCCATCGGCTCAGGAGGAATAGAGGGCAAAGGTTGGCTACATGGTACGCAATCACAGCTCGAATTTTTACCAGAGCGCCATACTGATTTCATTTTCTCAGTATTGAGCGAAGAGTTTGGCCTGCTTGGTGTCGTCATGTTGTTAAGCGTGTACTTATTTATAATCGGCCGAGGGCTTTATATTGCAGTCAATGCACAAGAAGCATTTAGCAAGTTGCTCGCAGGCGCACTCACCCTCACCTTTTTTGTATATATCTTTGTCAATATCGGCATGGTATCCGGATTATTACCCGTTGTTGGCGTACCACTGCCTTTGATCAGTTACGGTGGGACATCGATGGTTACACTGATGGCTGGTTTCGGTATCATTATGGCAATAGCAACAGATAAAAAAATGTTATTAAAGTAATTTATGAAGAAAAACGTCCTTATTCCTTTGGCTGTCGTACTACTTCTCAGCGCATGTAGTAGTCGATATCATACAAATCAAGACAAGGCACCGCTGCGTGCCCCGACTGAGCTCGAAATGCAAGATGCCAAAGTCACCAACGAGCCAAAAAGTGTCAGTGCTGGACGTCCTTATACGGTGCTTGGCAAACACTATGCACCAATGTCGGATGAAAAAGGGTTTACGCAAACAGGGACTGCGTCTTGGTATGGCCGTAAATTTCATGGTTACTACACATCCAATGGTGAAACATTCAACATGTTTGACATGACAGCAGCTCATAAAACACTGCCTTTGCCCAGTTTTGTCAAGGTCACCAATTTGCAAAACAATGTAAGTGCCATTGTCCGAGTGAATGATCGCGGACCTTTTCATGATGATAGGGTCATTGACCTGTCTTATGCTGCCGCATATAAACTGGGTTATCATTTACAAGGTACAGCTGAGGTTAAGATTGAGGCGATTACTATTGACCGAAAAAACCCACGCTTAACTTATGTGCAAGTTGCCGCTGGCAGCAGTATGGAAAATGTACAGGCTTTAGCAGTGCAACTTTCTAATAAATTTGAACTAGGTACACCTATCGCGTTTGAAGATAATCTTTACAAATTGCGACTTGGACCCATTTTGGATGATCATACAGCACAAAAAGTGCTACAAACCTTACAAGAAGGTGAATTTAATAAAGCTTTCTTGCTTTACACAGAGTATGAACTTTAAAATATTCTAAAACTGAATTACATAATTTTTGTTCCGCGACTAATGCCTGCATATAGGTATAATATGTAGTATGCAGTACAAAAATAAAATCTACTGGTTGGTCTAACAATTGAGCGACTACCCAGACTAATTAAAAAGCGAGCATGATGACAGTATTTAAACCAAAAGTAGTTAAAAAAATCCTTGGTGTCGTGTGTTCTTTGTCATTGTTTTCGGCAAGTGCACAGATCATACCTTCTCCACCGCAAGTGAGTGCGAAAGGTTATTTCCTGGTCGACTTCACGACAGGTAAAGTCATCGCTGAAGGAGAAGCGGATACTAAGCTTTTACCTGCAAGTTTAACTAAAATGATGACCAGTTACGTGATTGGTACAGAAATTCTTGCTGGTAATATTTCTCCCAATGACATGGTTACCATCAGTGAAAAAGCTTGGGCAAAAAACTTCCCTGAATCTTCAAAAATGTTTATCGAAGTAGGGAAAAAAGTCAGCGTTGATGATTTAAACCACGGTATCATTATTCAATCAGGAAATGATGCATGTGTTGCAATGGCCGAGCATATAGCTGGTAGCGAAAGTGCTTTTGCTGATTTGATGAATGCACACGCTGAAAAACTAGGTATGACCAATAGCTATTTTATCAATAGCCATGGTTTAGATGCCCCTGAGCAATTCACCACACCTAGAGACATGGCCACTCTGGGGGCTGCGCTGATCCGTGATGTCCCAGAAGAGTATGCTCTTTATAAGCAAAAGTCTTTTACGTTTAATGGTATCAAGCAATATAACCGCAACTCACTACTGTGGGATGCGAGCTTAGATGTGGATGGTATAAAAACCGGCCATACCGCAGAAGCAGGCTACAGCTTAGTCACCTCTGCAACCAAGGGCGACATGAGACTTATAGCCGTCGTGATGGGCACAGAGAGCGAGCGAGCGAGAAAAGTAGAAAGCAAGAAGCTGCTAAACTATGGCTTTAGATTTTTCGAAACGATTACTCCTTACAAAGCAGGTGATAGTTTTGCAGATCAACGTATTTGGATGGGTAACAAAGAAACCGTCTCTTTGGGTATCACACAAGATACACCTATTACCATTCCTCGTGGCCAACGCAAGAATTTGAAGGCACATTTTGAGTTGGACCAAACGCTGACCGCACCACTTGCAAAGGGCAGTACTGTAGGTACTTTGTTCTTGCAACTTGAAGGGGAAGATATTGCCGAGTATCCACTTGTTACACTCGAAGAAATCGAAGAAGGCAGTTTCTTCAGCCGCATATACGACTACTTACGTTTACAGATCATGCAATAACCCTGTGCAGAGTATGTATATAATGCAACAGCGCCTCTATTAGAGGCGTTTTTTTTTGCTGCAAAAATGATAGAATGCCCGGCATTATTGAGGTGATGATGCCTAAGTGAAAACAATTCACATTACACAATCATCGCTTAGTATCTGTAGTGAGGAAACCGTCATGGTAACACCTGTAAAAAACACTAAGTTTGATGAGTACTTAGAATTCCCTTGCCCGTTTACTTTTAAAATTATGGGCCTAGCAAACGTTGATCTGACAGATCAAATCCTGACTAAAATGCAAGCTATTGCGCCTGGTGACTACGCACCTAAAGTGAAGCCAAGCAGTAAAGGGACATATGAATCAGTGACTTTAGTTGCAACGGTAACGTCAAAAGAACACATTGAGCAGATATATACCGAGCTCGGTAGTATCGAAGCGGTTCGTTACGTATTGTAATCAGGGAAGTCCATGAGCAACCATCATGTCATCATTCGTCACCTAGGACGAAAAAGTTACGAGCCAATATGGCAAAAAATGCAGCAATTCACAGATCAACGTGACGATTCTGCGCCAGATGAAATCTGGCTAGTTGAACATGATCCTGTATTTACTCAAGGCCAGGCTGGTAAAGCAGAACACCTACTTGCACCAGGAGATATTCCTGTTGTGAAAGTTGATAGAGGCGGCCAAGTAACTTATCACGGTCCTGGGCAGCAAATGATGTACGTTCTATTCAATTTACGACGTCTAAAAATTGGCGTGCGTGAACTTGTTACTTGGCTCGAAGAAACCATCATTGATACATTGCAAGAGTACAATATCAATGCCTACGCCAAAGCAGACGCTCCAGGCGTTTACGTCGATGACCGTAAAGTGGCTTCTTTGGGTTTAAGAGTAAGAAGAGGCTGTTCATTTCACGGGCTTGCACTGAATGTCAATATGGACCTTAGTCCATTTTTACGTATTAACCCATGCGGCTATGCTGGCATGGAGATGGTACAAACTAGCGATTTAAATGGGCCTGATTCACTTGATAAAGCGGGTCAAGGGCTCATCAAACATATGCTTAAGCGCATTAACGCTGAGCATGTTGTTCACACTGAAGGGTTTGAGAACGAATGAGTAAACCAGTCAAAATGGAACCGGGTGTAAAGTTACGCGATGCTGAAAAAATGGCATTGATCCCGGTAAAAGTACTACCAACTGAACGAGAGCAAATGCTCCGCAAACCAGAATGGCTAAAGATCCGCTTACCAAAATCAAGTGAGCGAATAGAAGGGATCAAAAGCGCGATGCGAAAGCATGGCTTACACTCTGTTTGTGAAGAAGCATCTTGCCCTAATTTGTCTGAATGCTTTAATCACGGTACAGCAACTTTCATGATTTTAGGTGCTATTTGTACTCGTCGTTGTCCATTCTGTGATGTGGCACATGGTCGCCCGCTGAAGCCTGACGCGGCAGAGCCAGAAAAGTTAGCACTCACTATTAAAGATATGAAGCTTAAATATGTGGTGATCACCTCTGTAGACAGAGATGACTTACGTGACGGTGGTGCCCAGCACTTTGCTGATTGCATTAGAGAGATCCGCAAACATAATCCAGGCATTACAATTGAAATCCTAGTTCCTGATTTCCGCGGTCGTATGGATCGTGCCTTGGAGATCTTAACTGAAACGCCACCTGATGTGTTCAACCACAACTTAGAAACAGCACCGAGACTTTACAAACTAGCTCGTCCAGGTGCCGACTATAAATGGTCTTTAGAGTTGTTACGCCGATTTAAAGAGGCACACCCTGAAGTTAAAACTAAATCAGGTTTGATGGTTGGATTAGGGGAAGAGATCCCAGAAATCGAAGAAGTCTTAAGAGATCTTCGAGAGCATAACGTCGATATGCTGACAGTTGGTCAATATCTTGCACCTTCGAAGCACCACTTACCAGTTAAGCGTTATGTGCCACCGGTAGAGTTTGACGCGCTGAAAGACTATGCGGACGAAATAGGCTTTTCACATGCCGCATGTGGTCCATTTGTTCGCTCTAGTTACCATGCTGACCAACAAGCTGCTGGTAAAGAAGTTAAGTAATTTATCTTTGCACATAAAAAAGCAAGTCTCACGACTTGCTTTTTTATTCGCCCCTTTTATTTAACTATCAACTGATCCTCCCAAAGGTGGATGTGATTGGGGTTTGTTAAATTGAAAACCTTCACTGCCATGGTCTTTCCGGCCGCATTTTCACACTCAATAATTTGATACAAAACTTGATGTGCAGGGTTCGCCAATACTTCATTTTTTATAAATACGTCTGAATGAAAAGGACCTTTGCGGTCTTCACCATGAAATAGACCAAGCGATACACCCCGATTTGCTATAGTTGTACAGTAAGACTGCGTGTTTTGGTTATTTATACTAAGACGACTTTCAATTTTATATGCTGAATGATAGCCATATGAATATGGTTTATAAATAAACTTACCCGCTGGTTGCAAGGAAATTTGCCAGTCGACAATTGGCGCGCCAGGCACATTGACTAACACGTTGTAATCTTGCCCGAACTCATCAGTACACCCTATATGAACCGTCTTAGCATCTTGTAGTGCATTTTCATCACTGAGATCTGTTTCCATTGTCAAACTTGCCTGTATATGGGAATTTACAGAGACATTTAAACTTGCAAGGTTAGTGTGTGTACGATTAGAGTATACATTGGCACTATCGCAGCGACTGAATTCGTTGCTAAGTCGTACGTTAAGTACCAGTTTGTGGGCATGTTCACTGGTAATAGCCACACTTCTGACGGGTCCATAAGCGTAGCTGGTTACGCGCTCATAACCATCGACATCTGCCACATTTTGCGCTGATGCATAACAATTTAAACTCGCCAATAACGTACCAATGGTCAGTGATAATTTAGATAAAGACATAATAATTTCCTTTCTATATTGAGAAAAATATTTGTAGTCTGTACTGCTTCCTCAGCTATCCATTGAGTAAAAAGTTAACAGGCAAAGTCTCTAATATCAAAAGCCTCTATCTTCGAATCAACATCTTAAAATAGAAAGTATTCCTTTTTAAATCAATAAAATAGATTTTTCACGCGAAGGGTGATTATGGAACCATTTGAGTTTAATAAGGTGTCATTAGAAAAAATCAGCTATCCTATGTAATACACCCAAGTTCATCATAAAAACTTACTCCTCAGCTACTTTAACGACTACTCGGCTTACCTGACAAGCAACGAGGCTTTATCTAAAGAGGTCATAATATTACGCAACTTTAAAGGGCGCGTAATAAACTGACCTGATTTATGATATACAGCAAACGCGTAACTATTTACGCAGTTAATTCGGAGTCATTCCTTACTCCTTCAATAACTTGAGTAATATCCATTAAATACACATCTTCAATCAACGAAATAACATCATTCCATCTAGGGTTATATTCATTATTTTCCCAACGCCTTAACGTGCGCTCCTCAATACCATAACAAGCTGCTGATTCAGCTTGTGTATAACCCCTGCATTTTCGTGCATACTTTAATAATTGCGCCCCTTTTGGAGTACGCACTAACTTGACAGGTTTTGGACTTAAGTCAGCACCGCTATGAGCAGACACCAGATGCTGAGATAGTCTAGACTTCATTTGTGTATTAAATGTTGGGTGGTTGGCCATATTCACTTTCCTTATTTTTTTACGCAAGCAAGTACGTTTGCACTCAAAAGTGCCCTACTAACTGTTATAACTTACCGTAATTAATGCATACTGAACCGTACTAAAGCTCGGTCTGCGTAATTTTTTAATAAGTATAGAGCAAAAAGTTACGCACCACAACCGCTAATAAATTTATTCCTGCGTAAAAAATTGCATTGAGTTTATTTTTAAAGCTCCTTATAATGTCCAAATTGACGCTTAAATAGATGTGATGTAGGAAATGAAACCCATTATGGACGGAGAAAGTTACCTAAATACCTTGGCAGAACGTGTAGAGGAAGCAATAAAGCCTCACAGTATCAGGGCATTTGCGTCAAAAATTGATGTCTCTGAAGGCACGTTGCGTCGAATATTAAAAGGCGAAGACCCTAAACTCAGCATTATTGAAAGGATTTCCAGTGAAGCACAAGTGAGTTTATTGTGGTTGATCACAGGAGAAGATAGCTGCGCCCCTGATTCAACGTTGCACCCCATTGTAAAACTGGATGAGTTCAATGACGCTTTTGTATTAGTACCAGGCTACCATGTCTCAGTCAGCACAGGACACGGCGCTTTTAATGACCAAATGCAAGTATCAAGGCATTTAGCATTTAGAAAAAAATGGCTCGAGTACAAGAACCTCGAAAAGAGTAAATTAGCAGTTGTATTTGCCAAAGGCGATTCTATGGAGCCAACCATTCACAATAACAATACCATTTTGGTTGACTTGAGTGACAAAAAACTCAGCGAAGGTCTGATATATGTAGTAAGGCTTGGAGAAGAGCTATATGCCAAACGACTACAACAGTACTTGGACGGCTCTGTGAGGCTTATCAGCGATAATAAAGAATATGTTGAGCAAGTCGTAAAACCAGACGAAATGGAGCAGTTGGAAATCATCGGAAAAGTTGTGTGGATCGGTAAAGATTTAACATAGCTTTTTTCAAACACCGTGTAGAGCCTTATAAAGGCAAAATTCGCTGTGGTATGTGGTATCGCAGCGCCAAATAATAATACTTCCTCACCTCTTCGCTTGCATGTTCAGCCTCGTTCTAATTACGTACACTCATAAGCTGGACCATTATGTGTGTAACTGTAAAATTTTACACCTTAAAAAATTCAAAAAATCACAATAAAATCAAATAAAAAAAACAACCACTTAAAAATAAAGTATTCTTTAAATAACGAGTAGAAACTGCCACTTATTGAGGTGACACCTAGCGCTATTTTACTTTATTAAATTGCTAACTCAGGTCGATAGACTGTCCATTATGCTGTAAACAAGGTAGTCGGCGAATGAAATTTTTTGATACTTGGAAACAACTAGGTGCGCTAGAAAACACCTTAAGCGATGATCACCAAACCATAAGCTATCAAGATGCTATTTTACGTATCAATACTTATCGAAGTTGGCTCTTGGATAACAATTTAACCCCACCGATTGCATTTTGCTGCGATCAGTCAATTGAGCATTTAATGATGTTGATGGCGTTATTGAGCACCGACATAAACTTTGCTTTATTACCTTACAATCATACTGAATTTGATGATGGCATATTTGGTGACCAATTACACATGTCTGCTCATTATCACAGTGATTTAACTCACATCACACTCAGCAAACACAATAAGGGCAATACGAAAGCGATTGAGGGTGCGGTCTATTTTGTTACTTCAGGTAGTTTAGGCTCTCCAAAAGTAGTCGTGCATCAGAGAGAGAATTTAGTCGCCAACTCCGTTAATGTGCTAGAACGCCTGCCACTTAGCCATGAAAATCGCGTCCTTATTCCTGTTCCGATTCACCATATGTATGGTTTTGGTGCAGCGCTATTACCTAGTTTACTTGTTGGCGCTACAATTCATATAACAAACAACCTAAATATTATTAAGTTTAAAACTGTCGAGCATCACTTTGTTCCCAATGTGATTTATCTCACTCCCCATATGTTAGAAGGCTTGCTTTATAAGCCAAACAACGATCTAACTTATCAATTTATTGTCAGCGCCGGGGACTGTTTCGACAATCATAAATACACTCGAGCCAAAGCCAAATTTAAGCAAATTTTCAACCTTTATGGGTCTACCGAATTGGGAGTCATCGCAATTGGTGAAGTACACAAAGCAGATCAAGAAATCAATGATGCGGTTGTGCCATTGAGCGCTGTGGAAGTCACAATAGACAAAGGAAAGCTCATTGTTGAGCACCCTTTTGGCTTTGACTATTATTTGCACCAGCCAAAACAACAGTCACCCTTCACAACTGGAGATCTGGTCTCAATTTCAAAGCATAGTGGCTTCAGAGTTATCGGAAGAGATACGTTTAGCGTGAATAGAGATGGGCGTTTACTTGCATTTTCTGAACTGGAAACTCAAATCAAACGGCATCAAGAAATAGATGATGTATCCCTAATAAAAGGTAAAGAAGATATCAAGGGGCATACTATTATTGCGGTTGTAGGGTCAAGCTCACAAACAGATCCCAAAATTCTCCGTAAACAATTAGCCGATTATTTACCGCCTTACGCAATGCCTGAAAAGGTTATTGTCCTCCCGCAACTGCCAAAGCTAAGCAGTGGAAAAATTAACCGAAAAGAAATAACAAAACTTTATGAAGGATCAGAAATATGATTGATGCATTAAAACAACTTGTCGTAGAAAAACTCGATGTGAATCTCAGCTATGACGAATTCGACCAAACAACCCCTCTTTTTGAAGATGGCTTGGCAATGGATTCAATCGTATTCACTGAGTTTGTCTTACTGTTGGAGAAAACCTTCAATGTCGAATTTGAACATGACTCACTAACTTTCGAGAACTTTTACAATCTTGAGAAAGTGTCGCAGATCATCGCTAAACACAGTAGCTAACTAACTTGCAGATCCTAACATTAGGTATAAGAAACCAATATGGAAATCAAAAACGACGATGCACAGTTGCCAGTCAGTGATCTAAACCGCAAAGGGTTTATAACTACTTACCCACCCAGCCGCTATTGGAAGGGCACATTTCATTCTGAAGCACTGGAAGACAACAGACTAAACTTGTATATCCACATCCCTTTTTGTATTCAGCGATGCAGATACTGTTTTTTCAAAATTATTGAGCTGTCTGAAAGTAATCAGCAAGATATAGACAATTATGTCGATTACCTGTGTAAAGAAATCGCACTCGTATCGAAACAATATGCTTGGTCTAAACGTCCAGTAGATACTCTTTACTTTGGCGGTGGTACACCAAGTTTATTAAAAGCGCGGCATCTATCCCAGATCATGGATACCTTAAACGCACATTACACCATGGCTTTATCGGAGTTTGTATTTGAGGTAGAACCAATTACTTATAATAAGAAGAAGTCAGAAGAACTCGCACAATTTGGTATTACACGACTCAGTTTTGGGATCCAGTCTTTTAGTGACGAAGTTGTCACAAAGACTGGTCGTAAAGACACTGAAACGATGAACATTGATGCCATTCAACGCGCGTTGGATACGGGCGTTATCGTCAATATTGACCTACTCAGTGGATTAGAGGGAGAAACCGAACAAAGCTGGCGATATAGCATTGACCGCGCAATTGCGCTCAATGTTCATTCGATCACAGTCTACAAAATGGAGCTTTATCAAAATTCAAAATACTTTAGTGATCTACACAAAAACAGCATCATCTTGCCAACAGATGATCAAGAAATGGCGTTTATGGATTATGCCATTGAGCAACTTCACGCAAATAACTATCAAAACTCTACATTTTTCACCTTTACCAAAAATGGAGATTACCCACAAAAACATTTGCATCAGCGCTGGCAAGGTGAAGATACCTATGGATTTGGCGTTTCTGCTTTCTCGTCTTTACAAAGGGAGTACATTCAAAACACTTCAAGGCCAGAAAAGTATAAAGCTGCTATCGACCAAGATATGTTGCCCGTTGAGCGGGGTGTAAAGCTCACATCAATGGACTTGATCGCCAGAGACATAGTACTGGGCATGAAAACAGCTCGTCTGGACTGCAAATGGCTTAAAGCAAAACACGGAATTGATTTACTATCCTCAAATAATTTAATGCTAAAAAAATTAATAGAGCAAAATTTTATTGCTGTACAAGAGAGCACTATAAAGATGACAAATAAAGGCGTGTTTTATGGCGATTTTGTAGGTAAAGCGCTTAGCCGACATTTTTTAGACTCGTTCGCTTAATTGCCAAACCTTACGCTACTCTAAGGCGTTAGGCGCCTGACTTAAATGCGCTTCACCTTCTTTATGAGGACCTATTGAAGGGGTAGCATGATATTAGACAGGCCTTATACAATAAAAATTAACCCGCAATGATTGTAACAAGCATTCAAATGAAGCGGGGTTAGCAAAATCTAATCAGACTCATCGTGGTGACACTCCGATAGAATAAGGAAAGCTTTACATGGTAAATAACTACCCAAATTTATTTGTCGTCGGCGCACCGCGCTCGGGCACCACAGCTATGTGCCTGTACTTAAAACAGCACCCGTCAATACATGTCTCTATTTTGAAAGAGCCCCACTACTTCGCAACAGATTTGATGGTGCAACCACATGCAATCACTGAAACTAGTGACTATCTAAAGTTATTTGCCAATTCAGCTATCAACGCAGAAGGCTCTGTTTGGTATCTTACCAGCAAAGCTGCGGCGCACAATATTCACACACATTGCAAAGGCGCAAAAGTCATTATTATGCTGCGCCGCCCGTGGGAGCAGATACAATCGCTACATTCGCTCTATTTACGCACTGGAAATGAAGATCAATCTGACCTCGAGCGCGCCATATCACTTTGCAAAAATAGACGAGAAGGAAAGTGTATTCCACCCGCAAGCTACTTTCACGACGGGCTGCAATATTTGAACAATGCCAGTTACTATCAACACGTCAAACGCTACATAGAAATCTTTGGTAAAAATGTAAAAGTGATTTTATTTGATGATTTTATTAAAGATACGCGTCGCATCATGGCCGAAACCTTTGACTTCATAGGTGCAGCCCCCTTTGATGATATCGAGTTTGACCAACAACAAGCCACACTCAAAATCCGCAATACAGCACTGCGTCAGCTCAAGCAGTTACCAGATAATATTCGCAACAAGCTACACCGCAACCACGTTCGTGTACACAAAACCGGGCAAGTCTCTTCGATGAGTAGACCTCTAAAGCAGTACTTGATGAACTACTATTACACCGATATTCAATCCACAGCGAATTTACTAGAGCGAGATTTAATCGGCTTATGGTACGAGTAATTAATAAAGGAAGGTAATGATTAATCTACACTACTTAAAGCTGCTCAAAGAGCTGAAACATAAACATGAACACCTCAATGGCGAAGCCATTGAAACTAAATTTCTTCATTTGCTCTCGTTAAAAATGCCTGATGTTGGGTTTGAACAGCTCCCTTACAACCCGCAGTGGCCACAGTGGTTTGCTCGCGAAAAACGGTGTTTAGTTGAGCTGGGCAATACCCTAAAGTTGGAAGAAGTTCAGCATATAGGCAGCACTTCTATACCTAGTATGTGTTCCAAAAATATCATCGACATTGCTGCTAAAACCCCCTTTGAGCCGGATGATATTCACGTACAGTCTGCGCTTGCAAAATTGGGTTATACATTTTTTGGCCGCAGCCCAATTCATACACAATGCTGTTGGTACTGGAAGGTCGAGTCCCGCAAATGTTATATATTGCACGTCGCCCACCACTCTCTCCCCTGTTTTAGCGAAGCCATCCTTTTTCGTGATTATCTTAAATCAAACCAAGAGCAGATAACTAGATATCAAAAGTTTAAAAATCAAGCGATTGCTTCAAGCTCTGACATGTTGTCATATTCTGTGCGCAAAATTGACATTTATTGCGACATACTGAACGATGCTAAACGCTGGTTAAAAACAGCTAAACATTAAATGCAAGCGAATAGATTCGTTATGAGGCAAGACTTTTAGCGTTAATAAAACAGTGTCACTTCCTGGGTTTTTGATGAAGTGACACTGATGTATTGCCATGGTCGTGCTAAAGCATATTATCTAGCTTTATAGCTTTTTCCATGCACCACTTTTTCCTGGTTCATCACCTTTAGTCCACCATAACGCTTGATAGCGCGCGCATAGGTTAGATGCATCGCAGTGATTTACCTCTTCGCCAGCGTTGTATGCCACGTTCACATGCCATGGAAACTCAGCTTGGCTAACCAATTTCCAAGCATCAGCGAAACGCGTAGGTTCAACACCTGATACCCAATATTTAGCTTCCCAAACCAGAGTCTGTTTCACTTCTTGGTCAAAGTGACTGACACGGTCTCCCGTATTGTAAATTACGGACGCATCATACGCAGGGTGCCCACCAGTACCTTTTGGCGTTACAGTCACAGTCACGGTATCTGTGTACGTGTCTACCCCATTGTCAGATACACTTAACTGGAACACCAATTGTTCAGACTGGGTTACTTGAGGGGCTGAAAAGGTTGCCTTATTGGTATCTCCACCAGCCAAAACAACCGCGCTTCCTGACACTTGTGTCCAAGCATAAGTAAGAACATCACCATCCGCATCAGATGTCGCACTACCATCCAATAATACGTTTGAAGCGCCTGATTCAACTTGCTGATCTGCGCCAGCATTGACTACAGGCGGTGTATTTACAACACTATCGCGAATCGTAACAATGACTTCATCACTTGTGCTACCGCCTTTGCCGTCATTGGCCGTAAAGCGTAATGCGACTGTGGCTTCTCCAATTACGTCAGGCGCAACAAACTCTACGTTTAGTGCACTTGTCACACCAAGCGTCACTGCGGGGCCTGACACCTGTTGCCACTGATAAGTCAACGCGTCGTTGTCAGCATCACTGGCTGTTGCCGATAACTTAACTACTGAACCTGATAATACACTCTGATCTGCACCGGCGTTGACCACAGGCGCTCGATTAGAGCCGTCAACCAATGGGTGTCCAAGTGATTCATGCATCCAATTTAAGATATCGCCGTTATCAGTATCGATCTCCCAACCAAACATACCAGCAAGACCCTCTTGGAATACAAGCTCGCCTTTCGCTTTTATCGACCTTTGATCGTCGTAAGAGATCAAATCACCCGTGCTTGGACGATAAATGTACGGTGCCTGCGCAACTGTATCGTAGTGATATTCCCAATCTGGGTGTTTTGCCCACTGCGCAATGTTTGCATACATTAACGTGCCAGGTTCAAGTTTAAATGCATCCGCTGGTGCAGATGGCCCAGTTGCCGTGCCCTGCATGTGGTGCGTACCAGGCGTATGCTCAACACCAGTCCAGCCTCGGCCATACATCGCAATACCTGCGATCAGTTTATTACCTGGTACTCCCTGTGCCTTGAGCAGATCAATACCTGTTTTCAGATTATATTGTGTTGTACGTACATCAGAAGGTTTGAAATCAGAAGGATACACCGCGGTTTGGTGGCCCAGACCTTCTAAATCCCAAGCGCCAAAATAGTCATAGGACATCATAAGAATATAGTCCATGTACTTTATCGCTTCGCCGTAGTTGACCTTTTCTAGCTTATCAAAACCGACGTTAATGGCAGATGTTAGCTCGTATTTTCGACCTGTACGAGCTTCCTCTTCATCCAACATTGTACGAAGCTCTTTCATCAGTTTGATATAAGTTGCACCATCGCTTGGCGAACCTAGGTTAGGATTCGCCGCTGCAACACCTGGGAATTCCCAGTCAATGTCGATGCCATCCCAAAATTGCCATGTTCTCAAAAACTTACGACATGATTCTACAAAAGTTTTTCGCTTGGCATCATCTGCCATAAAGTAGAACGGATCAGATAAAGTCCATCCGCCAATAGATGGAATGATCTTCAGATCGGGATAGCGTTGCTTCAAGGCCATCATCTGACCATAGTTACCCTTGATAGCATCTTGATTCACTTGGTCGCCAACTGGCTTCATGTACGCAGCCCAAGGATCTGGTGGCGCAAGTTCAAAGTCATTTAAGCCAGCTGCGACGCGTTGAAACGTATTATATCCAGTAGGGTTCTCTTTTTGAAAAGACTCGTTGGGACCTGTGATAGCAACAAAGCCATAAAAAATATGGGTCAAGTTTTCCGCTGGAATATTGTCAATGTAGTAGTCCATTCCTTCCACACGATACACGGACCACTCTGCCGCATATGCCGCGACAACTTTGCCTGTTGTATTGACGTATGAACGGTTTGTCATTTCAATTGGAAAGCGAGGATCATTCACCTTCATTGGCAAAGGGTCTAAATGACTCCCTGCGGTATCCGCAACAACAAGTACTTTATTGTTAGTACTGTCACTACATCCGTCCAAGTTACACAGTTGGACAGTTAAATTGAACTTACCGCCTTTTTTAAATGTTAATGTTTCTACACCCGATTGCGAGCTGCCTACCTCAGTCAAAACTCTGCTATGTACTACTTTACCATCAAGTAAAATCTTAACTGTTTCGCCAGCTTCCCCAGTCCACTTTGACCAAGGCACAGAAACATCAACACTTGGCGCGACGACTACATCTTTATATGCCAGTGAATCTGTAATTGTTACTAAACTATGCTTTTCGACCATCCACTCTACTTTTGGCGCGCCAGGTACCGCAGCAAGAGCAGGAAGAGAGGCCATAAAGCCAGAGAGAAGCAATGCCTGCTTCACTCTGCTCAATACCCTGTTGTGTGATTTTTTCATTTTATTTCCTTCTACATGTTTTTCTTGTTTTACAGGTTATTATTTGCCTGCCTTTTTAAACTTCAGAGGGCCTTTATTTCCCCCTGAAAAATACTCTCCAATTAGATATTGCCCATCCTCAGACAAAGTTAATGTATGGACACCTTCCGTCGTCCAGCCAGGGATCTGTTGTGTTACCTGGACCTTAACTGTAATGGTATCTTGCTCTCTCTTACCCGCTCCGTGCTCCACAAAAGGTATACCTTTGAACTCAAGGTAATGTGCAGTAAAAACTTCACTCCCCTGTTGCGACACTATCAAATGACCATTGGCAAAATTACTGTTGTTTACATCATGCCATAAGCCAGCGATACGCCTTTCAGTAGCTTGCTCCTTGGCACTAGCTACACTAGAGACAGCGCTGTCATCAGCTTGAACAAGAAAAGAGCAATGAAGTGTCAAAAATAAGATGATTGGACGAAAAGAAATACGCATGTGCTCATGTCCCTCTAAAATTAATTAACAAAACAAAAATACTGTTAACACCAATGTACCGAATACAACGAAAAACACAACCCACTTTAGGGACTAAAAAATAATCACCGTAGTTCAAACTCGTTCCCTTTTCATTCATCCATACCTATAAATTTACCTACTAAGTTGAAATTCAAGCTTATAAAAATTGAACAACATTAATTTCCTCAAAAACAAATAGTAAAAATAATTGACTAAATAACATTCAATGCCACGCTTTGACGACATCAAAAAACGCAGAGACTTATACGTCATTGGAAGTTTTGCAATTTTTCCAAACCTTCTAGAGAAGCAATCGTGCAAAGTAAATCTTGCTATGTGAACTAAAATTTAAATCATCACGGTCATCTGTCGATACTTCAAAGTTTTTTCTAAACCTATAGGAAACGATATGGCACAGAACACCTATACCCCAGAAAAAGTGTGGCAATGGGAAGCCGGAAATGGCGGTAAATTTGCAAACATCAATAGACCTACGGCTGGTCACCGTTTTGAACAAACACTGCCAACAGGAAAACACCCTTTACAGCTATATTCATTGGCAACCCCAAATGGAGTTAAAGTCACTATTTTATTAGAAGAGTTGCTTGAAAAAGGGATATCTGGAGCAGAATATGATGCATTTCTTATCGACATTATGGAAGGTGAACAATTCTCTTCGGGATTTACAGGTATCAACCCAAACTCGAAAATACCCGCTTTGGTTGATACCACACACCAACCTGCGATAAATGTGTTTGAATCAGGTTCAATCTTACTTTATCTAGCAGAAAAGTTTTGTGAGTTTATTCCTAGTGAACTTGAAGATCGAACAAAGTGCCTTAATTGGCTATTCTGGCAAATGGGATCAGCACCTATTTTGGGTGGTGGGTTTGGCCACTTTTACGCGTATGCGCCTGAGAAGTTTCAGTACCCAATTGATCGTTACGCCATGGAAGTAAAAAGGCAGTTGGACGTATTGAATATTCATTTGCAAGATAATCGTTACTTGTGTGGTGATGACTATACCATAGCGGATATGGCTATATGGCCATGGTATGGGGTACTTGTAGAAGGTGGTTTATATGAAGCAGCAGAATTTTTAGACGTGCAGGCATATCCTAATGTGCTCCGTTGGGCCAAGCAAATCTCTGCAAGGCCTGCTGTGAAAAAAGGGCGCATGGTTAATCGCACTTGGGGAGAAGATCACGAGCAGCTTCATGAACGCCATGACAGCCGCGACTTTGAGTCAAAAGTCCAAGACCAACCTACAACTAAATAACAAGGTTACTGCGTGAGCCTCATTTGGGTGGGGCTTACACACTCACTATTAACCCTGCTTAGACATATATTCACTCATCCGTTCTTGTAGTTCCAATTCACTTAAATCTTCAATATGAGTTGCGATCGTCCAAATATGGCCAAATGGATCTTCAAGTGTGCCTGCTCTATCACCGTAGAATTGATTCTCTACTGCTCTGAGCTCTTTTGCCCCCATTGCCAAGGCTTGAGAAAATACCATATCCACATCTTCAACATAGTGCATCAAAGTAACGGGCGTACCACCAAGTTGATTAGGTCCTTTAAAATGCATGTCGGGACATTCATCGCTGATCATTAGGTGGGAATTACCTATTTTAAGCTCTGCATGGGCAACACCACCATCTGGCATATTCATTTGTAATACCAACTCGGCTGCAAATACCTTTTGATAAAATTGAATTGCCTGTGTAGCTCCTTGCACAATAAGGTACGGTGTTAAAGCATGATAGCCTTCGGGAATTGCGTTCACGGCCATTTTACTGTCTCTCAGTTGCTAGTTAGTCTGAATAAAACTAGTCTATTTCTTGCAAAGCACAAACGGTAGTAACCCCAAAAACCAAGTTTTACCAATCTAAATATCCACTTTTCTTCGTGAAAAAAAACGCTAAACTATGCGTTTTTATCGCCGTTAGGGGCCATTATGCAGCGCAAAAAATTAGTCAACCAACTTACTGAATTACTCAAGCCCTTCCAGATAAATGACTTTTGCCCAAATGGGTTACAAGTCGAGGGTAAAGACAACATCAAAAAAGTAATCACCGGTGTCACCGCAAGCCAAGCGTTGATTGATGTCGCAGTAGAAAAGAACGCCGACGCACTATTGGTACACCACGGATATTTTTGGAAAGGCGAAGAGCAATCAATTACAGGCATGAAAAAGCGCCGAATCCAAAGCCTCTTAACGCATGATATCAACCTTCTTGCTTATCATTTACCCCTTGATGTGCACCCTGAGCTTGGAAACAATGCACAGCTCGGAAAATTGTTAGACCTAGAAATTGAGCGCCCATTAGAGCCGTGGAACAAAAACAGTGTTGCGGTTAAAGGAAAACTCAAAAACCCGATGACAGTAGCTGAGTTCGCGAAGCTAATTGAAGATAAGTTAGATCGAAAGCCGCTAGTTAATCAAGCTGGCGATCATCTTATTAAAACCATTGCTTGGTGCACAGGTGGTGGGCAAAGCTTCATCGACTTAGCTGCGAGTCAAGGTATCGATGCCTACCTGACAGGCGAAGCATCAGAACAAACAATTCACAGCTCCAATGAGCAAGGGATCCACTTTTTTGCAGCTGGACACCACGCGACAGAGCGATACGGAGTGAAAGCCCTAGGTGAATACTTAGCCGATAAATATGACCTAGATGTAGAATTTGTCGACATCAATAACCCGGTATAAATGTAACATGGCTAAAAAGTACTCCACCTCCGCGCCAACAGATCGCAATTTTTGCGATATTGCCGGAAAATTTAAGAATAACATTTACGGCACGAGTAAAGGCAAGATCCGAGAAGCGGTTCTAAAACGAGACTTGGATGAATTGCTGGACGAACATTTCGACAGTAAGCCTCTGAGAATTTTAGATGCTGGAGGTGGGCAAGGGCAACTGTCGCTATATTTAGCTGAACTCGGCCATGAAGTTATTTTACTTGATGTCTCTGCGCAAATGTTAGCCATTGCCAAAGAGCGCGCCGAAGCTAGGAATATTTCATCACTGTCGTTAATCAATGCACCGCTGCAAGAGCTCGCAGAATTAAATCTCGGGCAGTTTGACCTTGTACTTTGCCATGCCGTACTAGAGTGGATTGTGGAACAAAAGACGGCTGTGACAATCCTTAATAAATGTTTAAAGCCAGATGGTATTTTGTCCTTAATGTACTTTAACAAATCAGCGCAACGACTGGCCAATATGGTCTACGGTAATTTTGATTATGTTTCAAATGGTCTTCAAGTCAAACAAAAAGTGGGCCTGAGCCCCAACCAGCCACTTGAAAGTGAGCATGTAGATAGTTGGCTCGCCGAACTGTGTTTACGCACTTTAAATAAGACGGGCGTTCGTTGTTTTCATGACTATTTACGTGAAACGAATAAAGCAGACGAGCAATTCGATGAACTATTGGCACTTGAACTTAAATACAATAGAGCGGAGCCGTATGCCTCAATTGGCAGGTATACCCATTTGCTCTTGAAGCCAGACCAATAAAATAAAACGGCCTTAACACAAAATACCCACCACAGTATTAGTGTTAAGGCCAAGACATTTGCTGTAAGAGAGCAGCTATACAACGTTGACATAGTTGCATGAATTTGTCCCTTGAATCCCTTTGAATTAAATTGAAAAGTAAAATAATCATATACTTAAAAATTCAAACTAAATTTTTTCATCATTAAAGTGCAGTAATATATAGTCATATAACTCCCGCTTTTTTGTCGCGACTCCCTGCCCGCCGGCTGACAAAATAACCTCTTTTTGTTTTTCTGATTCAACCCAGGTGTAAACGTAAAATGGCGTCTGATCTCCTGTTGAGCGCATCGCTTTAAGCAGCTTTAACCCAGCCAAGGGCTCGCCATCTCGGCCCATATCAGAGATCACGACGGTGTACTCGTACATACTTAACAGTAACAGGGCTTCTTGGGTTGATGTGGTGTTATAAACGCCTATTTTTTGATTCAAAAAATAGCCTTGCTCTTTGACATTATTTTTCGGATTGTCGTCTACCCACAGAATACGTCCTTTCGCATCTGTCGGTTCACTGGCTTTGAAGCTCGTATTTTGTTGGTGTATAACAGACTGATTTATCACCAACCAAATACATGCTGAGCACATTAGTAAAGTGACACCTATCCAAAACTTCAAGTGGACCCCATCTGAGCTGTGCTCTGCTCTTAGCTGCTCTAGTTGAATCCTAGTATCCTCAGATACATGCTCGAAGCTGACGGCGATTTCAGGGTTGAATTTATATCCTTGGCCTCGAACAGTGAATATCAAATCCTGCTCCACGCCAAGGCGTCGTAACAAACTGCGTGTATCAGATATTAAGCGGGGTAATGACCAAGGTGAAACCACAGAATCTGGCCATAAATAAGCGACAAGTTCATCCTGCGTGCAAACTTTAGGCCGAGTATCAATTAAATAAACTAACAACTTAAACGTGCGCTCTTCCAGTGCGACACTTTTACCATCCACTTTAAGGCTTTGGTTCCTAATGTTTAAAGCTGCATTAGAAAATTGATATTCCATATCACTATGATTTCCATTTAATTAACTAATAACCAAAAGAATTCATAGACTATACCAAAGTCTTCAACAGAGCTAGCCTTTATAGCTAGTAATAATGTCTAATAGAACAATGATATAAGTAAATTTTGCCTGAGCTGAGCCCTGTGCTCACGTCTACTGTCCAGATAAAGACTTTACCGACAAACATCAATGAGCAATTGTTCAGCAATTTCCGATATAACACTTGGATCTTTTTGCGCCTGCGAGAATGTTCTTAGGCCATAAATACCGACAATTAAGCTTTGCGCACGTTGTTCAGGTAAACGCGTACCAGTGAGATCTCCCTCTTCACCAGCTTGAACAAAAACATCTCTCATAACGCTTTGCCACATAACGCACTGTTGACTGAGTACAGCTTGCGCTTGTTCATCTGTCTGCGCAATCTCATTGATGGCTTTTTGGCTTAGACAAGATTGGGTCGGATCACCGCTTACGCATTCAGCCACAATATTACTCAAATAAGCGCTTAACCCACTTTTTGCATCATTTTCATTGCTGAAGATAGCTTGCAGTTCAGCGTTTCGATCCAAATTATACTGCTCTAACGCCGCGAGCAAGAGCCCCTTTTTATTTTCAAAAGCACAGTATATTGATCCCGGGTGCAGACCTGTCGCTTGCTTCAAATCTTGCATGCTGGTCTTGTTAAACCCTTTTTCCATAAACGCATTCATGGCAGCTCTTAATACGGCTTCTCGGTTGAACTCTGCACTTCTCATAGGCTACTCAGGTAAATCATTTAGGTATATCTTAAACAAATTTGAACAAATGTTCAAAATAGCTCTTGAATGATCATTCAAATAAGGCTATCTTGAACAAACATTCAAATAAAGAGAACAACCCATGACAGATATTCTATTTCAACCTTATCAACTGAATTCGGCTATTTCACTACAAAACCGGGTACTTATGGCACCACTTACAAGATGTATGGCGGATGAAGATCTAGTGCCAACTGAGGAAATGGCCGCATATTATGCGCGACGTGCGGACACAGGTTTAATCATTTCAGAAGCCACTATCATTCGCCCTGATGCTCAGGGTTACCCAAATACTCCAGGTTTATTCACGAACGAGCAGGTCACAGGTTGGAGAAAAGTGACCGATGCTGTACACCAAAAGGGAGGCAAGATTTTTGCTCAGTTGTGGCATACAGGTCGAGTGGCCCATCCTTTCTTTTTCTCTGGTGAAGAAGTCATTGCGCCCAGTGCAGAAGCTGTCGAAGGGACCGTACCCCGCATGCGTGAATTGACTTATATCACTCCGACTCCAGCGACGGTGGCACAAATTGAAGAGTTGATCCACGACTATGCTCAAGCAGCCGCAAACGCAATCGAAGCTGGTTTCGATGGTGTAGAGATCCACGGCGCCAATGGCTACCTCATAGATCAATTTTTACATTTTGATAGCAACAAACGAGTCGACCAGTATGGCGAGACACCAGAAAATATGAGCCGATTTGCGCTAGAAGTCGTTGATGCTATAGCAGACCAAATTGGTTACCATCGCACAGCTTTGCGTCTATCACCGGGTGCCTATTTTAATATGCAGCCAGACTCGCGTGATAAAGAGGTTTTCGACTATTTGTTACCTGAATTGGAAAAACGTGATTTGGCATTTCTGCATATTGGTATTTTCGACGACCAAATGACTTTCGAACACCTTGGAGGGAGAGCATCCGATTATGTTAGAAGTCGCTACAACAAAACATTGGTCGGTGTTGGTGGCTTTACACCACAAACCGGTGCAGAAGCGATTCAATCGGACCGTTTTGACTTACTAGCAATTGGTAGACCACTCATTGCCAACCCAGATTATATTGAAAGAGTTAAAAATCACCAGCCATTAGTAGAGTACAGTGAAGAAATGCTCTCTTCACTTGTATAAATCTAGCCACTTTTAGGGTTATCACTTTACAACTGGTAGCCCTTGTCCTTGCCACCCTAGCATATCCCCTTCCAAGTGTAACAATTTGAACCCCTGCTCAAGCAAAGCACGCTCGAAGATATTTGCCCTGCGACCGGAACGGCAATACACCACTAACGTTTTGTCTTTTAGCTTTGCGAGTAAAAACGACTGTGCAGCTATCTGATCGTAAGGGATATTGAGTGCACCTTTTAAGTGACCGTTTGCAAACTCCTCAGGCGTACGTACATCTATGATGGTATGAGGCTTTGCTGACATTTGGTTAATTAAAAGATCTTTAGCACTGACTACCTTGATATCCGCATAAGAAATCGAACTAAATAATATTGACATAACTATCAATAACTTATAAAAAAACAATGTGCTCTTAAAGCGTCTTTCATGCAACATATCATAACCCTCAAACTGAACATGCATTTTAGATAAATTATAGTCCAAAATAAATTACCCAAAACTGAAATAGTGTGATTTTAATTGATCCAAATGATAGTTTTTTTATTTGTTTTTTACCTCCACAAAAACAAATAAAGCATTGATATTTATAAATTTAAAATATCAACTTTGAATTACTTTGTGTCTACTAGCCTTTAGTCTAATACCGAAATTTTAAATACCGACTATTACTTACTGCACGCGTATTTGGACAATTGGTTAGACAAATTTGATTTTACATTTTTAAATTTGAGTTATTAGTCTAAAATTAACATTGTTCATTGCGCTTTGAGTGACCATCGCAGTGGTCTCGTGCCTATATCACATACAAAATGATGAGAATTTGTCTTTTATATTAAACAAATTAGTTATTATTTCGTCACAATAGGCATGAACAATAGCGTTAGTTTTAACCCCTGCTGAATGCCTATGGGCTTCAGTGAATTTGTGGCTTAGTTGTACAGTTGTTTTGCCACTTTATGTTCGGAACAGCATATTATGGAAAATCAAAAAATAGCAGTAGTAACAGGCGCTTTAGGTGGTATAGGTACTGCAATTACCCAAAAGCTCGTAGAAAACAATTACTTTGTTATTGCCGT
This sequence comes from Pseudoalteromonas obscura, assembly GCF_030135505.1. NCBI lineage: Bacteria > Pseudomonadati > Pseudomonadota > Gammaproteobacteria > Alteromonadales > Pseudoalteromonadaceae > Pseudoalteromonas > Pseudoalteromonas obscura. The sequence goes on from NZ_JASJUT010000006.1 coordinate 138,825, forward strand.
GGCAAGCCCAAGACGTACCGAAGCAGATTTCGATACTTGGTGCAACCAATCAAATATTAACCCAAAGTTTGTTACGCCATTATTTTTGGACGTAACCGATGCCCAAGCGTGCAACAACAGCCTTGAGTCTATCATCGATAAACACGGCAAGGTTGATGTATTAGTAAATAACGCTGGTATTACCCGAGATTCGTCGTTCAAGAAAATGAACGCACAGCAATGGCACGAAGTCATTGATACAAACCTAAATTCAATGTTTAACATGACCCAACCATTGTTTGCACACATGTGTAGCAATAAGTCAGGTCGTATTATCAATATCTCTAGCGTAAATGGTCAAAAAGGACAATTTGGTCAAGCTAATTACGCTGCTGCTAAAGCAGGGATGATTGGTTTTAGTAAGTCACTCGCATATGAAGGGGCAAGAGCAGGTGTTACTGTGAATGTTGTTGCACCTGGGTACACTGAAACCCCTATGGTCGCGAAAATGCGTGAAGACGTACTGGAAAGCATCAAAGCTCAAGTCCCTATGCAGCGACTTGCTACACCTTTAGAAGTAGCTGAAACTGTTAGCTTTTTAGCCTCTGAAGGCGCAGCCTATATTACAGGTGAAACACTGGCCCTCAATGGTGGCCTGTATATGAACTAGAAACTCATCGATACCATTTAGAAAAGGTAACTTTTCTGTAGTAGGTGGATATTGCATTTAATTAAACGGATTATCTCTCAATAGGAAGCAAGCCATGTACAACGACTTTTTTAAATCAATCACTGAGCAAAGCGAGAAATTCTTCTCTCCGGCAATTCAGTTCAACCAATTAGTTGCTAAAAATATTGAGCAACTGGCTAAAATTCAACTTGATGCCGCTCACTCATTCACTGAAACATCAGTTGAACAACTTAAAACTGCAGCGGAAGTAAAAGACGTTAAGTCTTTCATCGATTTCAACGCAAGCCAACTAAGTGCTGTTAATAAGCTGAGCCAACAGCTGATCGAAGATGGACAAAAATTGACTCAACTAGGTCAAGAGTTCAAAGACAATTTAGAGACTATTTCTAAAGAAACTGTTAAAGCTGCAAAAGTCTAATGCACTGCCGGCCTGTGTGAGATTAAGTTTGCTCAGGCCGCTCTGTCATACTTTAGAGCTAACACCATTGACAAGTCTCTTGAGTAAGAGTGCTCTAGTTACGAAAACGCCATGAATATACACCAGCTCTAACTCAAGTTTGCATGCAGTTTGTCAGGTAAATACAGCGCCTTTTACAGCAATGACTCGTCTGTCACACCTCCGACTAGGAAGCATAAAATGGATACCGACAATAAAGATTTTACTCAGACCATGAGCGCTTGGTGGCAGTATAATCAAGATCTTTACAGTATATTCTCACAAAATTTGTTCAATAATAGTCCAGTTCAAAAAGCGCTAAATGAACAAAGTGCAGAAGACTTTGGCGAATGGGCCAAAGAAATTACAAAACAACCAGAGATATTTGCAAAACAACAATTAAACTGGTGGCAGGAACAATTAAAAATTGTTCAGCAAACTTGGGAGCAACGCCTGAACGCTTCAAGTGAAGAAGTTATCTCAACTGAGCGTGGTGACAAGAGGTTTCTTGCCGATGAATGGCAAGACAATCCGTGGTTTAGCTACATCAAACAAAGTTATCTACTTTTTGGACAGTCATTACTTGATTCAATTCGCCAAACACCTGGGTTGGACGAAAAACTAAAAGAGCGGCTCGAATTCTTTGCAAGACAAGTTATTAACTCGATTTCTCCAAGTAACTTCATCACCACCAACCCAGAGTTATTAAAACTAACCATCGAGTCTGAAGGACAAAACCTAATTAATGGGCTTGAGCTGTTCAAAAAAGATATGGCAAAAAGTGGCGACATGCTTAGGATCAGCATGACCAATGAGAATGCCTATGAGCTGGGGAAAGATCTTGCTACAACACCGGGTAGAGTTATCTTCCAAAACCACTTGTTTGAATTGATACAATATTCAGCTACAACAAAACAAGTACATAAAACGCCTCTTTTATTTGTCCCTCCTTACGTAAACAAATATTACATTCTGGACTTAAAAGAAGAGAACTCCTACGTCAAATGGGCCGTGGACAATGGCCATACTGTATTCATGATCTCTTGGAAAAACCCAGATCCGAGTATGGCTGAAATTGGTTTTGAAGATTATGTCGTTGACGGTGTTATTACAGCTATAGATGAGATAGAAAAGCAAACAGGTGAAGCATATGTGAATGCCATCGGTTACTGTATTGCCGGTGCGCTAGTCGCCACCGCCATGGCGTATTTCACATCCAAGCGAATGAAGCAAAAGATAAAAAGTGCGACGCTGCTAACGACATTACTGGATTTCTCCCAGCCTGGTGAACTTGGTGTTTTTGTCAATGAAGGAACCATCTCGGCACTTGAGGCGTACAATCTACAAAATGGTGTCATGCACGGCCACCTGCTCGGCGTGTCGTTCAGTATGCTTAGGGAGAACAGCCTTTACTGGAATTACTACGTCAACAATTACCTCAAAGGCCAACCGCCGATGGATCTGGATCTCCTGTATTGGAACGGCGATAGCACAAATCTCACGGCAAAATGCCATAATTTCATGCTCCGAGATCTGTACTTGGAAAATCGTTTGATCGCTAATAAAGAAGTGGATATCAGGGGGACTAAAATTGACTTAACCAAGGTCAAACAACCTATCTATGCACTTTCTACCCGTGACGACCATATTGCACTTTGGCAAGCCACCTTCAAAGGTTTCCAATATACCAGCTCAAAAACGACTTTTGTCCTGGGTGAGTCAGGACATATCGCGGGTGTGATCAATCCGCCAAAAGCCAATAAATATGGATTTTGGTCTGGGCCTGCACTGCAAGGCGAAGCAAATGCATGGCTCGAAAAAGCCGAACATACAAAAGGCTCATGGTGGGGACATTGGGGTAAATGGATTACTCAATTCACTGATGAAAAAGTACCAGCTCGAGCAGTAAAAACCAAGGCTAATCCTGGTATCTACGACGCCCCAGGAGAATACGTTAAAGCCAGATTATAGTGTTAAAAAAGCGAGTAAAGCTCTCCGCCCTTTGCTCGCGCATTATCTTGTTAGTGGTAAATAATGTACAGAAGCTAGGCGTACTTGGGATTTTGTAATAAAAGGGAAATTGCTTCTTGTGCCATAGAGATGATAAAGAGGCTCAAGTACCTTGCTTCCCGCGAGTTTGTCTAGCTCTCTCAAAAAGTGTAAAGCACTCTCCTTTTTGCCCGCGCTCGCATTTTTTCGGCAACACGCTTGATAGCGAGCAATAAGCCCCACCAAGCTGTGCTTTACTCCTTCTTCCTGTAACTTTAATTCAGCTTCAATGAAAAAAGCGACACCGCTCCAATAAACGCGCTGATATGCTTTTAGCCGCCACATATTTTCTGATACCGAGGACAAGGTGCCGATAAATAAGTGCGTTGCTCTTTCACCTCGGGCAAGTCCATCGCTGATACGTTGCACAAATTCTTGTGACGAAATGATACCACTTTTTAGCATCACCCCATTTTGTAAATAGGTCGCCAACCCCTCCGCAAGCCACATGTCTCGGTAGGCAAATAAAGGATGATATAGATGAGCGAGTTCATGATATAGCGTCCAATCAGCCTTTAATGCCCATAATGACGCTTTGGTGTTTACGTGAAGTGTGATGCTATCAATATTCCCCCGGGATATTTCGCCCCAGGGGACTGGCTCATTCGCATACTCAATAGCGTGAATATATACTGGTACAGTCGGTTGTTCTAATTTACCAAGAACAAAGGTGGTCTTTTCAAGACCGTGGTATAACCAATTGTTCACTTTTTCAGATTCTAAAGACGTGCTGGGAGCACTGTGCCAGACCGCTTCAATGCTATTGCTATAAGCAGGAAAACAGCAGCCCACAAAGCATGTAAATACCGCAATGCAACGCCATGAAAGCCCCATACATTCCCATACTCTAAACTAGATCTCAATGTAGAATTATAGCGCTAGCTGCATCCCTGTGTAAGATGCTTCGGTGTGAGAACCTTTTTTAATGGTAAAGTGTTTTCCACCGAAACGTACTCTGCCACGTTTCCGCTCAATAATTTTCTCAGCCAAGCTTTTGTCGTCAACCAAGTCGACGAATTGTTTACGAGCTCTATGTATTTGGATATTGATGTGGCTTTCACTAATACCTAAATCTTTAGACAACTGAGATACGCTAACCCAACCTCTTTCACTTTCTTCTTCTACTGCGGCCTCATCACGGGCCTTATAACGAGCCAATAACGCTGTCAGATAATGGTGTGTTCTGACGTCAAAATCTAACGCTGCGCCGTTGTGATTCACTTTTAATTCTGTTATTTCTTCGTCGAGACTAATATCAAACACAAATTCAAGATTTGACTGATGTGCTTTATCAATAGGCATGGTCGCTTCTTGAGAAGCGGCCTCAACCTGAAATAGATACCATAACTCATTTGCAACACACAGGTTATCGCTGTCAGTTAGGGCAACTATCCTGCCACTTTCAAGATGCTCGTAGCACCAGCATAGTTTTTCATTGTCATAAAAAACCACTAACTCTGGGTCTGCTTCTGAAGGTAGAAAGTGATACTTTTCGAGTGGAATAACTTCATCTGGTTGATCATTGCACGACGGGATCAGCAAATCCTTTGGCGGAGAGATTGAGTCTACGATAAAGGTCTGAGGATGCATTTCGGAAAATGTGATCTCATCATCGACTTTCAGGTGTATTGCCTGATTGTAAGCTATTCTTTGTCCGTTCAGCCATACGCCATTTTTACTCAGATCACGTAACTCCCAATCCTGTCCATTGTGTTCAATGACTGCATGAATACGTGAAATCTCAACACCACTGACTTGCGTATCAACAGAATATGTTAGCCTACCAAAACGATGAAACGCCTTTAAGTAGATCACATCTGTACAGTCCTTTACTTTAAGCTTTGCCATGGATTCGCCTTATTTCTCTTTTTGGTACTATCTTGAACTAGGTATACAACGCAATACTTACGCAAGCTACCTTTTACATATTTTAACGCCTAAGCCCAACTAAATAAATTACGCCTTATTACACCTACACATTTACAAAATATCTGTGCCTATTTCGCTCCGTGTCGATAACCCGATTCTGGTAATCTCAATCAAAATTGCCTAAAGTTATCAATGGCTCCCTTCAAATAAACTATGACACAAACTATGTTGAGTCCCATAATTATACCACTTATATTGATGCTCATCACTTCTGTAATCAGCTTTCCAGCCACAGCTGATACGGCTTTCAAGCCACGTGTTACCATTTTAGTGGACGACAGCTACCCTCCGTACTCTTACGAAAGTAACGGATATTTGTACGGCATTTATATCGAGCAAGTTAGACTTGCAGCGAGGAAATTGTCTGAACACTACCAAGTAACACTTGAAGCGATTCCTTGGAAGCGAGGGGTGGCAGCAATGGAGAATGGCGAAGCCTTTGCTTTACTTCCTCCATACATCCACAAAGACAAAAGGCCCTATATTTGGCCTTATTCAGTGTCTTTAGGCGCAGAAGACGTTGTGGCATTTTGCAACCCAGGCATTACGTTAAACAATATTTTGCAACGCTCGCCTCAGCGCCCTCCAATCAATATAGGTATTAATTCGGGGTTTTTGATTTTAGATAAGGAGCTTAATTCAGCAAAGAACCAAGGACTGATCAAGATTTGGGAAAATAAAGACACCCTGACCAATATTAAAAAGCTCTCGAAGTTTCGCTTGGATTGTTACGTCAACGACAGATTATCAACATTGATGGGGTTTGACTCGGTAAAGAAAGAAATTCAAACACTGGATATGAAACAGTTCAAAGAAGATCGCATAGTTCTTAGCCGAACCGCACATATTGGCTACACCAAAGACAATGGCGACAAGTTTCCATACAAATATGACTTTATACAAAAAATGGATGAAGCCTTACTCACCGTTCAAGCGCAAATGAATAAATAAACCAAACGGCACAGGGCAGGCCTTTAACTCAAAGCGGGTGATACATCTCAAATTAAATGTGTCACCCACGCTACTATAATGTGTTTGCTATCGCATCCAAACTTTGACTTCCGCCAAGCCATTTGATTGCAACAATTGCAATTGAGACTCTACGTTTTGACTCTGCTCAAACTCAAATGCGTCTAGCTCATCATCGAAGACAACCGACGCAGCGCCATCTCCACCACTGCGCTTAACTTGATGCAATGCAATATCAGCCAAGTTAACCGACGCTTCCCAACCAATTACATGCCCTCCGAGCATTTGCAATGGATAGAAAGACCAGCCAACTGAAACAGTCATTTTCGTAGACTTGCCATTTGGTAAAGTAAAATCAAACTCACCAATTGCTTTGCAAAGCTCTTTCACATATTCATCAACATCGGAACATTGAAAGTCTCGTAATAGCAATAAAAACTCGTCGCCACTCCAACGTGCCACATAATCTGACCCCTGTGTGCGAGTATTGAGCAATGTAGCAAGCTGCTGCAGACAACTATCTCCACCTATCGGACCATTTGCATCATTTACCTTGCTAAATTTGTCGATATTCAAAATCATTAACACAAGGCTTTTACCCTGCTCTCTCAATGAGTGAGCATTGCGCTGATAGTGTTCAATATCCTTAGGTAACTGGTCGAATAAAAAGCGCCTGCTTTTGAGACCTGTTAGTTCATCAGAATGACTTACCAATTTCAGTTGCGTATTTACCTTATTGAGTTTTTCATTGGCTTTTCTCAATTCGGTCGTCCGCTCAGTGACCAACTCTTCTAACGCAGCCTGTTTACGTCGCTCTTGCGCTCTAAATACCCAAAAAACTAGATAAAATAAGAAAATGAAGCCGCAAGTAATAATCAATCTGAAAAATACGGTTTCGTCAAAACGACGCGGAAGTGTCAATTTTACAGACTTTGAATGGGCTTCTTGCCAATCCTCACCTCTGCGCTTCACTTCCAACTTAAAGGTAAATTCACCTGGCGGTAAGTTAGTATATATCGCCTCTCTTCGCGCCAACGCATCGCGCCATTGATCATCGTGCCCTTCAAGTCTATACCTAAATTCAATACTTTGCGGCGCATAAAAATCAATTGCCGTATAGCGAATAGTCAAATCCCGTTCATTTGTATCGAGCACAATACTCTCAACAATTTTATTGGGTGTCAGCTCTCGTGTTGGAGTTGTGATCCCTTCAAAGCGAGGTTGTAGTTCACTATCACTGAACAACTTAACACTTTTAGGGATCCTCACCACCCCTTGCAAGCTTGGGTATAAAAGTACATCATCCACTTCAACAACTGAGTCATGACCAAGGCCTGTACAACATTGACTAGGCATGCCATCTAGTTGACGGTCAAAGGGGTTTATCACTTGCTCTACTTTGAGGTTGTCTATTTCACGGGTAAACTGCTCTATCGACATACGATAGACCCCTTTCATTGAACTAACCCAAATAAAGTTTTGCTCCTTATCATAATGCAATGACAGAATAGGCCCGTATGGTAGACCGTGCGATGCATCTAATTGGAACCAATCACCCGAACTGGTGCGATAATACAGCCCGTCATAAAACGTACCGACCAGCGTTGTGTAATTTTCAACGTGCAAAATACTTGTCACATAGGCAGATTCTAAAGAGGTTTGGCCGCCAATTTTTTCAATTCCACGTTCATTATATTTATAAGCACCTTTATCAGTGCCAATAAACCCATAGCGAGGAAAATCGACAATATAGGTAACAAACTGACTGCCTAAAAAAGCATTGTAGGTAAATGGCGTTAAACCATTGTAATCGAGTCTATATAAACCACGCCCTGTGCCTATCCAAAGGCCACCTTGGTTGGATGGACTAATTGTAAATACTTGTGTTTGACGAAACTCTCTATTCGGAATGGCCAATAAGCGACCATCATCGTATATTACAACCCCTCGTCCAGTCCCTAAGTAAAGGCGGTCGTCAAGAAACTCCATATCATGTACTTCTACACCCTTTAACTGGGCAGGCGTAATAATAGGCTGGTAGTTATCATCTTGATCGAGCATCCCGACCCCTTCACGGGTCGCGACCCAGACATTACCTCTTGGACCCATTGTCATTGCAGAAATAGCTTGCTTGCCCCGCAAGCCAGCTTGGAACCTTTCCACTCGACCTGAGTGTGCAAGCCATAATCCTTCGTTTATGCTTGCTAGCCACACATTGTTGCTTTTATCAATGAATAAGTCGGTAAACCATATCCCCTGATCAAGTTGTACGAGATCGACAGACTGCCATTCCCCACCACTTTCTTTATAGAGTAAACGACCATATGTAGAGACCCACAAGCCCCCCTGCTCATCACTTAAAAATTTATAAACAGCACTGTTTCCAATTTCGTCAAAGCGACGTAATACTTCATCAAAGTCCAAGAAAAATGCGCCGAGTTGAGAAGCCAAAAATAGTTTGCCGTCAACCCAAGCTAAGTCGTGAATGTTGGTTTGAGCCAATTGTCTAGGCAGTGAAATTTTACTCGATAATTCCAGCCTCATGCCGTTTGATCCGACAAACTGCGCTTCACCTATACGTAATAAATGCCGCTCATTGACCACCCAGATACCATCTGGAGATGGCGCCATTTTAGTTACCGCACCGACAATTTGACTGATATGTGTAAGTGATAATTTACTGTCGTCTAAGTTGTTTTTGTCCAACATTAAACGCTTCGCTGAGATGTAGTACAGACCATTTGCCGCAACCCAGATGTTGCCACTATTGTCTTCGATGATGTCTTTTACATCAGCTTGTATTTTAAATTGCTGCGCTTTCATCGTCTGCGGATCGATACGCAATACACCTCGTCGAGTGCCTACCCACAGCATGCCAAAGCGATCAACAACAAGCTTATTGATTGCATTACTGACTAAAAAGTTGGTGTTTTGAGTATTAAAGTTTACAAACTGGTGTCCATCAAATCGGCTCAGTCCAAATTGTGTACCGAGCCAAATATAGCCTTGCTGATCTTGCACCACACTTTTAATACTCTGTGATGGTAAATCATTTTGCATATTCCACTGTTTAACAACGTAATCGTTGATAGCCGCATTTACGTGAAACGCAGCCGTCAAAATTAACAGTAGAAAAAACTTGTGCATAGATTCCCTCTTTTTCAACTTTAATTTAGCCGCCTAGGACCCCTGTTTTAAACAAAGCTTGGATACAAATCAATGAAAAAATACCTGCTAAAACATCATCCGCCATGATCCCGCGACCACCATGCAGTTTCTTATCAAGCATGCGGATCGGTCCAGGTTTTGCAATATCGAAGAATCGAAACAGTACAAAACCGACCAACAATGATTGCCAGCTGATAGCTGCACCAATCATAGTAATATAAAAACCTACGACCTCATCCCATACAATTGCGGGGTGATCATGTACATTAACGTCCCGAGCCGTTTTACCGCATACCCATACCCCAAATATTGTCATCAATACTGCGAGGCTAACTTGAAACCAAATTGGTAGAGTCATAGTAGCAAAAATAAAAGGCAAACCAGCCAAGGTGCCGACTGTACCAGGGGCTTTGGGGGCAAGGCCCGTACCAAACCCCAATGCAAACAATTGATGTGGGCGTTTGAGATTGAATTTTAACGACTTATCCAAGCTCGCTCCTAATTAAAATGTTCATAGCCAGCTTGCTCTGGAATAGAGTATTTCTCGCCATTTTTGTAGAGCTCAATTTCGCCTACAGTATTAGTTATTTGTCCTATACAGGTCGCTTCGACACCGTACTGCATTAATCTTGCCTCAACGGCACTTCTGTTGTTGTCATTTACAGTAAAGAGTAATTGATAATCATCACCATACGACAAACTTAGCATATCAATCAGAGCTTGATCTTTTACCGCTCGCAAATCATCAGAAACGGGGACTTTGTCCACATCGATATCTGCTCCAACCATAGAGCGCTCAACAATATGCTGTAAATCTGCAAGCAAACCGTCGGAAATATCAATACATGAAGTTGCCAAACCTCTCAATACTTGACCAGCCGCCACATGTGGTTTTGGATAATGTAATTTTTCAACTACACGTTTGGTTTGATCTTCACTTAATGCAATACCACGTTTTCGAGATTCAATCGCTAGAGCAGCATCTCCTACTGGACCTGTAATATAAATCCAATCCCCCACATTGGCGCCAGAACGCGTCAATGCTTTACCCTTAGGCACAATCCCTTTAGCACAAATTGTTATAGTAAGAGGCCCTTGAGTGGTATCACCGCCGATCAATTGTACATTGTAGTATTCCGCGATTTCATGCAAACCTTCGGTGAACTCTTCCAACCAAGCCATATTGACATCAGGCAAAGTTAAACCAATTGATATCCAAGTAGGCTCAGCACCCATCGCAGCCAAATCGCTGAGATTAACTGCCAAGACACGATGACCTAGCGCTCTGGCTGGAATGTCGGGGAAAAAGTGTACACCTTCGACTAAGGTGTCTGTGGTTACGGCAAGTTGACAATTCTCTGGAATTTCAACAACTGCACAATCATCACCAATACCAACGGCAACATCTCGGCGAGTTATGCCTCTGCCTTTGAAGTAATGATTTATTAACTCAAATTCCTTCATACATTAAAAAAGCCGGCCAACGCCGGCTCTCCTCATGATTCTGATTATTTGCGGATTTTCTTAACTGCTTTGTCCAACACACCATTAACAAATTTATGGCTGTCTTCTGCACCAAACATTTTGGCCAGTTCAATCCCTTCGTTGATAGCCACTTTGTATGGCACATCTTCACGGAACTTAAGCTCATACGCGCTTACGCGTAAAGTCGCTAATTCAACCATATCTAAGTCATCAAAAGGACGAGATAAATGAGGTTGAATCGCTTCATCCAACTGTTTATGGTTTACTGCAACACCACGTGCTAAATCTTTAAAATACTCAACATCAACTTTTGATACGTCATTTTCGATTAGCATTTGCTGTTCAATATCAGCAATCGGGTTGCCACTTAACTGCCATGAGTAGACAGCTTGCAATGCAAGCACACGCGCTTTACGTCTAGCTGCTGGTTTCACTGAGATTCCTCTTAAATTTGCTCAAGTACGTTAACCATCTCAAGTGCACCAAGTGCAGCTTCACCGCCCTTGTTGCCCATTTTGGTTCCCGCACGTTCGATAGCTTGCTCAATACTTTCTGTTGTCAATACGCCAAATGCAACTGGAATATCGTAATCTAATGAAACGCTTGCTAGTCCTTTGTTTGACTCGTTAGCAACCAGATCAAAGTGTGGTGTGCCACCGCGAATAATAACGCCTAGCGCGATAATAGCATCATGCTCTTTTTTCATTGCAACACGTTTAGCTGCAAGAGGTAACTCAACGGCACCCGGTACATAAACCACTGTGATGTCTTCTTCTTTCACGCCACCTGTGCGCTTAAGTTCATCTACAGCACCTTCTAATAAGCTGCTGCCAATGAAGTCGTTAAAACGAGAAATGACAATGGCAAATTTTTTACCTGGAGCGAACTTGTTACCTTCAATTATTTTCATTAGATGATTCCTGATCAGTATTAGCAATAGCCAAATTGACGCGCATAATAGCACATCTTAAAGAAAAACACCTACTGTCCAACAAGACAGTAGGTGTAAAAAGTGAAGACCGAGATTATTTCGGCTCTACGTAATCGACAACCTCCAAGTGGAAGCCCGACAATGCGTGATATTTCTTCGGCAAACTCATTAAGCGCATTTTCTGAATGCCTAAATCTGCCAAAATTTGTGAACCAACACCTACAGTACGAGAAGTACCTTGGAATTTGCGATAGTTAATCTTTTCCCCCTGATCTTCGGCTGCAAATGCTTTGACCAGCTGTTCCAGATCTTCTGTTTGTTCACTTTTACCAAGGATCACTAATGCTCCTTGGTGCTGGGCGATATATTGCATCGCACCATGTAAAGTCCAGCTGCGATCTGCACTTCTATCCGATAGAAGAATGTCATTGAATGTGCTTTGCAAGTGAACCCGCACTAGCGTAGGCTCATCTTCTTTTATTTCGCCTTTCAACAATACATAGTGAAGTTGATTGTCAATGGTATCTTTATAAGTAACAAGATCAAACTCACCAAACTCAGTTGGCAGTTTACACTGGGCTACTTTTTCAATCGTGGTTTCATTTAAGTTGCGATATTCGATCAAATCCGCGATTGTACCAATTTTAATGTCATGCTCTTTGGCAAAAACTTCTAACTCTGGACGTCTTGCCATAGTGCCGTCAGGGTTAAGAATTTCGACAATCACAGACGACGGCTCAAGTCCTGCCAAGCGAGCTAAGTCACAGCCAGCTTCAGTATGACCTGCGCGTGTTAAAACACCGCCTGGCTGCGCCATAATTGGGAAAATATGACCGGGTTGAACAATATCCTCAGGTACAGCGCCTTTAGCAACAGCAGCTTGCACTGTGCGTGCTCTATCAGCAGCTGAAATCCCCGTAGTTACGCCTTTAGCAGCTTCAATAGACATAGTAAAGTTAGTAGAAAATTGAGCGCCGTTATTTCTCACCATCAACGGAAGGTCGAGTTGTTGACACCTCTCTTGCGTCATAGTTAAGCAAATAAGACCTCGGCCATAAGTCGCCATAAAGTTTATCGCCTCAGGCGTAATATGCTCAGCCGCGATGATTAAATCACCTTCATTTTCTCGATCTTCATCGTCCATCAAGATCACCATTTTACCGGCTTTAATGTCTTCGATGATTTCTTTTGCGCTATTTAAGCTCATAATTTTCCCATTATTTACTTTGTTTGAATGGCCAATTATTTAATAAAGCCAGCTTGTGCTAACAAACTGGTTGTGAGAGTCGATTCGCTAGAAGTCGTTTTGCTACCTTGTATTAAACGCTCCAAGTACCTTGCAATTTGATCAACTTCTAAGTTCACCACAGTACCGACTTTAAAGTCTGCGATAGTGGTTTCTTGTGCTGTGTGAGGCACGATAGTGAGTTTGAATTTATTGCCCTCAATGGCATTCACTGTCAAGCTGATACCATCAATGGCCACAGAACCTTTGTAAGGTATGTATTTTAGTAACGCTTCCGGTGCCGATAGCCAGTAGTCTGTGGCTCTGGCATTCGCTTCAACAGAAACAATGGTTGCAATGCCATCTACATGACCCGAAACCAAGTGCCCACCAAGACGCGAGACAGGTTGCAGTGCTTTTTCTAAATTCACCTTTTGACCAACTTGGTAGTCACCAAATCGTGTCAGTGATAGCGTTTCATTTGACACATCCGCTCTGAAACCATCACTGTATTTTTCTACCACAGTTAAACAAACACCATTAGTCGCAATGCTGTCACCCAGTGCTACATCTGCCATATCTAAATTATGGGATTTCACTTTAACACTTAAATCGCCTTGCTTGAGTGTTAGCTCTGATAATGTGCCGGTTGCTTCAATAATGCCTGTAAACATAAATTCTCTTATTTTTTAGTCGCATTAATGCGAATATCTGTGCCTACTTGCGCACACTCTGTAATTTCAAGCTCAGCGATCTGTCCCATTTCAGTCAGTACCGAACTATTAAACAAACCTCTGCCGCCTTCGCCGATAATTTTTGGCGCCATGTAAATCATATATTCATCGATTAGGCCGTGTTCATGCATCACACCACATAATGTCGCACCCGCTTCAAGCCATATCTGATTCACATTTTGCTGTGCTAAATATGTTAGCGCAGCCCTCAGATCAAGCTTGTCATTTACAGTGGGCAAACATACTTGCTCTACGAAATGAGGCCATTGATGCCGATTATCAAGTTTGGAGCGAAAAATAATGATTTTTGATGCACAGCTAAACAAGTTGAGATCTGGGTGTAAACGATTTTGCGTATCAATAACCACGCGAATTGGTTGACGCAACTCAGCTAACTGAGAAACTTTATCAAAGTCGTCAAATTCACCTGCACGCACATTAAGTGTGGCGTCGTCCACTAACACCGTATCAGCACCAGATAATATGGCACAGCTTTGTGCGCGGTATTTTTGTACATCCCGCCTCGCCTGTGGGCCCGTTATCCATTTGCTTTGGCCATTTTGCAGCGCTGTTTTTCCATCCAAGCTTGCGGCCAGCTTTGCGGTAACAAATGGCTTGCCGGTTTCCATTCTACTTAGAAACCCTTTATTCAGCGCTCGCGCTTCGTGCTCAAGTAAACCAAATGCTGTTTCGATCCCAGCTTCTTCCAACATTTTCAAACCATTGCCTGCAACTTGTGGATTGGGATCCACCATAGCGCAAACTACTTTTTTTACGCCTGCATCTATCAGCCCTTTTGCACATGGTGGAGTGCGACCATAGTGACTGCACGGCTCTAACGTTACATATGCTGTGGCTCCTTGGGTATTTCCAGCAGCCTGACGTAATGCATGTACCTCAGCGTGGGGGCCACCTGCTTGTATGTGAAAACCCTGCCCTATCACTTGATCATTTTTTACAATGACGCAGCCGACGTTCGGATTAGGCGTCGTCGTATACTGTCCTTGCTTTGCAAGTTCGATGGCCATTGCCATATAATCATGATCAGCCTGTGAAAACGCCATTAATCACCCAACCTCGCAATTTCTTCACCAAATTCTTTTATATCTTCAAAACTGCGGTATACAGAAGCAAAACGCACATAAGCGACTTTATCCAGCTTTTTAAGTGCTTCCATAATGTATTCACCAATCATTTTGCTATTTACTTCACGCTCTCCCGTTGCTCGGATCTGGGATTTGATTTGATGTACAACTTCTTCTATTTGCTCTGTACTAACTGGGCGCTTTTCTAGAGCACGATGCAGCCCATTGAGCAGCTTATCTTCATTGAATGGCTCTCGGGTGCCATCTTGTTTAATCACTCTTGGCATCAATAATTCAGCGCCTTCAAAGGTCGTAAAACGCTCATGACAAACTATACACTCGCGACGGCGACGCACTTGATGGCCTGATGCCACCAATCGCGAATCAATTACTTTGGTATCTTTTGCCGTACAAAAAGGACAATGCATATATTCTCACTGTTAGGTAGTCTATTAATGCGGCGTGTTTGAAAATCATCAATGCCACTCGATGGCAACTATGCGTGTTCAATTACGCTGGATGACAGAAAATAAAAAGGCCGCATAAATGCGGCCTTTATAATATCAAAAATAACGCAAATTGTGAGTGTAATTATGCGTAAACAGGCAATTTAGCACAGATAGCTTTTACCTTTTCTTTCACTTCTGCTTGCACTGACTCATCATTGATGTTGTCAAGTACGTCACAGATCCAACCTGCTAGCTCACCCGCTTCTGCTTCTTTAAAGCCACGGCGAGTAATCGCAGGAGAACCAATACGTAGACCTGATGTTACAAATGGAGAGCGTGGGTCATTAGGTACAGAGTTCTTATTAACTGTGATGTTTGCACGGCCAAGCGCTGCATCTGCGTCTTTACCTGTGATATCTTTATCAATTAGGTCAAGTAGGAACAGGTGGTTGTCTGTTTTACCAGAAACAACTTTGTAGCCACGCTCTTGAAGCACTGCAACCATAGCTTGTGCATTTTTAACAACTTGAGTTTGGTAAGTCTTGAACTCAGGCTCTAATGCTTCTTTAAATGCCACTGCTTTTGCCGCGATAACATGACATAAAGGACCACCTTGACCACCAGGGAATACTGCGCTGTTTAGCTTTTTGTAAACGTCTTCATCGCCACAAGCTGATACAATCAAACCACCACGAGGACCAGCAAGCGTTTTGTGAGTTGTTGTTGTCACAACGTGCGCATGAGGTACAGGGTTAGGGTATACACCAGCCGCTACAAGGCCTGCAACGTGCGCCATGTCTACAAGTAAATATGCGCCCACTTTGTCAGCGATTTCGCGGAACTTAGCCCAGTCAACGATGCCTGAGTATGCAGAGAAACCACCAATAATCATCTTTGGCTTGTGCTCAAGTGCTAGTGCTTCTACTTGAGCGTAATCGATTTCACCGGTTTCTTCATTTAGGCCGTATTGGATTGCATTATAAGTCTTACCTGAAAAGTTCACATGAGAGCCATGAGTCAAGTGACCACCGTGCGCAAGGCTCATACCTAACACTGTGTCATGTGGCTGAAGTAATGCTTGGAATACCGCTGCGTTTGCTTGTGAACCAGCATGTGGCTGAACGTTTGCGTAATCAGCGCCGAATAGTTCACATGCACGGTCAATTGCAAGCTGCTCTACAACATCAACGTGTTCACAACCACCATAGTAACGCTTGCCAGGGTAACCTTCTGCGTACTTGTTTGTAAGCTGTGACCCTTGAGCCTCTAAAACACGCGGGCTACAGTAGTTTTCAGATGCGATTAGTTCAATGTGCTCTTCTTGACGAGTCGTCTCTGATTGGATCGCGTTAAATAGTTCAGGGTCAAAATCTGCAATATTCATGTTACGTTCTAACATGGTTTCTCCTAGGTGCACGTATGATTAAATTTACCGAATGCAATTGTACGCAATTTACATCCAATTGCCTACGAAATCTGCGTGAGCATATTTAAGCAAGGATTGAATTTATTTCACAGTGTTTAAGGGATGATATTTTTTTATTTAAATATAAAAAAATATTATGTAAATTGATTATTTCATTAAGAATTAAAATGTGCATACATTCACCCATTGCGACTTACTGTATGCACAAATAGTTTAAACAGCCATGCTTATGACACTAACTTTTCAAAAAGACGCTTTTTTAAGCCCTCGTAGTCAGCACTCATTGATTCTGCTAAACATGGCTTTGCCAGTGCAGTAGCAAGGACTTCAGGCATTTCAAGTTGTTGTTCTAACACACCTTCAACAGACTCTTTAAATTTAGCAGGATGCGCTGTCGCCAAAAAGATGCCAGTTTCATTTTCAGCTTGATTTAAGCGTAAACCTTCATAGGCAATTGCTGTATGCGGCTCTGCAATATAACCAAGCTGGTTGATTTTCTTCATCACTTCTTGGGTGCGAGATTCCGACACTGAACATGAATAAAAATCATCTTTAGAAAAAGATCTACCATTAAGCATGCTTTCAACTCGTGGCCAGTTATTAGGTTTACTCACATCCATAGCATTGGATAATGATTCTAGCGTGGCATTTGGAGACCAATTTCCCGTCTCGATATAACGCGGTACGGTATCATTCTGATTCGTTGTTGCACTGAGCTTTTTAATAGGCAGCCCTATCGCCGCAGCGATCATGGCAGCACAAACATTGCCAAAGTTACCACTCGGTACTGAAACATGAACCTGTTTACGTTGAGAGTCCGTTAATTGTGCAAATGCTTCAAAGTAATAACACACTTGAGCAAGTAGCCTGCTGATATTAATTGAATTAGCTGAATTTAACCCTAACTGAGACTTAACTTCATCATCCAAAAACGCCTGTTTTACCAGCGCCTGACAATCATCGAAGCTGCCATCTACAGCGAAACAATGAATATTCTCACCAAGTGTAGTAAACAGCTTTTGTTGTGCGAGTGATATCTTGCCTTTAGGATATAAAATCACTACATCAACATTTTCTTTGCCATAAAATGCATGGGCAACAGCAGCCCCTGTATCCCCGCTGGTGGCTGTTAAAATCGTGACGCGCTCACCTTGATTGAATAAGCTAATGCACTCTGACATAAAGCGTCCACCAAAATCTTTAAACGCCAATGTTGGACCGTGAAACAGTTCTAAACAATAAGTACCGCTTTCCACTTCCACCAACGGCGCTGGAAAGTTAAAAGCACTTTTAACCATGGCATCCAGCGTATCGCTCGGTAACTCATCACCAATCAAATGCTGTAGTATCCGACTGCTACGCGCTTGAAATGGCATCGCCAATAGTGCGTTGACATCCTCGATTTGCGCTAAGTTTTGTGGAAAAAAGACACCTTGGTTACGGCCTAAGCCAATTTTAACCGCTTCTGTAAATGAAACCTGCTGCTGAGGATCCATAAGATTTACTAAATTCATATCAATTCCTTAAACCAATTCTCTGGTACCTGCACTGTCCAGCTGGCAGATATGGCTAAAACCGTGCTCATTTAAATAATTAGACTCAAGCCAAGATTGGCATTGTTGAGCCGCATTTAATGTTGGACACAGAGCAAATAATGTCGGACCTGCGCCAGATATACTCACGACGCTCGCACCTAGCTCTGGCAGGCTCAACTTCGCATCTGAGTATCCATCGATTAATTGCGCTCTGCTGGGCTCTGCCACCGAGTCTTGCATAAGCGACACCGCCTCACTAAATCTATGTAGTTGCAGCAGCGCACAAAATGCTGACAATCGCTGAGCGAAAGCAACACTGTCTCCAAGTTTCAATTCAGGTGCTAAAACCGCTCTTGCCTTTGCTGTATTTAAAGCAAAACCAGGATAGGCCACCACAATGTACCAATTAGGGTCTACTGGCAGTGCCAATGCTCGGTCTGGCACCAACTCAGCAGTCAACTGGAGCCCCCCCAAATAACATGGTGTGATATTATCGTAGTGACGAGCACCACTCACCTTAGCTTCAAAATCAGCCATCAACTCAATCATTTGAATCTGGGACAGTTGAGTGCCTGCAAAAGCATTTAACGCTGCAAATGTTGCAACTACGGAACAAGCACTAGATCCTAGCCCAGAGCCAACCGGCAGCCTTTTCTCAAGAGTCAGCGACAAGCTAGGCATATCAGCTTTCACATGGGACCTGAAATGCGTTAAACACTGAAAAGCGAGATTATCTTGTGCCTCTTGAGGCAATTTATGGGCATATTTGCCAACGCAGCTGAACTGATCTCGTGGAGCTTCTTCGATACTAACCACATCGCCAAGTAACTGGCCATCAATTGGCGCAATCGCAGCACCCAGCGAATCAAATCCAACGCAAAAATTCCCAATGGAAGCTGGCGCATAAAATTTTCTCATGTTGCGCTCCTAACGAGAAAGTGTTTTTAAGATATCAGCAAATACGCCTGCGGCCGTTACTTCTGCGCCCGCCCCATAACCTCTGATCACAAATGGCTTAGGCTGATAATACTGACTCAAAATTGCTAGCGCATTTTCTCCATCTCGGATATCAAACAACGCATGGCTAGCGTCCACTGCTTCTATACCCACTTTACACTTACCGTCTTGAATGCTGCCAACATAGCGCAGCTTTTTACCTTCACTGGCCGCACTTTGTACCCGATCGGAAAATGCCCCATCCAATTCTGGCAGACGAGCCATAAATTCATCAACTGAACTGCCCTGAGCAAACTCCTCTGAAACCACAGGCTCAACTTGAATATCATTCAACTCCAAATCTAATCCAGCCTCGCGAGCAATGATCAATAGCTTTCTTGCCACATCGGTACCCGATAGGTCATCCCTCGGATCTGGCTCAGTGAAACCGTTTTGTTTCGCTTTCGCTGTTGCTTCTGACAGACTGAGACCATCTTCAATCGCACCGAACATGTATGACAACGAACCAGATAAAATACCGTTGAAAGACAATAATTCATCACCTGCACCAAACAACAATTGTAAATTGTCTAAAACCGGTAAACCGGCTCCAACGTTCGTTTCATAAAGGAACTTCCTTCCAGAACGTTGCGCTGCATTTTTTAGCTGATGGTAATACGCCATATCTCCAGTGTTAGCTTTTTTGTTGGCGGCTACCACATGGAACCCTGCATTTAAAAAGTTTGCGTACTGATCTGCAAGTTGCTCGGAAGAACTACAATCAACAATGACTGGATTAATCAAATGATTCACTTTGACAAATTGCTCTAGTGTATTCAGGTCAAACCCTGCTTCACTTTGCTTCAGTTGACTTGGCCACTGTTCGAAATCCACACCTTCTTTACTTAAAAAGCACAGTTTCGAATTCGACACACCATATAGGTTTAATTTGATATTGCGTTTAGCCAGCCAGCCTTGTTGCTTTTCCAGTTGTTTGATTAACTCTTTACCGACTAAGCCACAGCCCAGTAAAAAGAGGTCTATAGAAGGAACATGAGTAAAGAAGTTTTCATGGCAAACTTTCATTGCATCTTTACATAACTCTCCTGAAACAACTGCTGAGATGGCACTCTCCGTGGAGTCTTGTGCAATTGCAACCACGTTTACTTGAGCTTGTGCCAAAGAGGCAAAAAATTTAGCAGCAAGACCTTTATGTGACTTCATATTGTCACCGACCAAGGTTACGATGGCGAGCTTTCTACGTACCTCAACAGGCTCTATAAGTCCTGCTTGCGTCTCCAATGTAAATGCTGTCTCTAACGCATTGAGTGCCAATGCTAAGTCCTGTTCATACACACAAAAACTAATGCTAAACTCACATGACGACTGCGTGATCAGAACAATAGATACATTGTCATTAGCCAGTGCACCAAACACCCTTGCAGCCATACCCACTTTGCCTTTCATTCCCGGTCCAGACACAGTCAGCATGGCGAGATTATCTAAACTGGATAGTGCTTTCACAGGCGCGTCACCTGTACCGTCAGACGAGATTAAAGAGCCGGGCACATCCGGATCATGAGTATTTTTTATCTCGCATGGCACATTGGCTTTAGCACATGGCAAGATTGTTTTAGGGTGTAGAACTTTTGCCCCAAAATAGGCAAGCTCCATGGCTTCTTTATATGACAAGCGGTCAACTTTAGTCGCCTTTTTAATCAACCTAGGATCCGCACTGTATACTCCATCAACATCTGTCCATATTTGGCAAATATCGGCATTGAGACTTGCGGCCATTACAGCTGCTGAATAATCAGACCCATTGCGCCCTAGTGTTGTCAGTTCGCCTGCCGCATTGCTGCCAGTAAACCCAGCCATGATATATATACCTGAGTCTCTAGAAGCCACTTGCTGATTAACGGCTTCACGGGTTCTGTCCAAGTCAACCTCTGCATCTAAGTACTGAGCTTGAGTCTTGATACAACTTGTAGCATCCAACGCACGCGCACCATGCGCTTTTATCATTGTAACCATAAGAGAAACACTTACTCGTTCTCCAAAGCTAATTGCAAAAGCATTGACCGATGCAGGACACTGCTTGAGCAATTGGACACCCTGCAATTGTTGCTTGAGTACGTCCAATTCAGGCCACTCTAAGATCTCTCCATATTGAGACTCAACGTCATGTTTAAGGGCCTCACAGCGCGACTCTAGTGCATCCCACTGCGCAGCATAATCGTCGCCGCGCGCGGCTATTTGAACCAATTCGACCAAACTATCAGTCATGCCACCAGGAGCTGAGAGCACCACAACCGCTTTTTCACCGCCATAATTCAGGATCAGAGACTGCACGCGACGTAAGCATGCTATATCTGCCAGTGAAGAGCCTCCAAACTTTAAAACTCGCATTTTTCAATTTTCCTCATTCCAGAAACGAAAAAGGCCTGTGCTCTTGGTGAGCACAGGCCTTTTTTAAATATGCACGGACCTATGCCACTATCCAGTATGGATGGTGGTCGTAATAATAATTGTCACGTTACATGTAATTGGGTTCATGGTTTTTACGTCAACCTAAGTTTAATTTTTACTTAAAAAATATTTACAGGACCTAGACTGCCCGATCTTTAGTCAATCTGTCAAGTCGATAAATAGAAATTAAATATGCAAAAAGTTCAAGATACGTACTGGAAAGTGAAATACTTATCTAACGAATGCCATATTCGCTGAGTAAAGAGATCAGTTGTTCTGCTTTGACCGGCTTTTCAAGGAATTTTAAAGCACCCAATTGTGCCACTCTTGTTTTCATTTGGTCCTGAATGTCTGCCGAGATCACAACCACATAAGTTTCAATTTTAAGCGTCTTAATCGCCTCAAGCACACCCACTCCATCCAATATCGGCATGGTAAGGTCAAGGCAAAGCAAGTCAATTTGCGAATTTTGCAATATTTCGACGGCTTCTTGGCCGTTTTTAGCCTGACAAACCTCAACATCTAAGTGCGTGTTCAGGCAGCGCACAACTTGCTTACGTGCAACGGTCGAATCGTCACACACTAACACGGAATAGCTCATAAGAAGGTAAATCTTTATTGTTCTAGTAACAAATAAACGTTATTGTTGTTCTAATCTTATAACACAATAATCAACATCCAGTAAGTTTTTTATATACGCTTATATGTTGTAAAGATAGCAAGATAAACATTTATTTTTAGCCATTTATTGGCTAACTTTAATTTTAACACGCGTGCTATAACATGGTCGTCAGGAGCGAAGAACACTCCATGCTACAGAAAAGTCTGTCGAAAAAACTACTTACAAACGTTCTGTCAGTTTACTTTCTGCTAACGTTTGTCGTAACTTGTGGACAAGTTGTCGCCGAATATGTCAACACTAAAGACTACATCCGTAACGAACTGACCATGCTGCAAAAAACATTTAGTCGCAGCCTGACACGCGCTATCTGGGAGTTAAACACCAAACAAACTGTCACAACTGCCGAAGGGTTATTGGCGATACCAATGATCGAGGGGATAATTGTAAGAGATGATAGCGGTGAAATCATCTCGCAACTCGGGCGCTCTCTCAATATTCACGAATTATATAGTCAGCAGCTTGTTCAAGAGGAAGCGTTAATTGAAGACACGCCCTCCGGATTGTTTGGATACACATTCCCACTCATTTTTGAGTTTTCAGGAAGGGCCACACAAGTCGGTGACGTAACCTTATTTTCTAGTCGCGAAGTTGTTTTCAGCCGAATTATGATCTCTATCTATTTTCTGATAGGGAATGCCATGGTCAAAACGACTTTCTTAATTATCCTATTTTTATTGGCCTTTAGAAAACTCCTTACAGAGCCACTGACGGACCTCACGGAACAGATAGAAGACTTTGAAGTCGACAATGTTGATGGACATAAAATAGATATTGATACCACAGAGCGAAATGAGCTCAAGGTTATGGAAGAAGCCTTTAATAAGCTGATCGACAAAGTTGCAGAATATCGAAAACAACTCGATCAGACACAAAAAGAGCTCATTATTAGTAATGAAAAATTAGATCAGCACAATATTCAGCTGGAGCAAGAAGTTGCTAGGAAAACGTCAAACCTTAGCCAGGCAATGATGGACTTACAACAGCAAAAATATGAACTAGAAAAACAAAAGCTGACACTCACAGAAGAGATAGATTTGCGGCGCCAAACAGAAGAAGAACTACTGACAAAACAAAACGAATTAGAAAAATATGTCGAAGAGCTGAATATGGCACAGGAACGTTTGGTCGGCTCAGAAAAAATGGCTGCGCTGGGTGGCCTCGTAGCTGGTATCACCCATGATATCAATACACCTGTAGGTATTGGCGTCACTGCGACCTCCTTTTTACAAGAACGCCTCGATCAATTAGAAGCCGCCTATAAAGAAAAAACCTTATCTCCAAAGGCCTTAGAAGAGTTTATGCACGAGGCAAAACAAAGCGCCAGCCTTCTAACCAACAATCTCGCCCGGGCCTCTGAGTTGGTTGCCAGCTTCAAACAAATTGCCGTTGATCAGGCCAGTGAAGCGGTTAGAACCATAAACTTCCAACAGTATCTAGGCGAAGTTCTTCGCTCTTTACACCCAAAATTGAAAAAAACAGCTCATGAAGTCAACATTGACTGTCCTGCTGATCTCACACTTAATTTGCCTGCGGGAGCCATTAGCCAAATTTTCACCAACCTTATCATGAACTCTCTTATCCATGGCTTTGAGGGGGTGAATAAGGGCACCATAGACATCCAAATTACTGATGACAATGAAGATGTCAAAATCGTTTATAAAGATAATGGTAAAGGCGTTTCACCAGCACAATTAGAGAAGCTATTTGACCCCTTCTTCACTACTAAACGAGATCAAGGTGGAAGCGGCCTTGGTACACATATTACTTTCAACTTGGTGAAACAAACACTGAATGGCGATATTGAAGTTAGCTCGGAAGAGGGCCAAGGACTCACCTACCACATTCGTTTCCCTAAAGAAATGAAAGCACAACAAGCAATGTTTAGTTAACCCTAACGCCACGGCGTGAATTGATCTTTTATTCACGCCTTTTCAGCCCGTGAAATTTAATAACAAAAGCCACAATATTGGCTTTGCCCGAAACACCTTTGATTTGCTATGATGCAGTTCGATTTTTCACTTGGATATTTGAATATATGTGGTTCAGCAACCTGATCTGTTACCGTTTTAAACAAGATGTTTCGTACACGCAAGAAGACTTTGAAAAAGCACTTGAGCAAGATATATTCCGCGCTTGCGGCAGCCAAGATATGAGCACCTTTGGTTGGGTAAACGCATTAGGGAAACACGGCCAGACTCTGTCTCACTTCTCGCAAAATAGCATTTTGTTATGTGCCAAACGCGAGGAAAAAGTACTGCCAGCTGCGGTGATCAATGATATGGTCGCTGAAAAAATCGAGCAGATAGAGCGTGAAGAAAACCGCCCAGTAAAGAAAAAAGAAAAAGATGAACTTAAAGAAAATATCCTAGCCACTCTGCTGCCTCAGGCATTCAAAAAATCGAGTTTGCAGTTTGCCTTTATTGATCAAGAAAGCGGCTGGGTTATCGTCAATAGTGCCAGCTTTAATAAAGCTGAAGAAATGATGGCTTTATTGCGTAAATCTCTGGGCACACTTCCCATTGTGCCAGCATTTGCTAATTACGACCTCGATGTATTCTTAACTGATTGGCTCACAAAGTTTGAAGCTCCTGAGGGCTTTGCTATTGGCAACGATGCAGAGCTACAAGATGCTGCCGACGAAGGTGCTCAAGTTAAATTAAAGCAACATGACCTAGCCAGTGACGAAATTAAGCTTCATCTAGAAAATGGCAAACGCGTCACTAAACTGGCGCTAGATTGGAAAGAGCGTGTACAATTTTTATTGCAGAACGACGGATCAATCAAGCGTGTTAGCTACAATGATGCGCTAAAAGAGCAAAACGCTGATATTCCAAAAGAAGATTTAGCAATTAAGCTAGATGCAGACTTTATTCTTGTCTCAGAGGAAGTTAAAGAATTACTTGAAGACCTCACAAAAGAACTGGGTGACAAAGACGACCTTTAATAAAAAAGGGCCTTAAGGCCCTTTTTTATTGTCTAAATACAAAGTTAAGCAAACATCGATTTCACATCCGTTAGCAAGTCTAAATATGCATCATCTGTGAACATATCAATAGAGCGAAGTACGCCTTTTTCTTCATATACACCCAAAGCAGCGGCTTTGTCTGATACTTGTAAAATCCCCTCGACAATAGCGCCAGCACGGATGAAATCAACATAACAAACATGCTCAGGTTTATAGTTTGGATTAGCCCAACTTTCTGCAACTTCAACAAAATCGTCAGTAAATCCCCACTCACGCATAATCGCACCGCCTATGCGGCCTGCTAATTTTTGAATAGCGTGTGCTAGAAAGCTTGGATTTGCGAATACTTCCGGGTGTTTCTCTGCTTCTGTCAAAATAGGTAGCACACCAATATTAAATACTAGCGAGGCAAGAGTAATTGTGTCTTTGTTCAGCGATGTGTGTTTGTTCAAGCGCAAGTAAAACTCCATGGTCGAAATCGCTTGGCAAGCCACTTTCAAAGTTTTTTGCCACGCTTTATCCATGTATGTTTTTATCAACTTGTTGTTAGAAACGAACAGTTGTTCCATGGCCATGGCCGTAGCAATATTTTTTATTTGCCGAAGTCCAATACGAGTTACCGCTTGGTTCAAGGTATTTACTTTAATAGAACGTCCCATAAAACCACTATTTGCTACTTTTATCATACGAGCAGCCAGTGCAGGATCATGAGATATCACGTCTGCCATTTGTAGTAGGTTGACTTCGGGGTCGTCGGCAGCTTGACGAACTCGAACAGCTATTTCAGGTAAGGTAGGTAAAACGAGTGTGTCATTATTGATTTTATCGACAAGAATGGTAAGTAATGCGTTTTCTGTAGACATATGGTCAAGTCCTTTAAATTCGCCACTTAACGATGGCCTTATAATTTTTACTGCTTTAAGTATTGTCTAACTTCTCGATAAAGTTAAGAAAAGTATAAAAATTATTCTGAGCATGGTGACAATAAAAAATACTTTGTTTTTACCGTTTGCTCAATTGCTATTTTTTCCGCATCATAGATGCGACACAATCATAATAACTAAAATCCTGGGATAAATGATGAAACTTTCTAAACTCTCTAGTGCGATTTTAATCGCTTCCGGTTTGCTAGTAAGCGCATGCTCACAGCAACAAGCAGACACACCCAAATCGAATACAGCCGCTGCGCAAGACACTGTGACATATTCATTGCAAAATATTGATAAAAATCGCCTCAATATTTATACAGAGGTCACTTTAACCAGTGACCTGAGTCATCTTAATGACAACCAGAAAAAAATGATTGCACTTCTTATAGATGCGTCAAAAATTATGGATGATCTGTTCTGGAAACAAGCTTTTGGACAAGATAAAGAGACCTTCCTTGCGCGCATCGACGACCAACAGGTACGCCGTTTTGCCGATATTAACTATGGCCCTTGGGACCGCTTAGATGGCGACAAAATTTTCCTAACTCGCTTTGATCAAAAAGCACCAGGGGCAGAATTTTATCCAAGTGACATCTCTAAAGAAGAACTAAACCAAGCTGATTTCAAAGACAAGCAGGGTCTTTATTCCATGGTTAAAAGAGACCAGCAAGGTAACTTATATACAGTGCCATATGCCACTGAATTTAGGTCTGAACTTGAAGCTGCTGCTAAACTTTTAAGAGAAGCTAGCGCCCTTGCCGTAGACAAGCAATTTTCAAATTACTTAAACCTGCGTGCAGATGCGTTGTTAAACAACAGTTATCAGCCTTCGGATTTTGCTTGGATGGATATGAAAAATAACCCTATCGACGTGGTTATTGGGCCTATCGAAACATATGAAGATCAACTTTTTGGCTACCGAAGCGCATTTGAATCCTACGTATTAGTTAAAGACTTAGCATGGAGCGAACGCCTCGCAAAATTTGCTGCATTTTTACCTGAGTTACAAACAGGTTTGCCCGTTGCGCAAAAATATAAGCAAGAAGTCCCTGGCTCAGATGCAGATCTAAACGCTTATGACGTAGTGTACTACGCAGGACACTCCAATGCTGGCAGTAAAACCATTGCTATCAACTTACCAAACGACGAACAAGTTCAGTTAGAAAAAGGCACTCGCCGACTGCAATTAAAAAATGCAATGCGCGCTAAGTTTGATAAAATTCTCGTACCCATTGCGGATGAGTTGATAGTGCCAGAACAACGCAAACACATTACGTTTAACGCATTCTTTGCCAATACGATGTTCCATGAAGTTGCGCACGGTTTGGGGATCAAGAATACCCTCACAGGTAAAGGGACTGTACGTCAGTCGCTACAAGAACATGCCAGCGCCATAGAAGAAGGTAAGGCCGATATCCTAGGGCTTTACATGGTGGAACAGCTACTGAAAAAAGGCGAGATAACGGAAGGTACCTTGGAAGACTATTATGTTACCTTTATGGCTGGCATCTTCCGTTCGGTCCGCTTCGGCGCTTCTAGCGCCCATGGTAAAGCTAACATGATCCGCTTCAACTTCTTCAAACAAGAAGGCGCCTTTTCTAAAAATGCCCAAGGCTTGTATCAGGTTGATATGGATAAAATGGGTGCTGCAATGGAAAAGCTATCTAATTTGATCCTCACCCTACAAGGTGATGGTGATTACCAAAAGGTTGACCAACTAATTGCAACTCACGGAGATATAAAAACAGAGCTGCAAGCAGACTTAAATAAGTTGGCCAATGCAAATATCCCCGTCGACGTCACCTTCAAACAAGGCAAGTCTGTCTTGGGACTTTAAATATTCAAAAGGCGCTAAAGTGACAGCGCCTTTTTTAATGCTAATAATTGACTCTCACTGTATGGTTGAGCAGTGTGCACACCCCAAACAGGCTTAGGCCAAGCGGCGTCATGTGTATAACGCGCAATATGATGCACATGTAGTTGCGGTACCATATTGCCCAATGCAGCAACATTGAGTTTATCTGGCGTGAAAACCGTCATTAAAAGCTCACTTAGTTGCTTTGACTCCTGCCAAAATTGGGTCTGCTGCGCTTCGGTCAAGTCAATGATTTCACGTGCTCCCTCAACTTGAGGCACAAGGATAAACCAAGGGTATTGACTATCATTCATCAATAGCACTTTGCACAGCGGCCAAGACGCTAGCTCTATACAATCTCTATGTAATTCAGGGGCAAGTTCAAATGCCATGTACTCTACTCCGATAAAAAAAGCAGATACTCAGTACCTGCTTTATATTCAGTGATCATGACGTTGTCATAAGATCACTCGCTCTTATAGACAATAGCGAGCGAATAAGCTGCTTACCGTCGCGGCTGTTGGCTTACCATGTTGCCAATCGCCGTTTTCCACTCCACTACCTGCAATGTCCATGTGTACATATGGTAAAGGTAGCTCAGAATCGCAGCCATGTTTGTCCAAACCACCTACAATGGCCAAAAATGCCATTGGGAACTGGTGGCCACGCGCTGTTACCGCTGAAGGTGCATTGTTACTAGACAGCACATCATCAGCCAAAGTGCGCGGCTGTACGAAGTCATAATCTTCTCTGCGGCTGCGAGATACTTCCGCACAATCTGCCCAGATATCTCCTTGATCAGCGATCAGACGCGATACTGAGTTTGCACGTGCTGGACCATTTTCAACAAGTGCACTATATGGGCCCATCGCTCTTGCTGCATGGCCGGTAAGTGTAGCAACGGTGAATAGTTCAGGGTTTACCTCAGATTTAGCCAAATCTTTCATTTCACTGAGTAAATCACCCATTGCTAAACGCCCTTCAGCATCGGTGTTACCGATACGTACACGCACACCTTCACGGGTTTCGATAATTTCATCCGGAACAAAGCAATCAGAGCCAATAGAGTTTCTAACGACCGCTAGATAAGCAATCACCTTCACACCTTTTGGTTGATATTCGGCCACTGACTTCATAAACCCAGCCACAGATGCAGCACCACCTTTGTCACGACTCATACCAGCCATAAAACCGCCAACTTTTAAGTCTGCTCCACCAGTATCGTAAACAAGGCCCTTACCTACAAACATTAAAGTGCGCTCAATATCGCCTTCAGGTACATATTCCATTTTTACAACACGCGGGTGATGACGTTCCACAGCATACGACGCACGCGCAACCGTGCTCAACATTGGGTATTCTTTATCGATGGCCGTGATGTCGGAAATAACTTCTACCTTAACTGAGGTATTCTCAAATAAAGACACACAGTAGTCGGCAAAACGAGGGGGGGCCATACGCTCAGGTTCAGTGCCACATAAATCACGCGCAGCATATTGACCCGCAGCAATCGCATTTAGCTGTGAACACAGAGCGTCGTCAGCACCAACAAGATAAATGCTTTCTACTGGCTCAATTTGCGCACCGCGATACTCTCGTGCTTCCAAAGGCTGCCAAAGTGCTTGGCACATTCCCAAAAATGCAACCTGTAAGGCGTTTTGATAACGTTCGTCATTCGGTACACCCGCCAACACCACAACAGGCTTTACAGCACCAGCCGCTTTGGCTTGTGCAATGGCCGCTTGACCAGCAGCGAAGAAACGACGCACATCATCGTAATCACGATTTAGAGGTCCGGTCGGCGCTAAAATTAAACGTTGGCCCGGAACTTGAGGCGCCAACAAGACATTTGCCTGTGTTGCCAAACGTGCATCTACGGCCAAATAAGGCGCAGCTGCCTCATTGAGCTGTTTATCGCCTAAATCACTTACATCTGAAGTAATGACGATTAAGGCATCAGCGTCACTTTGCTGCCAATTTGATGCTGGCAATGAGAGAGGAAAAGACATAAAAAGGCCCTTGTTCTTGTAATTTAAGGGCCAATTATCGGTTATTTATTTGCAAGAGCCAAGTTAGCTTGTCGATTCTTCACTGTCCGTAGCCGCTTCCGGTGTACTTTTGAGTTTACTGACCACACTCCAAGCTTCTAACATCACTAAAACACTCACGACCAATACGACGATATCTAATCCAACTAGTAGCCAATTGCCTTTTTCGTAGTACTCTCCCAATTTAATCAAGCCCGCGAAAAATGCCATTAAGATCACAAATATCATTGGAATAAGCGTAAATTTGGCTGGTCGGCCCAACTTGATAAGGTAAACAGAGATCACCAACAAGGTTTGGCTTGCCAAAATTTGGTTCGTCGAGCCAAACAACGGCCAAATTATCATGCCACCACTGCCCGAAGCCCCGCCTGCACCAAATGCAAGTAATAAGCAACACCCCACAGCAACTAAGGTGGCGACAATGCCATTTTTTAGTACTGGTAACTTATAGATATCACCCCACTCTTGGATGATATAACGCTGTAAACGCACACCTGAGTCCATAGTCGTGCCCGCAAACAAAACGACCATAACAGCTAATAAAGTAGATGCGATTTCAGCGGATAGCCCCCACCCTGTGCTGATTAAATTAGATCCGCCTTGAATAAATGCGCCAACAGATCCTGCACCAAGATGACTATATATTTCGTGCCATTCTTCAGGCGATACCGCCAACATAACCCCGCTCACAGCCACTAAAGTAATGAGCGCCAACGAACCTTCACCAACTGCTCCTAAATACCCGACAAAACGACCATCAGTTTCTTTATTTAACTGCTTTGAGCTGGTGCCTGACGATACGATGCCATGGAAACCAGAGACAGCACCACAGGCAATGGTGACAAAGAGCAAAGGAATAATGCTTGGCGTGTCGATAGCCGTTTGCGTATTAAATGCAGGTGCCGTTATGTCTGGCATCACAACAAAAACTGCACCATATAGCAGTACCAACCCAACCAACAATTGCATGCCATTAATAAAGTCTCGAGGTTGTAATAGCATCCAAACAGGTAACAAAGACGCAACAGCCGCATAAACAAATAAGATTAATATCCAACTGGCTTTATCAGTTAAGCCAAATACCTCACTGGGAAGCGCAATAGGCATACCGCTGCCTGCATAAATTGTCGCATACAGCACCACTACACCTACTAAGCACAACGGGATCAGTGGCACTTTTCGTTTTAACAACTGGCCAATAATCAAAGCCACAACAATGGCCGACCAAGCAGGGAAAACAGCATTGGGGTTAGCAACAAACGAGTTCGCGATCACAACACCAAACACCGCATTAACCATTAAGAGTACTAAAAATACCACAATCATAAATAGCGAACGGGTGCGCTTGCCAATGACAGTTTCAGATAATGCCCCCATTGACTTGCCTTTGTGGCGAGCACTAGCCCAAAGTGCGCCCATATCATGGACGCCAGCAAAAAAGATGGTACCAATTACCACCCAAAGTACAGCTGGAACCCATCCCCAATAGACTGCAATAGCAGGACCAACTATGGGCGCAGCACCAGCCACTGAAGTAAAATGATGACCCCACAACACCACTTTATTGGTTGGAACATAATCAACCCCATCATTGAGTTCATGGGCAGGTGTGACGAAGTTATCGTCCATTTTGAAAATTTTGGTTGCGATAAACTTAGAGTATACAAACCAGCCAAACAGCATACCTAAAATACCGAACAACACTATCATGATCGATTGCACGAGATGTCCTCTGTGTTATTTTTGTATTAACATTACTCTAACACGGAAACATGCAAATTCAGTTATATTTTAGTCGCACAACCCCTAACACATATAAAGTTTATCTTGTGATCTCAATTAAATAGACCCATTTGTACCTGATTGCTCGGCGCATCACCTAAACCAATTTGCACCCCCACCAGCCGCACAGGTTTATTGCCATAGCGCGCCACAGCCTGCTCCAATAAAGTACACAAAATATCTTTGTCAATTTGATGACATTGACATTCCTTGGTGGTTTGAGAAAAGTCGTAAAACTTTACTTTAACCCCTAACTTTGTAAAGGCGCGCTCCGTTTGATATCTAGCACTTCTACGAGTAAGTTCAGGGATAAGCTTGTCACATAAAATAGCCTTTAACTGCGCTAAATCTTTAATGTCCTTCTCAAAAGTTGTTTCAACCCCTACCGACTTACGCACTCGCTCAGTCTCTACACCCCGATCATCAACACCTTGGCAGCGCCGCCATAATACATTGCCAAATTTACCAAAACGTTGAGCCATTTCATCTTGGCTCAGTGCTTTGATATCACGGCCAGTAACAAGTCCACATGCCAACAACTTTTCATGTGTCACTTTACCAACCCCGGGGATCTTTCTCAGCGGTAATTCATCGATAAAGTCATCTACCTGAGTAGGTGTGATCACACACTGGCCGTTGGGTTTATTTTCATCACTGGCTATTTTGGCTAAAAATTTGATCGGCGCAACGCCAGCTGAGGCTGTCAGCCCTGTTTCATTATAAATATCTGTGCGGATCTGTTGCGCGATCAAGGTGGCGCTGCCTTGACAAACCTCACACTCAGTAACGTCTAAGTAGGCTTCATCCAAAGACAAAGGCTCTATCAAATGGGTGTAGCGCGCAAATATTTGCCGGATTTGTTGAGAGACTTCTTTGTAAACTTGCATGCGCCCCGGAACAATGACCAATTGAGGACAAAGCTGTTTGGCTTTGTAGTTAGACATCGCGGATCGCACACCAAATTCACGTGCAATATAATTCGCGGTACTTAATACCCCGCGATGGCTATTGCCACCAATTGCCATGGGTACTTTAGCGAGTGCGGGGTTATCACGCATTTCTACCGCAGCATAAAAACAATCCATATCAATATGGATAAATTTCCTCACCGATACGCCCCTTACAAATACTGTTTACTTATACAGTATAGTGGCAGTTTTCTAGCCATTTGTCTATTGCTTCAATGACTACGATTTATGAACATCGCTTTTTAGGCCAGACTCGAGCGCTAACGCATAGCAGTACATAACAAACGCATACATCGCGTATACAGTCAGCCCTCTGCGCTTTGCAACCGTTAAGAAGAGCCCCCCAGCTGGTTTTTTGATATATAACAAATGCGATATAGCGCCTCAAAAGTATCGGTAGCTAAATACAAGGCACATAAAGACTTCAAAGATATAGAAGTACGTATTCCAAAATAGACTTATTTGATAACAAACCACCGAGCAATTGGACTCTTTCAGCCAATAAGCAATCCAAAAAATAGAACTACGAAGCCTAAATTATCAATTAAATCAAAAATAACGTAATGATCCATTTCTCAATAAACCTAACAATCGTCTACATCCAAAAACTTAGGTACAATAATTTATCAAACAAATACATCCAATCATTTGTTTACAATAAAGGCACAGTTGCTAATTTTAATAACTCAGTGTAAACAAACCTCAGCAGAATAAGTAGAAATGCTCTACACTGCTGTTAGTGAATTTGTATGTATCTAACGACTACATCTTAGCTGTTTAAACCTGTTCGATTTTGCAAGGAGTATCTATGAAGTACAGCCAATTAGGCCACTCATCACTAAAGGTTTCACGAGTTTGTTTAGGTAGTATGACTTGGGGGCTGCAAAACAATCAGCACGATGCTGATGAGCAAATCAACTACGCACTAAGTCAAGGGATCAACTTTATAGACACCGCAGAGATGTACGCAGTACCCCCGTCGCCAGATACCTATGGTAAAACCGAATTGATCATAGGTGACTGGATTAAACGCCATGAAGAAAAACGCCAAGAAGTTATTTTGGCGACAAAAATAGCAGGTGCGGGACTCGGTTGGATAAGAGAGGGCAAACCTATCGATAAAAGCGCAGTCATCAACGCTGTTGAACAATCATTACAACGACTGCAAACAGATTACATCGACGTATACCAATTACATTGGCCAAATCGCACATCACCACATTTTGGCAAACACTGGCACGGCATGTTAGACCTACACGCTGTCAGCAAAGCACAGCAGCTAGACGAAATGAGTAATATCCTCGAAGGCTTAAAAGTCTGTCAAGATCAAGGAAAGATACGTCATTGGGGGCTTTCTAACGAAACGCCATGGGGGATCAATACTTACTTACATTTGTGTGAGCAGCACGGCATAGAGCGACCAGTTTCCATTCAAAACGAATTCAATTTACTTCATGAGAAAGACTGGCCTTACTTATTAGAAAACTGCGTCAATGAGGACATCGCCTATTTGCCTTGGTCTCCACTTGCTGGTGGATTGCTATCAGGTAAATACTTAGGTGGTGCAAGGCCTGAAGGCAGTCGTTGGACCTTAATGCAGCGCAACGGGCTGTTTAGAGATACCCAATACTCACAACAGGCGACCGCTGCATATCAAGAAGTTGCACATGAACACCACCTCAGTACAGCACAGCTTGCTTTAGCCTGGTGTGATCAGGTAGATGGCGTTACTTCAACCATCATCGGGGCTACCTCAATGGCACAACTGAAAGAAAACATCAGTGCTTTTGACAAACCGCTTCCTCCTGAAGCGTTGGCAGAAATAGACACCATTTTAAAAACTTACCCAGTTCCATTTTAAGCTGACCCACAGATTAGAATGCAAATATGGTAAACTCACCAAATTTGCATTCTCAAATAACGACGTATTTATGAAACAACTCAATAGCAAGCCTATCGTGCCCCTGCCTGGCAGCCACTTTATTAGACATGCCGTGCGCGCAATTGTAACCAGGGGAGAAGAAATTTTGCTTCTTTATACAGCGCGATATGATGATTACACACTACCTGGCGGTGGTGTTGATGAGGGTGAAGAGATTGAAGTCGCGTTAAGCCGAGAATTACTAGAAGAGACCGGTGCAGAGTCAATAACGCACATTTCACCATTTGGTATATATGAAGAGTATCAAAGCTGGTACAAACCAGATTTCGATAATGTGCATATTATTTCACACTGCTTTGTCGTTGATATTTGTGGCTCTTTCACTGAACCTCAGATGGAATCCTACGAGCAAGCAAATGGTATGCGACCAGTTTGGTTGCCGATTAAAGATGCAATTTCGCACAATCGTGAAACACTGGCTAATAGCAACAAAAAAGGACAGTCGATATATAGAGAGCTGGCGATATTAGAAACTGTTGCAAAAGAAATTATGGGCCTGAACATTGACTAATGAAATGCTTCCCCTGTTGGCAGAATATTCAGGGGAAATCGCTCTCAATTGGAAAAATGTTCAGTGTATTTAAAAACGCTTTATTTGCCAGAAGCTATTGTAAGGCCTACTTTGAAAAAGAAGTTGGATGGTGGAATATCTATTCGCCCCCTTTAATTCCCATAGGCACCATCACTGTGTAAACAATCGAACAATAAGGACCTTTAATAAAATTAGCTCCCGACCACACACCTTCAAGGAAGCACTCTAAAGCCTGCAATTTACAGTGCTACCGAGCGCTCATAACGAACGTGATTAGCATATACCACAAGCTAAATCTAAAAATGAATTTACATGGATTTCACTTGGGAATTAATGTAATAAAAATGTAAAATAACTAGCTGTTACACAGCTATGAATAAGTGGTTGGACAAATAATTTCAATAAATTTCACTGCGTATTGGTAATTTTATAATTCTGTTCTAAGTTTTGATGATAGGAATATCAAAGCTAAGGAGTAGACTATGACCATTCGTCACACTTTCATTTTACTTTCTTCTCTTGTCATGATTGCACTGTTTTGTATGGTGGGCGTGCTTTGGTATGAAACGACTCACATCGCCAATTTGGGGCAAAAGTTGGCCACTAGCAAAGAGATCAGCAACGACCTTTTGATGCTAAGACGCCATGAGAAAGATTTTTTACTTAGAAAACAGCAAAAGTACGTCGACAAGTTTGATGCTCGGATCAAGCTAATGCGCAACAACATGACCATATTGAGTCGTCAGCTCCCCAGTCATTTACAACAGGCTTTGGTAGTGGCTGAAAGAGATCTGAGTAGCTACGAGTCAAACCTACGAAACTTAGTCGCGCTAGATAAAAAGATAGGTCTCTCACCGAGCCAAGGGCTGCGCGGTGAATTTAATCACGCCGAAGTTGCCTTGCACGAATCCCTGACCAATATTGGCGATATTACCGCGATGAGTAAAGCATTGCGATTAGTGCTACTTGAAAATGACTTCCAAACAAACCTCAATATGTCTACCAAAAACGAAGTCACTCAGCAGTTAGCAGTCATGAAGGTTTACTTTAATGATCAATTTAGCGCTGGGCAAAATGACCTGACGCTGTTTGAAAATACTGCGCGAGCGCTGACTGTAGCGCTGGTAGAGCGCGGCCTCGATGCCAGTTCAGGCTTACGTGGTGAGTTGCGTTCAAGCATTCACAAGGTAGAAGGCACCATGAATAAACTCTCTGGTGACATAGAGATGGGGATCAGCAATGAGCTTATTTCTGCGCAACACCAAGGCATGATGCTAGCAGGAATACTCACAGCAATAATTGCAGGACTTTTGCTTTGGAAGGGGTCGCATATCGTCAAAAGATTAAAAGCGGCCAATGCCAATATGGCAACCATTAGTCATGGCGAAGGGGATTTAACCCATCATATCAATTTGACTGGTCGCGATGAGGTGACGGAGTTTGCAGGATCGGTCAATCAGTTCATAGATACAACCGCTGATATAGTAAGAGAAATCAAACACACTGGTGAGACCGTCGAACATGGTGCACACCAATCCGTCGAAGTGACAAAACGCTCCCAACAAGCTATTGAAGAGCAAAAAAACAATACACACGCCGTTAAAGTTGCCGTCAGTGAACTGGTACAAGCGGTGTCACTTATCGCCGAAAATAGTGTGGCTGTGCAAAACAACGTCAATGAAGCAGATGAAAACATGGCCCGAGGCTCAGATATTATGCACAGAGCCCATCATAACATGTCTGAGCTAACCGGACATATCAATGAAAACAGTAAACTGATGCATCAACTTTCTTCAGCGAGCAGCGAGATTGAGAGTGTCACATCGGTTATTCGTGGGATCACTGAGCAAACAAACTTATTGGCATTAAATGCCGCTATTGAAGCAGCCCGCGCCGGTGAAAGTGGACGTGGGTTTGCGGTGGTCGCTGATGAGGTTCGCACACTGGCCAAACGCACCCAAAATTCAACAGTAGAAATTGAACGCATGATCCATGGTCTGCAAAGCCTAGTACATGACTCTGAGCAAGCCATGCAAACCAGCTTAGAACTAAGCGAACAAATGTATGAAGGCATTACAGAAGCACAGCAAAGCATGGACGATAATAAACAAGCCATGGATAAAATACGCGACATGGTCATTCAAATAGCTGGTGCGACTGAAGAGCAAATGGCGACAGTTCAAGGCGTTGAAAATGCTGCCGCAAACATTTCAGTGTCAGCAGAGCAGCTTTACGTCGACTCTTGCCAAAACTGTAAAAATTGCGAAGCGCTGGAATATGACGCACATAAGATGCAAGAAGATGTATCCAGATTTAAAGTCTAATCAAGCTACTCACCTCTAACCCTCAAAAGCGCTTTTATTTTTCGCAAAAGCGCTTTTGAGATCAAAGTAAAACACTTATCTGCTCGAAATCTCATACAAACATGTTACAGTCATGATCCAGCACATAATTTGGTATTGGTAAATCAAAGGAGTACGCATGAGTGTTAGACGTATAGGCCAGTTTTTTAACCCTAAATCAGTGGCTGTTATTGGTGCTTCCAACAACCCCAATCGTGCTGGTAATGTCGTAATGAAAAACCTACTCCAAGGCGGCTTTAAAGGTCCTATTATGCCAGTCACACCAAAGTACACTGCGGTACATGGCGTGCTCGCCTATCAGGATATAGAGTGCCTCCCTTGCATACCTGACTTGGCCATTATTTGTACTAACAAAAACACTTTATGCCAACTAATTCAAGCGCTGGGTTCCAGAGGCTGTAAACATGCCATTATCGTTGCTGCCGGTTTAAGTAACACTGAAAAGCACACTTTG
Source organism: Pseudoalteromonas obscura (assembly GCF_030135505.1). Lineage (NCBI taxonomy): Bacteria > Pseudomonadati > Pseudomonadota > Gammaproteobacteria > Alteromonadales > Pseudoalteromonadaceae > Pseudoalteromonas > Pseudoalteromonas obscura. The sequence goes on from NZ_JASJUT010000006.1 coordinate 176,841, forward strand.
CACAGTACTGCACAGCAATCTGAGGTGACTCTTTTGGGAAGTAACAGCCTAGGGTTGATCCTGCCGCACATCGGACTCAATGCAAGCTTTTCGCATACGGTCGCCACACCTGGAAAGCTCGCTTTTGTATCTCAATCAGCTGCTGTGTGCTCAACGATTTTAGATTGGGCGCAAACTAAACACATTGGCTTTTCTCACTTTATTTCTGTAGGCGACTGTCTAGATATCGATTTCGATGAGCTGCTCGATTACTTGGCAAGAGACAGCAAAACATCTGCGGTCTTACTGTACATAGACAATATCAAAGACGTGCGCAGGTTTATATCCGCCGCGCGAGCAGCCGCTTTTAACAAACCCGTCATCGCCATCAAAACTGGCCGCACAATCGCCGGCGCACGCGCCGCCTACCACCATACTGGCGGGAAAACTTCCGACGATGCGGTGTACGATGCAATGTTTCAACGTGCGGGCATGCTAAGAGTAAATGATTTAAGAGAGCTATTTGCGGCCACTCAGACGCTCGCATTGCACCCAAAACTGCTTAAAGTGGAACAACTGACTATATTAACAAATGGCGGTGGACCGGGGATCATGGCCGTTGATACCCTGTTAATGCGCTCAGGAAAGCTTACTAAACTCAGTGAAAAAACAGTCAGTGCTCTCAATGAGATCGTGCCTCAATCCTCGCAAACGGATAATCCTGTCGACATTTTTGGCGACTCGTCACCTAAACGGTATCAACGTGCATTAGAAGTACTTTTAAAGGCTGATGAGGTCAAAAACTTGTTGATTATTCATACACCGTCTGCACTTGCGCCAAGCTCGGCCTATGCCAAAATCATTGCTCAAACACTTGAAAAAATTCCCAAAATGGCAAGGCCCTTTGTTATGACGAATTTTATGGGCGAAGAAGCCGCCCGTTCAGCGAGAGATATCTGTGTACTGAGTAACATACCAACCTATCGCACTCCTGAAGGCGCAGTCAGTGCATTTATGCATCTAATTACGTATCGCAGAAACCAAAAGCATTTGACCCAAACACCTGAATCTATCATTCAAGATGAACTTATCAATAGCAAAGGGGCCAAACAGCAAATCAATGGTTATTTGCGCGCCAACCATCAATATCTATCCACCCACTCGGCTAGCCAGATCCTCTCTTGCTATGGCATTGATTGTATTCATACCGAAGTTGCACTTACGCCCAGCGAAGCAAAAGAGCAAGCTGAAGAGATAGGGTTCCCTGTCGCATTAAAACTGATCAGCGCTGCGATCCCTTCTAAATCTGAAGTGGGCGGCGTCGTGCTCAATTTGAATGATGGCAATGAAGTCGAGCAAACCGCATTTTCAATGCTACTGCGGATCAAAAAAACCTACCCAGACGCTGAGATTGAAGGGTTTTCTCTACAAAAAATGGCATCCAGAGCTGGCACTCAAGAACTGCGTATTGCAATAAAAACCGAACCTGATGTAGGGCCAGTTATCTTACTAGGCGAAGCGGGAACAGGGTTAAACTTCTCTCAAGCTGCCGTAGCGCTCCCGCCCTTAAACATGAATCTAGCAAAATATTTAATCGCAGCTGCCCATGACAAAGGTGTGTTAAAAGAGCGCACACTGCCTGACAAAGTCGACAAGTATCGCTTATGTGCCCTTCTCACTAGGGTGTCACAAATGATTGTTGAACAACCTGATATTCAAAGCCTAGAGCTCAACCCTATTTTAGCAAGCTCAGGTCAATTTCTAGTGCTGGATGCCCAGATAGGGCTCTCGCCATACCAGCCCAAAGCACACCGTAAGCGTTTAGCAATTAAGCCATACCCCAAAGAACTAGAACGAGTATTAACCCTAAAAAATGGCCAAGAAGTGATTCTTAGACCAATTAAACCAGAGGATGAGCGCAATCACCAAGAGTTTGACCAATCGCTCACTAAAGAGGACAGGTATAATCGTTTTTTTGGCCAATTGCCACAATTTACCCACGACCAACTCGCGAAAATGACGCAAATAGACTACGACCGTGAAATGGCCTTTATCATTAGTGAACGCTACAAAAGCGCCTTTCGTACTTTAGGGGTTTCTCGGGTTTTAATGGATCCAGATAATATTCAAGCTGAGTTTTCTGTAATAGTACGCTCTGATTCACAAGGCCTTGGTTTAGGTAAATTGTTGATGAATGCGGCGATAGATTACTGTAGAGAAAAGGGCGTAGAAAATATTGAAGGGATCACGCTATTTGAAAATACCGGCATGATCAATTTGGCCAAACACCTTGGCTTCAATGTAAAAAGAGACTTTGAAGAAGGTGCAGCTATTATGACTTTACCACTTCAAAATAACAGTTAGTGATTGCAAGACATGAGTTTAACACTGAGACAAAAAACGGCGGCAATACTAGAAGGCAGTGGAAAATATCGGAAAATAGCCCACAGCTTAGATATATTTTTAATCGCACTCATTATTTTTAATGTGGTCGCTATCGTTCTTGAATCAGTGCCTGAACTCGCCGCGCAGTATTACCTCACGTTTTTTTATATTGAGGTCATTTCCGTGGGTATTTTTTGTGTTGAGTATTTGCTTCGACTGTGGTGCTGTGTTGATAAACTCAACTTCAAAGATGACACAAAAAGCCACTTTATAATTCGCTTGCGCTATATTCGCTCTCCTTTGGCCGTCATTGACTTAGTCGCCATCTTACCAACTTTGCTCATGGTATTTTTCACTTTCGATTTGCGATTCTTACGTGTTGTACGATTAATGCGCATTTTTAAACTCACCCGCTACTCACGTGCCATGCAATTACTTTTAGCTGCATTTAAGGAAGAAGCCAGCTCACTCATGGCAGCATTTTTTATTATGTCTTTGGTGTTAATCGTCGCGTCGTGCGGTATTTACTTAATCGAGCATGATGTCCAACCTGACAAATTTGGATCAATTCCTGCTGCCATGTGGTGGGCTATGGCAACGTTGACCACCGTTGGTTATGGGGATGTCGTGCCCATTACGCCACTTGGACGATTTTTTGGCGGAGTGATAACCTTGCTCAGTATGGGCATGGTTGCGATCCCAACCGGGCTGCTCGCATCTAGTTTTGCAGACCAGCTACGCAAGCGCCGGGACGCATTTCATGAAGCCGTATTACACGCCTTGGTCGACGGAAAGCTCGATGATACAGAAGCTGAGCACCTCGAAGCCCTAAGAGTGGAATTGGGCCTCAGCGCAACAGAGGCTCACCAAGCGATTAAATTGATGACCTCTGAACGCTCCCACAGCCTTTATTGCAGACATTGTGGAGAAAAGCTCTAGCTATCAAACATTTCTTGCCAAGTATTCTCCATCAAATGCGCGATCATATCGCCAGGTAAAGGTGGGCTAAATAAAAACCCTTGAAAACGTTCGCAGCCTAGCATGCGCAGAAACTTTAATTGCTCTATGTTTTCTACATCTTGCGCAACACAGTATTTACCCAAGCTGTGCGCAAGAGACAAAGTGGAGTGAATAATGCTTTCGTGGTCCTTGTTTTTACCAATATCGACGATAAATCCACCATCAATCTTCAAGGTACTTACCGGAAATTGGGTAAGATACATCAAAGATGAGTACCCTGTACCAAAATCGTCCATGTATAAACGGCAACCAAGTGTTTTGAGCAAGTGCATACGCTCTATGGAGTCGGCGACATTTTCCATCATTACCGATTCGGAGATTTCGAACACCAAACAACTCGCAGGCAAATTGGTTTTCTCAAGCGCATGCTGCACATGGTGAACCAAACCTTCATAATGCAAAGCCTGCGCCGATAAGTTGACTGATATGTAAAGATCTGGCCAAGTTAAATGCCACACTTTTAGTTCTATCAAAGCGCGTTCTATCGTCTGCAATATCAAATCTATACCCAATCCTGTTTTCTCAGCAGCTGCCGAGAATTCTTGTGCACTCACTCTGTTATCGTCAGGCCAGTGCAACAACACTTCAAAACCTTCGATATGACCTCGAGTCGCATTGAGTATCGGCTGATAATAATTGCACAGCAATTCATCTTTATGGATTGCGTTTAAACATCGTTCGATTTCAATATGCCGCTTTGCTTGTTGATTGATATCTTGGTGATAATATTGAAAGTGGCTATTCGGACTCTTTTTAGCATGGCTTAACGCAATTTCTGCTGCCTGATTGAGCTCAAAAGCATCTGATGCGTCATTGGGAAATAATGCAATTCCGACAAATACATCTATCTCTACTTGCTGTTCATGCACTCGTATTCCCTCTTCAAACCGAGCCATCAAGCAATGTACGTACTGAGTCACAGCATCAACTGAGTCCAAGTGTTCCATCAAGATATAAAAGTCTTTTTCTTGGCCAATTGCTAAACTGTCAACTTCTCTAAAGCAACATTGCAGTGTTGTCGCGGCCTGTTGAATAATAGCTAATACAAAATCCTCACCAAATGTATCAGCCAAACGTTGCAACTTACCAAATTTTATTGCCAATATTGCTAATGAGTGTTCCGTTCCTCCAATTTGCTCTATCCCATGTTGCACTCTGTCCATAAACAACACTTTGTTGGGCAGTTTAGTCAGTGCATCGTAATTGGCTAATTGGTAAAGCTCTTTCTCTGTGCGTTTTTGCTTGCTGATGTCGGTGAGGACAATAATATAGTTTTGCCCCAATGTTGAGGTGATCTTTACCAGCACATGCCTAACCTCACCGCTCGGCAAACGCAAAACCTCTTCAGCGCTATGATATTCCTCTTCAGACAACTTACTCATGGTGCGCAGATAATGCATCCTAACATGACGCTCTAAACCTAGACTCACACTGGTACTGGATAATGGGTTGGCTTCAACGGAGAACGCATCCTGAAGCGCTTTGTTACATGCCAATATACGAAAACGCTTATCGAAAATCATAACCCAGTCACGGGTTTGCTCAAAAGCCTCGCCAAAGAGTGCTGCTCGCTCTTCAAATACACGTTCACGAGTTAAGTTTGTGTATGTACCAGCTACACGCATAGGTACCGCCTCTCGCCACGCCATAACTTTGCCGTAGTCTTTGTACCAGCGCCATTGTCCTACGCGATTTCTTAGGCGGTATGTGCAATCAATATACCCCTTTGCGGTCGAGACAAATTCTAGCCACTCGATTCGAAAAAGCGCGCGATCTTGTGGGTGAATAAGCTCCAAATAGTCATCTAGATTAATGTAGTCATTTTTGTATCCAAGTTCATTTACTAACCTTGGCTGGTAGACCAAATTTGACCCAGATTGCCAATCCCACACACCTGAGTTACTGCCTTCCAACGCCATTTTAAGACGTGTTTCACTATTTCTGGTCTCTTTATGGGCTTCCATTAATAGTTGCGCGACTCTATTTTTCCTATGCACCCAAAGAGCAAATAGGCCACTGGCTAATATTAGATAACAGGCAAGCGCCACTGGTGAGCGCCAAATTGGATATTTAACGCGAATATTAAGCTCCGCTGGCTGAGTATAATCACCTGTTAGGGGATCTTTAGCCCATACTTTGAGACGGTATGAGCCGGGGTTTAGCTTTGGGAATACAACACGATTACTATTGCGACTTAAGATTCTTTGTTCGCCTGAAAGTTGGTATTCATAAACAATGCGTTCTTGCGCTGTAAAAGCCATTGCTGAAAATGACACCTCCAACCCAATATCATCGTGGTTCAAATCAATAGAAGAAAACGATTTTAATCCTGCGGGCTTGAGATCTCGGGACATTAAATCGACATTGGTAATATTTACACGTGTCAAAAGAGGCCGATTAGGACGATTAACTTCAGGGTCGAATATCGTGATCCCTTGCAAGGAGCCATATGCAATATGACCATTCGCCAATTTTGCCGATGAGCCACTATTAAATTCATTGCTCATCAAACCATCATTTATGGTAAACCCTTGAAGGTGAAAATTATCGGGGTCTAAACGCCATATCCCTTGATGAGAAGACATCCAGATCATACCGGCTTTATCCTGCTGCATTTCATATAGGATGAAATTGGTTACCGAAAGTGAATCAGCAGGCAGTGGCAGTGGTTTATACCCATCAGCAGTCAATCGAACCAACCCATGCGTAGCAAACGATAGCCAAAGCACATTATTTTTATCGATGGTATAACTGAGCAAGTCTACAGCCGACTGTTTATGCGCTTTTGGTACTTGATAAATCTGAGTCAGCTTTTGCCGTGTATGATTGTACCTAAATAAGCGGCCCTCACTATAAAAGACGGGCTCAGATGGATGGCTTGAAAGGGGTTCGAAAAAACCATAGCTTAAGAAAGGATCAAACTGAGCAAAGCTTGACCCCAAAGGCTCCAAAATACCGTTGTTCATATTGAACAAGTAAAAGCCTGAGTTTCCGTCTACAAAATAAAGTAACCCGGGCTCAACTAACACAGCACCTTTAACAAACCCTGCCAAGACTTCCGTTGACTCTGGGTTTTGTGCACTAGGACGAGCAACAATCTCTGTTTTGGGATCAAAAACAAACAGGCCACGATTACTGATAAGCCACAATTTATCTTGGTATGGGAATAGTTCAAATATAGAGAATTCGGGTAAAAAGCTCTCGCCCATATAACCTTGAAGGAGTGGCGTTGCTTCACGTGTTTGTGGGTCATATCGCGTTAAACCATCTCTTGTCGCAGCCCAAATATATCCTTGAAACTCAACTATTCCCCACACAGCACCATGAGAAAGCTCGCCATAAATCGAATCATTTTGTACGTTATCAAAAATATGATTATCTGGTGGTATATAAAATGCGCCGTCAGTGCGCGTAGCGGCCCAAATTCCACCGTTTTGATCTTCATTTAAATGAATAATGCTGCTATCTGAAATCGAAAATCGACTTTGTGTCAGGCGTTTATCCGGTTCAATAAGGCCTGTTTGTGGGTCAAAGCGCATTAACCCTTTGTCTGTACCAAGCAATAGGTATGCTTGCTGCTTTAACATGTGCCAAATATTAAATTCTTCTAGCACAGTTTTATATGCTGGGGTTGCCTCAAAGTCTCTTTGTAGTTCACCGATATCCAGTTCGTATAAACCAAGAACAGCGCCGACAAGCAAGGTTGAGTCATCAAGCAATAACAGTGATTTGGTGTTGAGCTGAAATGGGTGCTCTGGGTCATCGATATGTGTTAACGGCTTAAGCCTAGCACTTGGAATATGGTAGGCAAATAATCGTTCGGTCGTTGCAATATACAAAATATCTTCAAACTGCAACAACCCGCGCACAAGACTACGCTCTGTCATACCTGGAATAGGAATAACTTCGGTGATCTCTCCCGTTTCTTTGTTCAATACTGATACATTCTTAGTGCGCCCCAGCCATAATTCATTGGGGCCTTTCTCAAGCATTTGAAAAACACTATTTTGGATGTAGTCAAGTTCGGACGCAGGCGCTTTTATATACTGTCTATAATGGTCTTTTTCCGGGTGATAGCTAAACAATCCAGCTCGGCCCGAGGCTATCCATATTTTTCCTGTTGGGTCTTGATAAATCCGGTCAATTTGCATTTTATCAAGGGCTTTATTTGGGCCCATGACCTCAAGCACCTGATAACCATCATAGCGATTCAAGCCCCCTTCAGTAGATAGCCATAAATAGCCTTTTTTATCAAAGAGCAGCGTATTAACATAGCTTTGTGACAAACCTTCAGCCGGGGAGATACGAGATACTTGCGCGTTGCATACCGCGCTAAAAATGAATATCAAAAAAGTGACGATATACTTCATGTGTGAACAGTCCTTTGAAAACACATTGCGATAATTTCTCTGCCTTGATTCGTGTAATTCACAAACTTTTCCCGCAAGACTGTAGGTAAAGTCAGTTGATCAATTTCAACAAAATTGAGTTGTGAGTACAAAGGTGCAATAGTGCGATAAGCAAATGTGTAAACACATTCTTGCGACTCAATGGCACAGAGCAGCAACCGCTTCGCAACCCCTTGTCCTCGATATGCTGTAGCAACAAAAACGGTTGACAAAAAAGCATATTGTTCAACATTTTGAACTCTACAAGCTGCAATCAACTCTGATGATTTAGTAACCCATACCGTATCTTGTTTGGTTGCCCTTCCTCGTACTCTGTTAGCCTGATAAAACTTATTAACCAATGGTGTTTGGATTTCAGGCAAACGATAACAACTCAACTGCATAACTAAACTAACATAAGTCCCAAGTATTGCTCAAATTTCGCCTTTAGTGTGTCACGTTCCGATAAAGGGCGACTATTGATAGCATCATAAATTGCTTCTCGCGTATTTTTGCCGCGTTTAATCTGATACGCCCAAAAAGACGCTTCATATTCCAGTTGAACTTGATACTTTTCGGCTCGGGAGAGGTTACACAGGTTATATGACATCGTACTGTACAATTATTGAAAACTATAAAAACAGTGTATCATATATGTACTAGACAGCGGCAGTCTTGAATTACAAAGTTAATTATTGCAGGGTAATCAATTCAACCTTTTAGACCGAAGCAAGACGCTCAATGAAAACTGCATTTTAGGGGAAATATGTGGGAAATATCAAAATATTATGGATACTTTTATTATCGCAATGCTCTTTGTCTCACGCACAAACACTTTACTTCAATCGTCCTGCAGATACCCCGCAAGCTCGCTACGTTATAGAGCTATTGAGTTTGGCATATAAAGACATAGGCCATAAACTTGAATTAATTGATTTTGACAGACAAAGTGCGTTGATTGCTGCCAACGAAGGTGAGCTGGATGGACAACTTGGCCGGATCGCTGGTGTAACTGATAGCTATGCCAACTTACTTTACGTCGACTTTCCCCTTTACTCCTTCAACCTACAGCTAATAAGCCATTGCACAACTTGCTCATTTAATCAGATCGAATCTATGGTGGTACAAAGTGGCTACTTAGTTGTTTATCAATATATGATGGAACAAAGCTATAAAGGCGAACTCATTGAAGTAAAAAGCAGTGCGGCTCAGCTCAACTTACTGATGCAAAAAAAAGTACAAGGCGCACTCATTGTTGACTTTCATCTAAGAGAACACTTGCCATATATGGATATTGATACGCTTAAAATTGATGACCTTATGACCATAGATAGCTTCCACTACCTTCATCAAAAACACAAAGCGCTGATCCCCAAATTAAAAAGTACATTAGAAAAACTAGAGAAAAAGGGGGTTATTGCAGTGCTCAAGGCTAAATATCGAATTTAAATAAATCGTCTTGCTTATCCTGTGACTCAGTCGCATTATCAGGCTGCTGAGCTTGCTTCTTTGCCATAATACGCTTTTTGCGCCGCTGGCATAAATCCACAACCATTCTTTTTTGATGCTCTGTCATCTGGTTCCAGCAAAAACGCTCTTCCCGGCTGCGAAAGCACCCTTTACAGTAACCGCGATTATTAACTTCACAGATCCCCTTACACGGACTAGGGATCGTGAATATCTCAATTTGTTCCATACTAAGGGTCAAAGATCAATCCTGTGCATTTAACGCCCACAATGATCTGATACTACCTAACTCGAACACTTAATAAAATACTAGTTGAATTTTCGTAAACCACCTAAGGCTGCGTTCAGAAGCACTTTAAAAGATTTCTTGCTATGTAAAACAAGCCATACCGGACTCAGAGTAAGCCTCAGCACCATTTTAAAAAAAGAATTTAGCTCCATGCCGTCTCCGATTTTTTTGCTCTAAAACATATATTTACCGACACTTAACTTGAGTTTAAGCGACACCTGATGCTTATCTATTTTCATTTCCACTTGCAAGTAGATGCACTTGCATGTACATTCCAGACTTACATGCACTTGCATCTACTTGCGCAATATAGCTGGTTTAGATGCAATTTTCCGAGGGTTTATCATGAAATACATAGCTCAAATTGCGTTTGTTCTGTTTACTTTGTCTTATGGTTCGCAGATATCTGCACAGCAAGCGAACGTTCAAAAGTTATCAGAAAACGTTTATTCAGCTTTTCTGCTCCATTACCAGTCGCTAATTGTAATAGGCGATAAGGGAGTACTAATTACAGATCCTGCAAATACGCAGCGTGCGACCTTGCTCAAGTCGACTATCTCAAAGTTAACTTCATTGCCAGTAACAAAAATAGTACTGTCACACGAGCATTATGATCACGTTGGCGGTACTGAAGTCTTTCCCAATGCTGAAATTTACGCACATCAGGCTGCGAACTCAATTTTTCGCTTAGATGTAACAGGGCAAGCCCCCAAAACAGTGCACCATTATGTTGGCGATAACACCAAGCTGGTGGTAGGGAAAACAACCATCAACCTATTACACTTTGGGGCCGCTGATGGCGTAGGCATGATCGCAGTACACTTACCAAATGAGCAGGTTGTTTATTCGGCTGACTTGTATGAAGTTGGTGCAATTACCCAAGGAGCATTCATCGCAGATACTAATTATTTGGGCAGCCGAAAGCTGCTTAACGCATTGGTTTCCTTTGGTCCTAAATACGCAATTACAGCACATTCAAAAAACTTGGATCCCAAACACCTGCAAATAGCTGCTGATTTTTACAACGACCTATTTAATGCAGTTGAGCCAGCCTTACAAGAGGCGATGAAAAAAAGTGCTGACGCAACTATGAGCTTAGCTAAATCCCTGCCAAAGCAAGTGAAGCTTCCAAAATACAGAGATCTGGGAAACTACAGTGACCTTCCACAACATGTCGAGCGAATGGTGTATTCAATTTTCCATGGTGGATAGAGCATATATCAGCACGAAATTGGCCTTGCTCTATTTGTCAATGATGCTTGTTCACTTAGCTCTGAATGGCATCACCTTCAGTGGTACTCGTTTTTCAGGTTGACCTCTGAGAACGGCACATTTTCTAAAAATGAGGACACTCCGATGTTAAATAATAAATCAGCTTACCTACTGTTCAGTTTTAGTCAGTCAGAAAACATGAAAGGGTTTGGCACATATGCTCGAGTAGCAGATGTGATTTTAAAAAAGTTTGGAGGCGAGCTGATCATTGCGGGAGTAAACGCTTCTAGCATCTCTACTTTCGAGGGTAACTGGCCCACAGAAACTGGACTGAGCATGATCCAATTTCCCACCCGCCAACATCTCGAAGACTTTTGGCATTGCACTGAATATCAAGAGATCATTGAAATGCGCACCGCAATTCTCAAACCAAATTTTACTATTGGTTTTTCAAACAACTAATTGGTTACAAATGATAAATTCTAAATTGAGGTTAAAGACATGATTGGATATGTAACACTCGGCACAAACGACTTGCAAAAAGGCGCCAAGTTTTATGATGAATTACTGGAGAAGATTGGCGCGACAAGGTTTATGGAGTTTGAGACCTTTATTTCTTGGTCAATAGATCCACAACAACCAAAGCTGTCCATAACCAAACCCTTTGACGGTAAAAGCGCAACTATTGGAAACGGCGTCATGATCGCACTCGCGGTTGAAACCCCTCAGCAAGTAGATATGTTGCATACAAAAGCGTTAGAGTTAGGGGCAACCGATGAAGGATCCCCAGGGCCCAGAGGAGAGCACTTCTATGGCGCGTACTTCCGTGACCTAGATGGCAACAAACTTAACTTTTCCTGTGTGGTATAGCATAGAGTGACGCTAAACTAGCTTAAATGGCGCAACAATATACCCTCTGTTGTGTCATTGATTACTTGTAATTGAGCATGCGAATTTTCTTTATAATACGTCAAATTAGCTAACTCAAACAACAGTGACACACAATGGACCTTATCGGCGATAAAGCCGAGTTAAGAGCGTTTGGATTGTTCTGCACTCATCTTCATTAAAGTTTTCACCGATTGTAGACTGAATGCCTTTGGCATACACTTTCCACATATCTTGACGAACCTCTTTACCTAGCTTTGTGATAATAACCTGATGACCACGACCATCATTTGGTGATGGCACTCTTTCAACATAATCAGCTTTTTCCATTCTAGCCAAAAGCCGAGATAGGCCATATTGAGGCAACAACATCCCTTGCTCAATCTCAAAGGGTCTGAGCCCTTTTTCACCTGCTTTATCCAACTCCCACAAGACATCGTACCAAAAAAATGGTGGTAAACCGTTTTCCTTAAAAGACTTTTCTACAAAATTGAGGGAATGTTCTTTCGCTCGCAGTAATGCTATCCATGCATCAACTACATATTCTTCTGGCTTTATCGACATAGACTTTACTTTTAACTATTGGCTTTCAATTCTAAACTGAAATTTCATGATATTAGGTCCGCTCTAAGATTGTCCATTAAGCACCTTTCACATGGTGAATATACATAGCAGTTTTGTACAACAAATGAGTGAATGTTTTACTAACAGACGCCCCTAGAAGGTGAGTTCTGTCCGCTGCAGTTCATCCTAACAAATGGCATAGAGATGTACTATTTATTTAATTTGATTATATTTTTCGATCGTTACCATAAAAAAGGATAATCTAACTTTAATCAACGACACCTTGATTTTTAACCGAATAGCAGAGCTGTATCCATTTAGGAAAACGACCATTTACAGCCTAAAGAGCTTACTTATCTGAGGGTTAAAAACCATCTTGCAGCAAGATATATTACGGCAGAATTATCTTTAAAATGAGTTAAATTGATGTGGTAAAGAAGATGGTGCCGACTATCCGAGTCGAACGGATGACCTACTGATTACAAGTCAGTTGCTCTACCAACTGAGCTAAGTCGGCACTCAAAAAGAATGGTGCCCAGAGGCGGAATCGAACCACCGACACGAGGATTTTCAATCCTCTGCTCTACCGACTGAGCTATCTGGGCAAATAGATTTTCAATACGATTCCAAACGGCTTACTAATGCAAACCATCTGCAATACTACTATGAAGAAATGGTGCCGACTATCCGAGTCGAACGGATGACCTACTGATTACAAGTCAGTTGCTCTACCAACTGAGCTAAGTCGGCGCACCTTTAAAAATGGTGCCCAGAGGCGGAATCGAACCACCGACACGAGGATTTTCAATCCTCTGCTCTACCGACTGAGCTATCTGGGCAAATAAATCTTCTTGTTTATTGAAACTCACTAAGGATTTTCAATACAATTCCAAATGGCTCTACCGAATGAACTATCTGGAAAATTAAATATTCTTGTGTATTTAAGCTCGCTAAGGGCTTTCAATACAATTCCAAATTGCTCTACCGAATGAGCTATCTGGAAAATTAAATCTTCTTGTGTATTGAAACTCAATAAGGATTTTCAATACAGTTCCAGATGGCTTACTAATGTAAACTATCTGCAATGTCAATATGAAGAAATGGTGCCGACTATCCGAGTCGAACGGATGACCTACTGATTACAAGTCAGTTGCTCTACCAACTGAGCTAAGTCGGCACACTAAAATAATGGTGCCCAGAGGCGGAATCGAACCACCGACACGAGGATTTTCAATCCTCTGCTCTACCGACTGAGCTATCTGGGCAAATAAATCTTCTTGTGTATTGAAAATTTTCAACACAGTTCCAAACGGCTCTGTTGAAGGAGCTACCTGGCTAAAACGCTTACAAAAAACGTAAAGCACTATAATAAGTACTATTTAGAAGCGTTTTTTCTCTTCATATTGTATGAATGGTGCCGACTATCCGAGTCGAACGGATGACCTACTGATTACAAGTCAGTTGCTCTACCAACTGAGCTAAGTCGGCACACTAAAACAATGGTGCCCAGAGGCGGAATCGAACCACCGACACGAGGATTTTCAATCCTCTGCTCTACCGACTGAGCTATCTGGGCAAATAAACTATTTTTGTATTAAAAATCATTTAGTATTTTCAATACAATTCAAAAAAGCTTTTTAACTAGCTGATTTTTTTAAATTCTTTGTTTTACATCTTCAAAAGATGGTGCCCAGAGGCGGAATCGAACCACCGACACGAGGATTTTCAATCCTCTGCTCTACCGACTGAGCTATCTGGGCAAATAAGTTTCGTGTGTATTAAAACTCACTAAGGATCTTCAATACAACGCCTAACAGCTCTAACGTATGAGCTATCTTGACACAAGTTTGTCTATTGAACTCTTTGATTCAATAAACTTCCACTTTTACTAAATGGTGCCGACTATCCGAGTCGAACGGATGACCTACTGATTACAAGTCAGTTGCTCTACCAACTGAGCTAAGTCGGCGCACCTTTAAAAATGGTGCCCAGAGGCGGAATCGAACCACCGACACGAGGATTTTCAATCCTCTGCTCTACCGACTGAGCTATCTGGGCGTGCGGCGTATTAAACGGGTTTTACCCTTTCAAGTCAACTATTTTTTTGCAATATAATTTGTTTGCGCACAATTCATGCAAAATCAACAAAAATGGGCTACTAAAGGCTGATTTTTATACTTAAATCCAATGTTAGAATAATCACATCGCAATAATAAAGAAGTAAAAACGTAGAGAAATCATCCATTATAGGTGTTAGGATGTGAAGTTATTATAACGCTCGATTTGAAAGTTACTTGTTCGGACTATTTCAATGGAAAAATCTTCACAAGCACAGATCAAAGGTTTCGTGCCCCTGTTTGTTTTTATCACCTTAATAATTACTAGTATTGCTTCATTCGGGGCCTATCTTTGGCCGAAGCAAACAAATACAGTAGTACACAGCCAACCAGATCTTGCTCTACAAGCACAAGACCTAGCTGCACCACTAAGCAACACTATGATGAAGCTTGGCTACAACTACGCCAAACAAATGCTTACATCGGTCAAAGCAGGTAATCCTAATATTGATGCTTATCTATATGCTGACAGCGGAATGGGAAAACCAAGTTTAGTTTTCCAATCTAACGACACCCCTGTTGCACCAATTAAGCAACGCACTAAACTCACCATTGATGGGCAGGTTATCGTACATCAACCTCTTACTTTAGACGACATTCCAGTCGGTGAGCTAGTATTGGTGTATAGCGAACCAAAAGTTGAGGTCCCAACATCTAATCCGCTTAGTTACGTCTTAATTGTCGTAGCATTGATACTAACGATTGGCTTTGCACTGTTTTTGAAGAAACAAATCGTCGGCAAACTTGCTAAAGAATTGAAATTGCTAAATTCTGAACTCGAACACCTCATAAGTAAAAAAGATTACGATGTACATGTTACAGAGCAACTCAGTTTTGGCTTATCTGGCACAGCCATAGGAATAAACGCATTAATCAATCAGATCCGCGATATTATTAAAGGCAACAAAGCTTCTCAAAACGAGTTGAGGCAGCTGCAAACCAGTTTAGAAACAGAAGTGCAAGCTCGTACCTTAGCACTTGAAAAAGCAACCCTGAATGCAGAGCGTGCCTCTGAAGCAAAAACAACTTTTTTAGCTACCATGAGCCATGAAATACGTACTCCGATGAATGGCGTAATTGGTACGATTGACTTGTTGCGCCAGACAGAGCTAGATGGCGCCCAGCATCGCCTTACCACTATTATACGTGATTCAGCCTTCTCTTTGCTTGGGATACTGGATGATATTTTGGACTTTTCAAAAATTGAAGCTGGTAAATTGCAAATAGATAGTAGTGCGTTTTCAGTATCAGAGACAATAGAAGAAGTTGCTCGTGTACTCTCTTCGGTAGCCAAAAAGCGTAAATTAGACCTCCAGCTTGCCATTGCGCCAGATATACCAAGTAACTTAGTGGGTGATGCGGTGCGCGTACGCCAGGTGTTGTACAACTTATGTAGCAACGCAATCAAATTCACGACAACAGATGAAAGTAGACAGGGCTTTGTCAAAATCTCTGTTGAAGTAGCACAAAATACCTCTGAGCACTACACACTGCGCTTTAAAGTTACCGATAACGGTAAAGGTATGACACAAGCACAATTGAGGGAAATATTTAACCCCTTCATTCAAGCTGAAGGCTCAATTACCAGAGAGTACGGCGGCACCGGCCTTGGCTTATCTATCTGTAAGAGCTTGGTGGAACTGATGTTGGGGTCAATCAACGTGAATTCCGACATTGGTATGGGTAGTGAGTTTATCGTAGAACTACCATTTAGCATCAGCGGCAAAGTCGAATATGCTAATAAGGGTGTATTGGCAGGCAGAAAAGTGGTGACCTTTACACACAATCCTAATCGCCGCGCAATATTAGCGCGATACTTGTCGTTTATGGGCGCAAATTCTGCGATCGTTGTCGACCCAAGTGAAATTGATGAACACCAATATGAACAGGATGTGGTGTGGGTACTCGATGGGCTCGATGGCATGGAAAAAGTCAATCAGCAATTGAGAGACCTATTGTATTCAATCGAACACAATAACCAGCAAGTGATTGTATTGAGCACCATGGATGAATCTGCTTTGAATCACGGCCACATATTTTATCTCAATGCCGCACCACTGTGTAAAACAAGTTTCATGACCGCAGTTCTAGTTGCCGTAGGCTTACATCAACCTAAACAACTAAAACCATCACGCACCATGAACAGCTACTTGAATACGGAAGACGCTAAAGCTGAAAACAAGTTGGTACTATTAGTTGAAGACAATGTCTTAAACCAGCAAGTTCTAACCGATCAGTTGCACTTATTAGGGTATGGTGTTGAAGTAGCAGAAAACGGCGAAGAAGGCTTGAAGATGTGGCAACAAGGCCATTACGCTGTGGTATTAACTGACTTGCATATGCCGAAAATGTCGGGCTACGATATGGTTACCAAAATCAGAGATATTGCTGAGCAATCTCCTGATATAAATGCACAGCCTTATATAATAGCAATTACAGCCAATGCACTTAAAGGTGAGCGTGATCGCTGCTTGGCATCAGGAATGAACGACTATATCACCAAGCCTGTTGAGTTAAACGTCCTTGAAGCAACTTTAGAAAAGTGGCAAAACGCTTCTGGAAATCGCTCTGAGCAATCACCTCAGCCTGCGCCAGTGCAACCTGCTGATAAAGCCACACAAGCAAATCAGCCTGCTATCGCGTCTGACGATGAAGATACAGTGGAAATTACTGCAACCCCAGATTTCCAAGATGATGGTATTGTGACGCCTCAAGAGCCTGTCATGAACGTGGATATGCACAGCTTTACTCAAGAAAATGGCGATCCGAAAATGACAGTCGAAGATCAACCTCCGGCTATTTCAGAGGTCGAGACAGACAACGAAGCTGTGGATGAGTCACCAATTAATATGGAGCAGCTAAACAAATACGTCAATGACGACAGCGCAAAACGACTGCGCTTCTTTAGGATGTATTTAGAGCAAAGCAGTGAATTAGCTCGTGATATTAACGGCGCCGTCATTTCATCTAGCCAAAGTGAAATCATTGAAGCATGTCACCAGCTTAAGTCTATTTCTCGCACTATTGGTGCCGAACAAGTAGCAATACTTGCAGAGAAATTTGAAGCCAAATGTAAAGAAGAGGAAATGAGCAGCGATCAACTGATCCAATTGCGAGATGAGTTAGAAGAGTCTTATATGAAGGCAACTGAGTTTATTCAAAAGTACTTACAAGCTGCAAACTAACGACAAAAAGTGCGGGCAAAGTCACATTGTGGCTTTGCCTATCTTTGTGTCATTTAGCCTTGTGACATCGAGTGGATAATATTTACAACTACACCCAACATCGCTAAAGGAATTATATACTTACCATACTTCTGTGCTTTATCCAGTCCCATTTTTCCCTGATACTTTTCAAGTAACGGGATCAAAACAGCCAAAGCAACCACTAAACATACCAATATCACAATTATATACACGATAATCCCTAATTTTCTGTCAACTCACTAAGTTATACCACGGACACTGCAAATTGAACCAGAGTTAAGTCAAACCGTTTCGTGGGATTACGGTGGAGGTAAGATTGAGTTTTCAGAATTGGCCCTGGATGTAACAACAAAGAAAAATGTGGGGCGGATGCCCCACTAAAGGTTGGAGAGTGTTGTTAATTCACCAGCGCAAGTAATATCCCTGCAGCAACTGCACTGCCAAGCACTCCTGCTACATTAGGTCCCATAGCATGCATCAGAAGAAAGTTATGTGGGTTTGACTCGAGGCCAACTTTGTTCACTACTCGCGCCGCCATAGGGACCGCCGACACTCCTGCTGCACCCACTAACGGATTGATAGGGTTTGAAGAAACACGATTCATGATTTTGGCCATGTATACACCAGATGCAGTGCCGATACTAAATGCCAGCGCACCCAACACTAAGATCCCCAGCGTCTCAACTGTTAAGAATTGATCTGCTGCCAATTTTGAGCCTACAGCCAAACCAAGGAAAATCGTGGTTATATTGATAAGCTCATTCTGTGCCGTGTTACTAAGCCTATCCACTACACCTGATTCACGCATTAAGTTTCCTAAACAGAACATCCCCACTAATGGCGCTGCAGCAGGTAAAAACAGTAGTGTTAATGCCAATACCATCAAAGGGAAAAGAATTTTCTCTCTTTTCGAAACGGCCCTTAATTGTGGCATAGCAATACTACGTTCTTCATCAGAGGTAAGCCATCTCATAATCGGAGGCTGAATAATTGGCACCAAAGCCATATAGGAGTATGCAGCTACAGCTATCGCTCCAAGCAATTCAGGCGACAGCTTGGAGGCCAAAAATATAGCCGTTGGACCATCGGCTCCACCAATTATCGCGATGGCTGAAGCATCTTGTAAAGTGAACTCAAACCCTGGAATAAAGTTCAGTAAAATTGCGCCAAATAAGGTGGCAAAAATACCAAACTGCGCAGCTGCGCCAAGCAACAACATGCGAGGATTAGCGATCAGTGCACTAAAATCCGTTAACGCTCCAACCCCCATAAAAATGAGTAGAGGAAAAATCCCACTGTCTATACCGATATAGTACACATAGTAAAGTAATCCGCCGGGTTCAGATAAGGCCGCAACCGGGATATTAGTTAAAATAGCGCCAAATCCAATCGGCACAAGTAGTAGTGGTTCAAACTTCTTGGCAATAGCCAAATACAGCAAACCACAGCCCACCGCTATCATAGACAGCGCGGGAAAAGACAAGTTAGCAACACCCGTTGCTTGCCACAAATTCAATAACCCTTCCATCTCAAAAACTCCTATGCCATCTCGATAATGGCGTCACCAGCTGAGACCGAGTCACCTTCTGAAACCAAAATGTCAGCAATCTTGCCATTAGATGTGGCACGAACTTCTGTTTCCATTTTCATCGCTTCCATAATCAGAACCACATCACCTTGCACCACGTCATCACCAGGCTTTGCGTGCACCTTAAAAATATTACCTGCCAAAGGGGCGTTTAAGGTTTCACCTGAACTTACTGAAGCAGACTGGGGCATTAACTCACTGTCTTTAACAGCAACTTCCTGAAGCTGTCCACCAGCGGATACTTCCACATCATACACTTTGCCATCTACTCTGACGCTATAGCGCTCATTCTCTTGTTTTGAGCGAACAGGTGCAGCCTGTTTTGCCACATTTTCGGTGCTGGTATTGACCACTAAGCTTGGATTCGGCTCAAATGCCTCAGGGTTATATCTATTTTTTAAGAATTTTAAGCCGATTTGAGGAAACAAGGCATAAGTCAATACGTCATCAACCACAGACTCTGCAAGTTCGATCCCATCTTCTTTAGCCTTCGATAACAAGTCAGACTCTAAGCTGTCCATTTCTGGCTCGATAAGATCTGCTGGCCTACACGTAATTGGCTCTTGGCCATCAAGCACACGTGCGCGTAATTCTTCGTCAACGGGAGCTGGCGTCTCACCATACTCTCCTTTTAAGACACCCGATGTTTCTTTGGTAATGGTTTTATAACGCTCTCCGGTTAACACATTAAGCACAGCTTGCGTTCCAACTATTTGAGACGTTGGTGTAACCAAAGGAATGAATCCAAGATCTTTACGTACATGAGGTATTTCACTCAATACCTCATCCAATTTATCTGCGGCACCCTGCTCTTTGAGCTGGTTTTCCATATTGGTCAACATACCACCTGGTACTTGTGCTGACAGGATGCGGCCATCTACGCCTTTTAAACTGCCTTCAAAGGCAGCATACTTTTTACGTACGTCTCGAAAATAAGAGGCTATCGACTCAAGTTGACCTAAATCTAACCCTGTATCTCGTTTCGTGCCTTCCACAATTGAAACAAGTGTCTCCGTCGCACTATGACCGTATGTCATGCTCATTGATGAAATAGCGGTATCTAACATATCAATACCTGCATCAATGGCTTTTTGATACGTTGCTGTACTTAACCCCGTTGTCGCATGACACTGCATAGCAATTGGTACCGATACGGTGCGTTTCAACTCGGAAATTAAAGTTTCAGCATCGTATGGGTTGAGTAACCCAGCCATATCTTTAATACAAATTGAGTGACAGCCCATTTCTTCTAATTGCTTTGCCTGTTTCAGCCAGCTCTCAAGGTTATGCACTGGGCTAACCGTATAAGAAATAGTGCCTTGTGCATGCGCCCCAACTTTAATGGCAGCTCGGATGGCTGTTTCAAGGTTACGAACATCATTCATTGCGTCAAAAATTCTAAACACATCAACACCATTTTGATGTGCTCGCGTGACAAACTTTTCAACTACGTCGTCTGCATAGTGGCGGTATCCCAGCAGATTCTGACCACGTAACAACATCTGCTGTTGCGTGTTTGGCATTGCCTCTTTAAGTGCGCGGATCCGATACCAGGGATCTTCTCCAAGATAACGAATACACGCATCAAAAGTCGCACCACCCCACGACTCCACTGACCAATAGCCAACCTTATCAAGCTCTTCTGCGATAGGTAACATGTCTTCAAGACGCATACGCGTTGCTAATAAAGATTGATGAGCATCTCTAAGGACTAATTCTGTGAGTTTTAGTTTTGACATGAGATACCCCTTAGTTGTTTTGTCTAAATTGAGAAACCGCAGCGCTGATCGCGGCGATATGTGCTGCTGGCACACCTGTTGACGTAGGCTTTGCTGAAGGTTTTTTGACGTTAGGTTGCTCCAACTCTTGCCCTGTTGCAGCAAACTTTGATAAAGCCTTTACTGCAAAGATCAGAATAGATAAAAATAAAAACACACCAACCATGCCTGTTAACATAAGATTGGCAGCCTGCGCTAGCAATTCGCTGATTTCCATCTCCGCCCCCTTAGTTGTTATTTATTTGTTTACACCTACCCATTTAAGGAAATAGATAGGCAACTTTTGTAAATATTTATTCAACCATCATATCAAACAAGCTCTTCATGTAAAGCGCATTGTAAATTGGTATTACCAATAACGTTTTTTGTATTTATTTCACACACTTATTGAACAATGATGGTAAAACATCCCCAACTTTGCCAAATAAATATGAAAAATACTCAAGATATATAGACTAAATAACGATAAGCTATTACTTAACCACGACATCGCTGCGCTATTATTAACCGTGAAATAATTGGTCTTACCTATATGTAAAATTCAAATTTCGCAACAGGAGTAAATACTCTTAAATTCGGTATGAGTTACCATAAACAGTGACTTAGGTACGGATATAGGGGCAATTTAATTATGTTTTATTACAGCGGCACATGCGTTGAATTTTGAGATTCAAACGCAGGACTGAACATCGTATAATTGAGGATTAGCCAACTTGAGGAATACTCGTGTTTCAAAGTGAATTCACGCTAGATAAGCAATACTTTCAGGAATGCTTTGATGAATCTGTGTCATTTAGCCAACATCACAAGCCCAAATACGGCCTGATTGGCTTTTTACTGGTATTGGGCTCTTTATCTCACTATCTGCTTGAGCAAGCCTATTTAGGAAACTTTTTGTTTGTACTTGCAGTAATAGAAGGGGTTTCGTTTTATTATCGACGCCCTTGGTGGGTCGCTAGACAAATGTTGAGTCGAGCCAGCGGCTCAAAAGTAGTATTGAAAATTGATGAACAGGGGATCAACGCACATAACCCTTATCGAGCTTTTCAACTCCAATGGCAGGAAATAGATAACGTCATAGAGACGAAAAAAGGCATTTTATTGGAGCATGGCAAATATCGCCAATACATATCTAGGCAGGCACTGAATAATGAAACTTATGCATTTATTTTGCAGCAGACAAAAAAATAGCCACGTATAAGTGGCCATTTCTCGAACAATAGTAACATGTTGTATATAGTTACATATTACCTGTCGGATTAGATTTTTCCGCTTGAATTCTCATGTAGATTTCTTCACGGTGTACCGAAACGTCTTTTGGTGCGTTTACGCCGATACGAACCTGATTTCCTTTTACACCAAGTACCGTTACTGTCACTTCATCACCAATCATCAGGGTTTCGCCTACACGGCGAGTTAGAATTAGCATTCTCTTGCTCCTGTTATTCCAAAATTTAAAAGATTCCGCGTCAAGTTCATTTTAATTAAAAGTTCATGTAAAAGTAAGCAAAATTATTGCTTAATCACGACTTTCTAAGCTAAATGCACTATGAAGTGCCCTTACTGCCAGCTCTAAATAGCGCTCTTCTACCAAAACTGAGATTTTTATCTCTGAGGTCGATACTAAAAGCGTATGAATATTTTCGTTAGCCAACGCATCAAAGAATATGCCTGCGATGCCAGAGTGAGACTTCATCCCTACACCCACAGCAGAGATTTTTGCAACTTCTGCATTGCCCTCTACACACGAAGCACCCAATGCGACTAAATTGCTATTTAACACATCTAACGCTTGTGCATACTCATTGCTGTGTACAGTTAAAGCATAGTCTATTTTGCCAACTTGATGATTAATTTGACTTATCATGTCCACTTCAATATCAAACTCAGCCAATAGACACAGAACTCTAGCTAAAGAGCTTGGGTTTTCAGGAACTTGACGAACAATCAACAAAGCTTCATCTTTTTGATATGCGATGCCAGATACAGTTCTACTTGTCACTTTTGGTTCCTCGTAGCTAATTAATGTGCCAGAATCAGGCTTAAAAGTTGATAAAACTCGCAATGGCAAGTTATACCTACCTGCGGCTTCGACAGATCTTATTTGCAATACCTTTGCGCCCAAGCTAGCTAACTCCAGCATTTCCTCAAAGGTAATTTGTTCCATGCGCCGTGCTCGAGGCTCAACCCTTGGATCTGTGGTATAAACACCATCAACATCTGTATAGATTTGGCATTCATCTGCTGAAATTGCAGCGGCAATTTCAACTGCGGAAGTATCGGTACCACCACGACCTAAAGTCGTGATATTGCCTTCAGTATCACGTCCTTGAAACCCTGCGACAATTGCAATGCGGTTGTGCTCCAGCTCTTGCTGTAGGCGACTGACATCAATGCCTTGTATTCGCGCTTTTCCAAAAACATTGTCTGTTTTAATGCCGATTTGATCTGCTAATAAGCTCACTGCAGAATGCCCTCGCTTGACGATTGCCATTGCGAGCAAGGCAATCGATACCTGCTCTCCTGTCGTTAACAATACGTCTAACTCTCGCGCACTCGGTCGCTCATCAATCTGCTTTGCAAGAGACAATAATCGATTGGTCTCACCTGACATAGCCGATACCACAACAACGACTTGATGTCCCTGTTGTTTAGCTCTGATAATCAGTTCGGCAACGGCCTCAATTCGCTCTATAGAGCCAACTGAGGTGCCACCAAACTTTTTTACAATTAATGCCACAAGTTATTGAGTTTTCTCATTCAACCATACAGGAACGCTAGCCAGTGCCGCTTCCAAGTTTTCAGGTTGAGAGCCACCAGCTTGTGCCATATCAGGGCGGCCACCGCCCTTGCCACCAACTTGAGCAGCCATATGATTAACCAGCTCTCCGGCTTTGACCTGACCGGTTAAATCTTTCGTCACACCTGCAATTAAGCTGACTTTGTCGCCATTAGCAACACCCAAGGCAATAACCCCTGAGCCCATCTTATTCTTAAGATCATCAACCATGCCACGCAGTGCTTTTGACTCGGTTCCGGCTACGTTGGCAACAAGCAGTTTTATGCCATTGACATCTACTGCAGACTCGATTAGCGACGCCCCCGCTGCACTTGCAAGCTTATCATTTAACTGGCTTACTTGTTTTTCAAGACCTTTAGCTTTTTCGATTAACGCCGCTACTTTTTCAAGTGCACTTGCGCTATCGCCTTTCACTAACGCAGCAATATCTGCAAGCGCTTTCTCTTGCTCTGCAACATAATTCACAGCATCTTCGCCCGTGACGGCCTCGATTCGACGCACACCAGCTGCGATACCACCTTCTGACACGATTTTTAGGAAGCCAATATCACCAGCGCGCTCTACGTGTGTACCACCACACAATTCAATTGAATAGTCGCCGATAGATACAACACGCACTTCATCGTCATATTTTTCGCCAAATAGGGCCATTGCACCTTTGGCTTTTGCATCTTCGATATCCATTAACTGAGTATTCAACGAGAAGTTCGCGCGAATTTCATCGTTTACCGCAGTTTCAATTTCACGAAGCTGCTCTTTGGTGACACCTTCAAAATGTGAGAAGTCAAAACGCAATTTATCAGCCATGACAAGCGAGCCTTTTTGCGCTACGTGATCACCTAAAATTTGACGCAGTGCTTCGTGCAAGATATGCGTTGCGGTGTGGTTTTTCTTGATGCGTTCGCGACGCTCTGCATCTATTTGAGCATCAACTTTGTCGTTAATACCAAGGCGGCCTGTTACATAACCGTGGTGCGCAAACGCATTACCCAGTTTTTGTGTATCTGTTACAACAAATTCACCACCAGACACTTTCAAAACACCTGTATCACCAACCTGACCACCTGACTCTGCATAAAATGGTGTGCGGTCAAGTACGACAATACCTTTTTGTTGATCAGCTAGCTCCGAAACACTTTCACCTTCAGCAAATAGCTCAACGACTGTGCCGCTATATTGAACAGAGTCATACCCTTTAAAGTCTGTGACTTTTTCAGATTTCAGCTGTTCATTATAATCAGCACCAAACTTACCTGCCTGTTGTGCCTGCTTACGCTGTGCTTCCATCGCCGCTTTAAACCCACGCTCATCAATGGTCATAAAACGTTCACGTGCAACATCTGCTGTTAAATCGGCTGGGAAGCCGTACGTATCGTATAGCTTGAACACAAGATCACCAGGAATAACATCACCTTCAAGACCCGCTAAGTTTTCTTCCAAAATAGCTAAGCCACGATCTAGTGTTTTCCCAAACTGCTCTTCTTCAATACGCAATACTTTTTCGATGATTGCCTGTTGCTTGATTAGCTCTGGGTATGCCTCACCCATTTGCGCCGCCAGTGCACCAACCAATTTATGGAAGAATGCCCCTTGCGCTCCGAGTTTGTTACCATGTCTAACGGCACGACGAATAATACGGCGTAGCACATAACCTCGGCCTTCATTTGAAGGCATAACACCATCGGCAATTAAAAATGCACATGAACGAATATGATCCGCAACAACGCGTAAAGATTTATCTTCTAAATCTTGAGCGCCTGTTACTTCTGCAGTCGCTTTGATTAGCGCTTGGAATAAATCGATTTCATAGTTTGAGTGCACACCTTGCATAATCGCAGAAATACGCTCAAGACCCATACCTGTGTCAACTGACTGGTTTGGTAATGGCTCCATAGTACCGTCAGCATGACGGTTGTATTGCATAAATACTAGGTTCCAAATTTCGATGAAGCGGTCACCATCTTCTTCTGGGCTGCCAGGAGGACCACCCCAAATGTGCTCGCCATGGTCAAAAAAGATTTCCGAACATGGTCCACATGGACCCGTGTCACCCATTGACCAAAAGTTATCTGATGTATCGATACGAATGATGCGATCAGCTGGTACGCCAACTTGATTGGCCCAAATGTCATAAGCTTCTTCGTCGGTATGATAAACGGTCACCAGCAGCTTTTCTTTTGGTAACTGAATCACATCAGTCAAAAACGCCCAAGCGAACTTAATTGCATCTTGCTTAAAATAGTCGCCAAAGCTGAAGTTACCAAGCATTTCAAAGAATGTATGGTGCCTTGCTGTATAACCAACATTTTCTAGGTCATTGTGTTTACCACCAGCACGTACACAGCGCTGTGAACTTGTAGCGCGGTTATACGGACGCTTTTCAGCACCTAAGAATACATCCTTAAACTGCACCATACCTGCATTTGTAAACAGAAGTGTTGCATCATTACCTGGTACTAAAGAACTTGATGGCACCACTTGGTGGTGTTGTTTGGCAAAGAAATCTAAAAAGCTCTGCCTAATCTGTGCGGTAGTCATGTGCTGCATGTGATTATTTACCCTTTATTGCTGCTGTATGCTGATAACCACAAAGGAAGTGTTCGATTTCAACTTTCACTTTGCGATTGTATAGCAAAATCTATTTGGTCATAGCTAAAGCCTCGATACATCATATATCTAACGCGCTTTGACCTTTCTTGATAATCTAATTGTTTCGTTGAATAACCGTATTTTTTCTCATATGTTTTCTGAGCAACGGCAAACCAATCTATTTCTCTTTCTTCGATGAGTTGCATTAACTGCGCACGCGCAACGCCTTTATTGGTGGCGTCCATCATTACCCGTTTCTCTCCCAACCCCTTGGCTAGTTGACGGTTTAAATAACTTTCACAGTGTCTAGCGTCATCCAAATAACCAATGTCACATAACCACTCGATCAGCGACTCGGCATACTCGTCACTTGCGCCTTTTTGCCTTAATTTTTGACCCAGTAGCTTACGCGAATACTCTTGCCTAGATAACAACCAAACTGCGTAGTTTTTAAGTTTTTTCTGTTCTTTCTCATCCATTAAGCGTCAAACCGACCCGATTGCCCAATGTTATCTTGATGTTTGTCACCTTGGTCAGGTGTATTGTCCTCTAGTGAGCTTTGCGCCGCAAAAATCGCCTGAAACGACACGAAAAAACCAATATATACAATTGGCATGATGAACATGAGTGGTACAAGAGATAGAGGAGCAGAAGCAATCATTAGCAGCGCTACAATACCACCAAACACGGACAATGGCGCCATATTATAATAAAACACCTTTAAAGATTGCTTCATCGCATTCAAGATGTTTGCTTGCTCTTTGAAATATACCAGAGGTAGTGCATAGGCAAAGGCCATCATTGCCAATGACTGTAGCACCACAAATATTGCAATATCAGAGAAGCTAATAGCTGCGGCGATTTGCGCGATAACTGATTCCATATCTTGCTCTGGAGAATGATTTTGTATGGCACTGGTAACTGGCTCAAATAGCAAACTCATTATCACCCCCAGTATCAAAGCAACCCCAAGCTGATACAAACCAAGGCGGAATAAATTGAGTCGACGCCCTTTCGCGGAAAATGGTTTTAGAATGTCAGCAAGCATAATTGATTTACCCGCTTGCGAATTGAGCGCCGCGTTATAGAAGCCAACGGTTAAAAATGGTCCCGCAAGCGCGCATGCCATCTGAATTATCGTATTTGGCAGGATGAAAGGAAATAGCCCTACTATCACGATAAAGATGTACATCATCATAAAAGTTAAAGGTTGAGCTTTAAACACCGTCCATCCGGCTTTTAACCAACTCACCCCAAAACTCGCTTTAAATGTTCGAATTTCTGCAGACATAAATGACTAACTTAGTTATAAAACGGTTTAATTATACTGCTTCAAAAGAGTACTTGAAAGGAGGTTTATGACGCTTAACGGCACTAAATGCAACAAAATAGCTAAATACGGAAATAAATTGGTAATTGACACGTGATTTGCCTTACCACAATAGGTTTTGTAATAAAGCAAATCAACACCAGCCCAGCTATTTCGGCTTTTTGATTTCATCCATATCGAGCATATGAGAGCCGTGTTTAACTTTCGTTTCTAGGTAGTTTCGATTCCCCGAGTCACCTGCTTTAACGTGTGCTTGAGTTCCTACTACACTTTCAACTTCAATACCGGCATTGCGCAAAGCATTTAATTTACGAGGATTGTTGGTCATAAGCTTCACATGATCCAGCCCCAGTGCCTTAAGCATTAATACCGCATCTGAAAAATCTCGCAAGTCGTCATCAAAACCCAAGTGATTATTTGCTTCGTATGTATTCATGCCTTGTGATTGCAATACATAAGCATCAATTTTGTTGTATAAGCCTATACCTCTGCCTTCCTGACGAAGGTAAAGTAACACACCACCACTTTGATGCATCTCTTCGATACATTCGTTGAGCTGTTCACCGCAATCACACCTAGATGAATGAAAAACATCACCAGTCAAACACTCAGAGTGCATTCTAATCAACGGGATCTCTTGTTGGGTGTCGGCATTGTTGAAAACTAAAGCTACATGCTCTTCACCATCTTTCAATCCTTCAAAAGATACAATCTCTGCAGGAATATGACTACGCTGCCCTACATTCAGCTCAACTCTCGCTCTAACTTCAGCCACGACTTGAAAATACCTAATTTAAAAATGTGATAATATCACAATTAATGATATATCTGTTTATATGGTGACAATCTTGCCATTTTACAAGTAAAAATACACAAAACTGGTAAATGTGTACATTAGCGCTAGTCTTTAATCACCAAGATAAATTGCTTGTCAAAATATTGAGTCGCCGATGAGGCTGTTTTTCCTGCTTTTTATATTTATACCTTTCCAAGCTGCGGCCGAGCAACTTAAGTTAGACGGTTTTGCAACGGTCGGTTTAACAATCACTGATTCAAAAACAGCTGGGATCAGACAGCATATCTCACAACCTAGCGCCACTTATGAAAATGAATTCGGATTTACGAACTCTTCCGCGGGTGGGCAAATAGAATGGCAAGCAAATAGTAGCACCCAGCTTGTTGGTCAAGTGCTCTTTAAAGACAATCAAGAACAAAACCTCGACAATATTATTCAAATGGCATTTTTGCGTTATACACCCAATGCCAATTGGCAGATTCGATTTGGCAGAACCGGTCTTGATTTGTTTATGATGACGGAACATAGGGACATAGGTTACACGTACACGTATGATCATCCCCCCACTGAATTTTATGCGATTGTCCCGCATCAGAATTTAGATGGTGCAGATATTAAATATACTTACTCATTCTCTGAGGGCTTGTTTAGCAGTAAGTTCTTTGTTGGTAGATCAACAGCGCCTATTGTGAGCGACGATAATTTTTTCTGGGACGTAGAATTAAAATCATTATTTGGGCTGGTATTGGAATGGCAATCATATGATTGGACGCTTAGAGCTAACTACACAGCGACGCAATCTGGTAATGAAAATGAACAACAAAAACAGCTCAGAGCTGCGCTCGCACAAATTCCCAATGAGATTTGGCCACAAAGACCCGCTTTACTTGAGTCACTCAATATTATAGGCAAGCGATTTAATTATTCCGCCCTTGGGATCCGGTATGACAATAGTCAGTGGTTTGCACAAAGTGAACTTTCTTATATCGATTCCAACTCGCAAGTCTTAAAAGCCTTGACGGCCGGATATGCTAGTGTCGGCTTTTATTACAATAACCACACACTAATGACGACTTTCGCACAAGTAAAATCTAACAATACAACACCACAACGCCCGTTAATTTCCTCTGGACCACTCGATTTACTTTATAACACGATTATTCGCCACACTAACTTTTATTTGGTTGACCAAAACACCTTATCCGTGACATTAAGAACCGAATTAAATGACTCTCTCGCGGTAAAAGTTCAACTAGAGCATACCGCAGTGGACAGTTTACCATCTGCCTTTTATTTACATAGAGATATAGAAAGCGGTAATTTCGACAATTCGTTCAATACATTAGGCATTAGCCTAAATTGGGTGTTTTAATGCTCCGCCCGCTACTGACTTTACTTGTACTCATGATGCTCACCTTTGATGCGCGGGGCAATGTACAAGAGGACATTGTCATTGTGGTCAACAAACACAACCCAATTGAGTACATCGAAAAGCGCCAGCTTATTGATATGTATATGGGTAAGTATTTGGCATTTCCAAACGGCCATATTGCTGTGACCTTGGACTATAAAAAAGAACATGCATTGAGAAGCGCTTTTTTCCTTGCCTTGACCGGTCGCAACATTGCACAAATTAACGCCTATTGGTCTCGGGTTAAATTCAGCGGTAAAGCGTCACCACCACAAGCATATCCTTCAATTGCCGCTATAATTGATAAGGTGGTAACAACCCCGAGTGCAATTGCTTATATTCCAGCAAGTGCTGTCACTGATGAATTAAAAGTAGTGTACCGTTTTGCTAAGTAAACAAAGTTTGATAATTCGGTTGATGTTGATATTGAGCTTTTCAACCTGCTTATTCTCTGCTGTATATGCTCACATCTATTACAACTATATATTTGACACTGAGCTAGAGCACTCAGATGAAACTATCATGCAAATCAGCCAGACCATCTCATCAACAGCATCCATTGCAGCGTACTTAGAGGATAAAGACTTAGCCAATGAAGTCGTAAATGGGTTAGTGAGCAATGATATTATTCAATCAGCTGCTTTGACAAATCAACACACGATTTTAGCAAAAAGCATCTTATTTTCTGAGCGAGAGGCTCGCACTTTTAATCTACCTAACCCATTTATCCTACAAGAAAACATCGGCTTCATTCACGTAGTACCCAACACCCAGTATATACGGCAAAACGCTCGCGATATTGCATTCTCTTCCGTGCAAACGTTACTCGTCGTGATCGTGCCAATGTTGATCATTTTTGCAGGGCTGTCCTATATACTCATTTCAAGACCTTTGGGACATTTAAGCCAACAACTTACGAATATCATACCTGGCAGTGCACATCGTATTGAAATAGATACAGCACATGAACATACGGAAATCGGAAAAATAGGTAAAGGGATCAACGCAATGTTGAGCAATACGGAAATGCTGTTTGAGCAAGAGCGAAGTTTACGCCTAGAAATAGAGCATCTTGAAAAACGCTTCCGCCTCATGTTTGAGCGCAGCTCCTCCCCCACATTATTGGTACGTGAACACGGAGAAGTGTCTCTAGTCAATGATGCTGCCAAAGACTTATTGGCAGGAATGGGGGTAGACTGCCAAGAGCGCTTTCCTGACAACTTGGGGCAGTACTGCAAAACTCCTGATATTCTCTACACTTTCACTGAAAATAGCATAAAGCAAAAACAGGTGATGCAGTCCGAGTTTGAGTTCACCAGCCCTCTAACATTATCTTCCGTATGGTTAAGTATGATCATACTTAACACCGAAAGTGACGGTCAGTGGTACTTTCAAGTGTTCCTTGCCGACATCACTTCACGGAAAACCATGCTCAATCAACTTAGCCATCGCGCTCAAAGAGACAGTTTAACTAGCTTATATAACCGATATGGAGCCGAACTTACTTTACTTGGCTGGATTGATTCAGACATACCCTTTAGCCTATTACTGTTAGACCTTGACGAGTTTAAGCCAATAAACGATATCTATGGGCATAACGCCGGAGACGAAGTACTTAAAAACATTGCTAAAAATATATCTCACATAATCTCTAGTAATGATTTGGTATGCCGCTGGGGTGGTGATGAGTTTGTCATCGCAATTAAAGAATTCAATAAACATAAAATCAATAATATTGCTCAGCAGCTACTAGAGGCTGTAAATATACCGACTCACTACGAAAGAAATGGACACCAAATAGAGCTACGGGTTGGTGTGAGTATTGGTATTGCCCACTATCCAACCCATGCGGACAATCTAAAAAGCTTAGTTGAGTGCGCTGATGTCGCTATGTACTCAATTAAAAAAACGTCGAAGAATCACTACACCTATTATTCAGCTTAAAAGTGACGTAGTACTTGTTCACTGTATTGCTGAATGTCCAAAGTGACATTGTGCTTTTTTGCAAGGTTGTCTAATTCAGCTTGCCATATCGACAGCTCTTCCATGGTTATCGTGTTATCATCTAATGTCCATAATTGACGAGAACCTGTGTAGCTAAATTGCATAGCAAGCATGGCATTCACATCCCCTTGCTGTGCTGCCTTTTTCAGTTTTGGCATTTTTCTGGTGACTTGATTGAGTGCTTGTTTGAGCTCCCATACATAGACTACTTCCACCATAAATGGATGGTGTCTTATACGTTTAAGTATGGCAAAAATTGCAATGCAGGTAAGTATTACTCCAGTCAGATTCCAATGGAAATGACTTCCATCAGAGTCTGGGAATACATGAATAAGAAGTTGCGCTATTCCTAAACTTCCTGTGGTTAAAACCAAAATGCAGGCTCCAATCACCCAATTTAGGTGCTTTCTATATCTTGCTTTATCTATTTTTTGTAACTGCATCGTGTCTCCTCACCTATAGTTAAACCACATTTTAATGACTAAAAATAAAAAAACTAAAATAAATCACCCCTTTTTTTGACCTAGCGCGTTTTACTTAGCAAAAGAGGGGAAAAATATGACTTTAACAATGACAGATGTAAAAACACACACTCCATACCGCACACTAAATAAACTTGTTTTATCATTTATTAGCGCCATCTTAATTACATTTGCGTTATTTGCTTTTATGCAAAAATTGATTAGCCAAGATCGCGTGTTCGTTGCAGAGCCAGCTCCGGTCATTGATGTATTTATTTCACAAGACATTGAAGACACACCTGTAGAAATACGCAATGTTTTGCCGCCTCCGCCAAAAGCTACCCCAAAGGCGCCACCTAAACCAACCGTTACACCTTCAGTTACCGAGGGTGTAACACTAGATATCAATATCACCTCAGGTGTAAAGTCTGCCCCTATACAAATGCAGAGCACTTTGCAGGTCAGCGACGCTGCGGCGGCCCCGATTGTGCGCATTGACCCAACATACCCTGCCCCGGCAGCTCGGGACGGCGTTGAAGGCTGGGTACAATTGGCATTTAACATTTCGCCAACAGGGCAAGTTATTGATGCGAAAGTGGTTAATGCTGAGCCAAAACGAGTATTCAACCGTGCTGCATTAAAAGCGCTAAAACGATGGAAATATCGCCCCAAAATGGTCGCTGGCAAACCAACTATTCAATACGGTCAGTCAGTTGTGTTAGAGTTTAACTTAAACAAGTAAGCGAAAATAACGCAAGCCGCTCGATTTCATTTTGGGCGGCGATCAGCACACCTGTGTATATAGAGTTAAATTAAGCACGGAGAGACTATGCTACTTGCGATAAAAAACTGGTTCATCCAAGATAAAACCGAAGCACATGATCCCTTGCATGAATTTAAACGCAGTGGAGAAAACCGTTACATAGAGCAGGCGATTGATAATTTCAATCCAGATCTTTATCACTACCTATGTACACAAAGTGACCCGGAAACGGCCGAAGATGTATGCCAAAAAACATGGCTCTCAATCGTTGAGAAAAGGCAGTACTATCAGAGCAACAATACGCCAAAGGCATATATATTTAGGGTTGCACGCAATGCACTAGTAGATGAATTTCGCCGGCAAAATAAATTTATGTGTGACGACAATGAGACTGCACTTAGCTGTGAGGTCGAAGATAGTAATTTTAATGCAGCGTGTTGTGAGCAACTTTACAGTGCGATTAAAAACTTACCAAACGCACAAAAAGAAGCCATTTGTTTGCAATTAGAAGGCTTTTCGCTAAATCAAATCGCAGAAATCACCACTGCGAACCCTGAGACTGTAAAGACTCGATTAAGATATGCAAAACAGCAATTGAAAGATACTTTAGGAGAGCCGAAATGAAAGACTCACAACCCCAACTCAACGAGCTCCAACAAGCCTATTCAATTGCCAAGCGACAGAACAAAATGTCGTCTAAACAAATTCGTAAATTAAAACGGTTAAGTCGCTTAGAAAACCGCAAACATACTCGACAGTTTTGGCTTAGAACGAGTCTATGGGCAAGCTCCTGTTGTGTTTTAGCTCTGGTAGGCAGCCTGTCTCTGCAAAGCATATTAAGCGATTTTGAAACTTTCCTAGCGCAATTAGAACCCAATTCATTTTCATCACAATATGATGTTGTTGAGACACATAATATTGTTGAAGGCCAGTATCAAACCACAATCGCACAACAAAAAGCACAACTGGATGACTCCCTTGCAGGATCGCAAGCAAAACTCAACGAAGTTAGTCAGTTTTACGGCAAATTGGTGCATTCTGAGCGAGATGTATGGTTTATTGCCGATTGCCAAAATCAAACTCTGATCGAAGTACGTAAAAGTTTGCTCGATGAATTAGGCGTACCCGATGACCTATCGGTTGCTTCGGATCAAGGGCTATTATTGGCTTTGGGTAAAAACCAGTCGGGGCAGCTAGTTAGTATTACCACCCCACCGTCTGGCCAAGCTTTGTATGCGTGCCCTTAAAGTAAAACAACACTGGCGACAAAAAAGCTCACTAGTGCTAATGCGCCGCCTGCAAGAGCGTAAGGGAGCTGAGTTTTAACATGGGTCAATAAGTCACACCCAGATGCCAGAGCGGATACTGCACTGGTATCCGAAATGGGCGAGCAGTGATCGCCAAATATCCCACCACTTAAGATGGCGCCTACCACCAGTGAAGGAGGAAGGCCCAATGTTTGGATCAAAGGCACGCCAATAGGGATCAAAATCGCAAATGTTCCCCAAGATGTTCCTGTTGTAAATGACATAACAGCACCAGTCAAAAACAGCACAGGAACAATAAAGTAAATAGGCAAATAATCACCAACCAATTGCGCAACAAATACGCCTGTACCCAGCTCTTTCAGGCTGGCTCCAAGTGTCAAAGATAGCAATACTATACTGACCAAAGGCAATAGTTCGCCCATTCCCTTAAAACCGATGTCAACGAGTTGATGGTGTGTGAACTGTTTTTCTTTGAGCATGAGCAGGTAAGCAACTGAACAAGCCAACATCGTTGCATACAATACCGATTTAGAGCCACTCCCGTTCGCCAATACACCATCTCCAGTCCAGTACATGAACCCGATCATACTGGCAATTAGTGTAACAAGCGGTACAAGCATAAACCGCGCCTTGGTCGCAATAGGTCCAGCATCAAGCTCTACTTCCTCGCGCTTGAGCTCTTCTTCAGCTTCTTTCATTGGACCATGAACTTTATCAAAAACAATGGTGTATAAAACAATCAGCAATGTAATTATGGCGTAAAAGTTAAATGCCACACTACCCCACAAAATACTGACTGGGGATTGAGCAAGTTCATAGTTGCTTAACAAGCCCAATACATAGGCGCCCCAACCATTGAGCAATATTAAAATACATACTGGTGCACTGGTACTGTCGATAATGTATGCGAGGCGAGCTCGACTCATTTTAAACTTGTCAAATAACCCACGAGAAACTATTCCTGAAGTCAGCACACTCATATTTGATTCAATAAATACCGCTGTACCGGTAAACATTGTCAGTAGGCCGACTTGTTTCTTATTTCGCGCGACGCCAACCTGCATTAATTTTTGTACCGTCGCTGACACCCCGCCAGATTCACGAATAAAAGCAAGTAACGCGCCAATAACAATGCTAAAAATTAAGATACGGCTATTTCCTGGTGACGTTGCAACCCCAACGATTCGTTCAATACTATTAGTGAATGTAACAAAAATAGACTGCCCGTCACCACTTACCACAAGCAAAAATTCCGATGAGACAATGGCTAAAATTAAGGCTAAAATGACTTCTTTACGCCAAAAAACAACCGCAATGGCGATAAGGGGGGGCAAGATTGAATACCAAGACATAGCTTTCCTTTTTTATTTTGATTTAGATGAAAAGCACTGATTACAGTCGCTAAAGGGCATTAATTTACTCAAAAGCATCTTTGTATACGCGCAATTTATAACCATGGTAACTTAAACGCTAAAGCAAAAAAACTAGGTTTTTCGGGTATCTAAATTCACAATTGCAACAAAAATACCTCATCTAGAACCGCATAAATCAAAAAACGCAATAATATTCCGAAACAATCTATCGCAACGTTCCAATTGAACCTATAATATGGACAGTTTAAGTTAGTTTTAGTTACCAGGTGATCCTCATGTCTACTTTTGTAAAAATAAAGGCCTTGAAGCCTTCACTGTCGCAAAGTGAAGCTAAATTAGCGGACTTTACTTTAAAGTCAGGTTCAAAAATTAGAGGTCTATCTTCAATAGAGCTTGCAAAATCAGCAGGCGTTAGCCAGTCAAGCGTTGTTAAATTTGCCCAAAAATTAGGGTATAAAGGGTTTCCCGCTTTTAAACTGGCAGTTGTCGACGCATTAAATGAACAAACACAAGAAAATACCCCGCTCTCTAATGAAATAGATCAAAACGACTCTATTGCACACATTTCAGAAAAGCTAATTGCAAACCAGCAAGCAACCTTAGTTGCAACCAGTAAGCTAAATAACCCAGAATTGTTTGAGCAAGCAGTTCAAGCGATAAAAGGTGCAAAAAAAGTGATGGTATGTGCAATTGGTTCAACACATACCATGGCACAAGACTTAACTCTAAAGCTGCAAAAGCTAGGCGTGTGTGCTGTTACTCATGTCGATGAGTTAAGTGCAGCAAGCTATGTAGCAACAATGGGTAAAGATGATCTACTGATTTGTTTGAGTAACTCAGGCGTCGTGAAAAGTATGGTAAAGCTTGCACAGCAAGCCAAAGTTAACGAGTGTCAAATCCTTGCACTAACACGTTATGGCCACAGTGAGTTGGCTAATTACGCAGATAACTGCCTGTACTGTATACAAGAAACAGAAGCCGTGAAACATTCAGCGGTACTGACACGTGCATCGTTAGGTTATTTAATTGATGTGCTTTTCATTGCTCTTGCTCAGTCAAATCTACATTGGCAACGCCGAGCTGATCGCTCCAATGAATACATGAGTGATATGTTAAATATCTAAGCTTGCCGCCAGAATGCCTTATCGAGAGTAAAGTAGATAAGGCACTCTGCGCTTTTTAAACTCACTGACTTCTTGCAGCCAAATGGCTTCTATTTGATGAGCTTTCAACCCCTGCTCTATCGCTAATCTAATGATATCAGTACCTGCCAATTTATCTAAAAACTTAGGTGATGTGATAAATTGTTTGTTGTGTTGTTTAAATGCACTAGATGCTTCAATAAACCATGTTAAGTCAAAACCAATTAAGCTGCTTTGCCTCAAGTCCTTCCCCCATACATTTTTGCCCTCTAACTTGGGAAACCGTGCTGCACCAACAATAGATCGTGGAGAAAATCCAAAGTCACCAAGCTTCACTTGATCATGACCATAGACTTGAAATGGAAAATCAGTGCCTCTTCCAATTGACACTGCGGTTGCTTCAAACAAGCATAAAGATGGATATAGATAAATAGACTGTTGATTTGGAAGGTTTGGACTGGGTGCAATTGGCAAAATATATTCATCCGAGGCCTGATAGTTTTTCACAGCCACCACTGTCAAATCAAGCTTGTTCAGTCCAGACAACCATTCTTCTCCCGCTATCATTTGAGCCAGCTCACCGACTGTCATACCGTGTAAAATTGGAATTGGATGCATTCCCACAAATGAACTGAATTTTTTGTTCAGTACAGGCCCTCCAACAAAACGAATATTTGGGTTTGGCCTATCCAATACAATGAACTTTTTACGATTGTCTTTAGCCGCCTGCATCATATAATGCATAGTACTAATATAAGTGTAAAAACGAACACCGACGTCCTGAATGTCGAATATCAATACATCCAGATCATGTAAAGATTCCTTAGATGGACGCTTCTGCTTGCCGTATAGTGAAACAATTGGCAGACCTGTTTTTACATCAATGCTGTTGTCAATATGCGCGCCTGCATCCTGATCCCCCCGAAACCCATGCTCAGGCGAAAAAATCCGCACGACCTTAACGTTGTTCGCAAGTAGAAAGTCCACTAAATGCATATCAGCCACACGAGATGACTGATTTACTACTAACCCGACACGCTTATTTTCTAGATAAGGTAAGTACTTTTCGGGCTGTTGTGCACCTACCTCTATGGCAATAGCTATTTTTGTATGCAACACCATTAATATCAAAACACACAATTTGAG
Organism: Pseudoalteromonas obscura; assembly: GCF_030135505.1. NCBI lineage: Bacteria > Pseudomonadati > Pseudomonadota > Gammaproteobacteria > Alteromonadales > Pseudoalteromonadaceae > Pseudoalteromonas > Pseudoalteromonas obscura. The sequence goes on from NZ_JASJUT010000006.1 coordinate 214,805, forward strand.
GTAGAAAGAATGCATAAACAGAGCCCCTCTTGGTTGATTAACTGCTTGGGGAAATATGCCTGATCAAAACCCAAAAAAGAACCTTTTTTTAATCTTTACGTGATCTTCAATTTGAATATTTTCTAATAAAAAGAATGGCTTCACACTATGTAGCTGCTGCAAAGATAAGGTCTTAAGTTTCAATGCAGCCAATATCTCATCTTGATGTGAAGTTGCTTGTTTAAAGCCGCAATCTACAAACATCGTGCTTTCTTCATGCTTAAGCCTGATATCTCGATATATCTGCGCTAACTGCTCCCCCGAATATGCCACTTTCATTAAATGTTCCTTAGTATAGATTCAAACTTGGACCAAAGAGTAAGGCATCAAGTAAAGATAAAATTGGACAAAAACGACATTGCGTATCAATTACAGGCTGTGCTCGCTGAAGGGGGAGGCAAATACTAAGGAAAAGTGTATCCCACGCTCCCTTAGCCAAATTCAGAGTGCGATTTGCAGAGTGTTTTCTATTTAAGCAAAAAGCTAAATTTCTGGCATAAAAAAACCGACTTTCGTCGGTTGTTCATCTCATGTTTTGATACTTGAGTGAAGTAATCATCTCAAAGGAGATGGCAGACGCGGGACGTGCTTTGTGGAGAGTGAACCTCCGACCGTCTGGTTTTCGCCCGTGACCTTTGCGGTTTTATCTAATGCTTGTCGTTAAAAAAGCTAAATTTCTGGCATAAAAAAACCGGCTTCCGTCGGTTGTTAATCTCATGTTTTGATACTTGAGTGAAGTAATCATCTCAAAGGAGATGGCGGACGCGGGACGTGCTTTGTGGAGAGTGAACCTCCGACCGCCTGGTATTCGCCCGTGACCTTTGCGGTTTTATCTAATGCTTGTCGTTAAAAAAGCTAAATTTCTGGCATAAAAAAACCGGCTTCCGTCGGTTGTTCATCTCATGTTTTGATACTTGAGTGAAGTAATCATCTCAAAGGAGATGGCGGACGCGGGACGTGCTTTGTGGAGAGTGAACCTCCGACCGCCTGGTATTCGCCCGTGACCTTTGCGGTTTTA
>NZ_JASJUT010000006.1:215959-307224 GCF_030135505.1 Pseudoalteromonas obscura
TATCTAATGCTTGTCGTTAAAAAAGCTAAATTTCTGGCATAAAAAAACCGACTTTCGTCGGTTGTTCATCTCATGTTTTGATACTTGAGTGAAGTAATCACCTCAAAGGAGATGGCGGACACGGGACGTACTTTGTGGAGAGTGAACCTCCGACCGTCTGGTTTTCACCCTTGACCTTTGCGGTTTTATCTAATGCCTGTCGTTAAAAAAGCTAAATTTCTGGCATAAAAAAACCGACTTTCGTCGGTTGTTCATCTCATGTTTTGATACTTGAGTGAAGTAATCATCTCAAAGGAGATGGCGGACACGGGACGTACTTTGTGGAGAGTGAACCTCCGACCGTCTGGTTTTCACCCTTGACCTTTGCGGTTTTATCTAATGCTTGTCGTTAAAAAAGCTAAATTTCTGGCATAAAAAAACCGACTTTCGTCGGTTGTTTATCTCATGTTTTGATACTTGAGTGAAGTAATCATCTCAAAGGAGATGGCGGACGCGGGAGGATTCGAACCTCCGACCGCCTGGTTCGTAGCCAGGTACTCTATCCAGCTGAGCTACGCGTCCGCGATATCATGTTTACACACCTGATCAGTGCCTCTTTAATAACCACTTAGAGAAAGTGGCGGACGCGGGAGGATTCGAACCTCCGACCGCCTGGTTCGTAGCCAGGTACTCTATCCAGCTGAGCTACGCGTCCGGAATATCATGTTTTAACACCTGATAAGTGTCTCTATATTTAACCACTTAGAGAAAGTGGCGGACGCGGGAGGATTCGAACCTCCGACCGCCTGGTTCGTAGCCAGGTACTCTATCCAGCTGAGCTACGCGTCCATACAAAGAAAACCATTAAATAATGGCGGAGGGGGAGGGATTCGAACCCTCGATAGGGCTACAAACCCTATACTCCCTTAGCAGGGGAGCGCCTTCAGCCACTCGGCCACCTCTCCGTCTTTGTGGGGCGTATAATATAGAACAGAAAAAATAAGTCAAACACTTTTCTTGTAAAAAATGACTATATGGTGACAGATTGAACACACTGCCTTTTTTTCTTACAAATTGCTCTATTCCTAGTCATTTCTGTAAGTTGTAGGGGTGGAAAACTTGCTCATTAGACGTTGTTTACGGTCAAATACCTCTTCAAGGTAGGAGTCCAAATAACCCAACTTTTGAAATTCGACAATACACTGTCTGCAGTATTCCCTTCTGGCAGCTTCATGCTTAATTTGTTCTTCATCTAATTCCGGCATAATTGTATGTTTTCTGATGATTTATTTAACAGATGTGTCGTAAATGCCCCGTCAGTATAGGAATGGGCCAAGAAATTGCCAACAAGCCTGATTAGAATATTTTGTATTTATTACGGATACATAAATGATAAGAGCCTGTTTTTGCATAAAAACAGAGATATTATTGAGAAATACCAAATTATTTTTGAGATATATCTCACATGGATAAAAGAAAAGCGCCTAATGGCGCTTTTCTTTCAATATGTTGTTAGTCCGCTTGCGGGCGCATATGCGGGAACAAAATAACATCTTTGATTGTTGGCGAGTCTGTGAACAGCATCACCAAACGGTCAATACCGATACCTTCACCTGCTGTTGGCGGTAAACCATACTCAAGCGCTTGAATGTAGTCAGCATCATAGTGCATCGCTTCGTCATCACCAGCATCTTTCTCTTCAACCTGACGAGTAAAACGCTCAGCTTGATCTTGAGCATCGTTTAACTCTGAGAAGCCATTCGCAAGTTCACGCCCACCTACGAAAAATTCGAAACGATCTGTAATGAATGGATTTTCATCATTACGACGTGCTAATGGAGATACTTCCCACGGATATTCAGTGATGAAAGTTGGCTGAATTAGTTTGTGTTCTGCAGTCTCTTCAAAGATCTCACACAAGAATTTACCAGCACCCCATACACACTTCTCAGGGATCTTAACATGCACTTTCTTCGCGTATGCTACTAGCTCATCAAAGTGGTTTTCAGGATCTTTAAAGATGTGAGCACTTTCTTCTGCATCTGGACCATACTTAATGATCGCATCTGCCATTGATAAACGCTCAAATTGCTTACCAAAGTCATATTCGATAGTTTCAACGACTTCACCTTCTGCATTCTTAACAGTGTTAGTAACTGTTGTCGTGCCAAGTACGTCTTGAGCAACCGTGCGTAACATATCTTCAGTTAAGTTCATGAGATCTTTGTAATCAGCATAAGCTTGGTAGAACTCAATCATTGTGAATTCAGGATTGTGGCGTGTTGAAAGGCCTTCGTTACGGAAGTTACGGTTGATCTCAAATACACGGTCAAACCCACCTACAACCAAACGCTTAAGGTAAAGCTCAGGTGCGATACGCAGATACATATCAATGTCTAATGCATTGTGGTGCGTCACAAATGGGCGCGCTGTTGCACCACCAGGAATAACCTGAAGCATTGGTGTTTCAACTTCCATAAAGTCACGCTCAGCAAGGAAACGGCGAATACCTTCAATCACTTTTGAGCGAATACGGAATGTTTCACGCGTATCCATGTTGGTGATTAAGTCAACGTAACGCTGACGATACTTGGCTTCTTGATCAGTCAGACCATGAAACTTTTCAGGTAATGGACGAAGTGATTTGGTCAACAGTTCATACTGAACCATATCTACATATAGATCACCTTTGCCTGACTTGTGAAGTGGACCAGATACACCGATGATGTCGCCAATATCTAGTTGACCATACTTCTCTTTAAGTGCTTTCTGTACGTCCTTTGATGCATATGCTTGAATGCGACCTTTCATGTCTTGTAGAACAAGGAAAGGGCCACGCTTAGCAAGGATACGACCAGCTACCGATACCTGATGGTCTAATTCAACAAGCTCTTCTTTCGATTTATCACCAAACTTAGCCTGTAGATCAGCCGTATAGTCTTCACGGCGGAAGGTGTTCGGATGGCCATTGGCATCACAATTCTCGCGAATTGAGTCCAATTTTGCGCGACGCTCAGCAATGAGTTTGTTTTCGTCTTGGATTTGATCTGTCATTTTTTAGCTCTTAGTTTAGCTTGTTGATTAAAGGCCTGATTTCAGGCTAGCTTCGATAAATTTGTCTAGGTCACCGTCTAATACAGCTTGTGTATTGCGGTTTTCCACGCCAGTTCTTAAATCTTTGATTCTAGAATCATCTAGTACATAAGATCGGATCTGACTACCCCACCCGATGTCTGATTTTGCATCTTCCTGAGATTGTTTTTCAGCGTTTTGTTTTTTCATTTCAAGTTCAAACAACTTAGCTTTCAACTGCTTCATCGCTTGCGCTTTGTTTTTATGCTGAGAACGGTCGTTTTGGCACTGCACAACGGTATTCGTTGGTAAGTGAGTAATACGTACCGCAGATTCCGTACGGTTTACGTGCTGACCACCAGCCCCGGACGCGCGATATACGTCAATTCGTAAGTCTGCTGGGTTAATCTCAATTTCAATATTGTCGTCAATTTCAGGGTAAATAAATGCAGAGGCAAAAGAAGTGTGACGGCGGCCCGTCGAGTCAAATGGGCTCTTACGAACTAAACGGTGAACACCTGTTTCTGTGCGTAACCAGCCATAAGCATATTCACCAGAAACTCGTACTGTCGCGCCTTTGATACCGGCTACATCGCCATCGGTTGCCTCAACGATTTCGACCTTGAACCCTTTCGCTTCCGCCCAGCGCAAATACATGCGTAGTAACATGTTACACCAATCTTGTGCTTCAGTACCGCCAGAGCCAGACTGTAAATCTATATAGGCATCGTTGGCATCTTGCTCACCTGAGAACATACGGCGGAATTCTAGTTTTTCTAGCTGCGCGACTAAACCTTCAACTTCCCCTTGTGCTTCAACAAAAGTGTCTTCATCTTCTGCTTCTACCGCAAGTTCTACTAGGCCTTCTGCGTCATCCGCACCAGCAACTAGGTTATCTATGGTTTCGACAATCACCTCAAGAGATGACTTTTCACGACCTAAAGCCTGTGCTTTTTCTGGCTCATTCCATACTGCTGGGTCTTCAAGTTCGGCATTGACTTCCTCTAAACGCTCTTGTTTTAGAGCATAGTCAAAGATACCCCCGAAGAAGCTCAGTACGTTCGCGAATTTCCTTGATTTGATTAATCACAGGATTCACTTCAAACATCTACATTACTCCAATTTATGCCTTTACTACCTAGCCTGCACCCACTATTTTAATAGTCAATTTACGATGCGTGTTTAGGCAGGCTATCTAAACGGCCAATACTAACAAAATTTGCCGTCAGATATCAGCCCCAAAACAAGTTAATTTTGGGGTTTAACCGGATATCTTTCACTGTTTGTGCAAATGAACTGAATTACTCTTTGACAGCCTGAATTTCACGCACAATAAGTTGCAACGAAAACTTGCCCCTGAACTCATTGATATCCAATTGATATGCTACCTCAGCAAACTGTGCTGACATATTCGGCCAAGCCCTGAGGTCAACATTAAATGCAATGGCATCGACCAGTTTTCCCGTCGGGTGTTTTAATACAAGTTTTAAATGTTTTTCCGCGACGAGTCGCTGCTGCACTAGCTCAAAACGTTCACTGAATATCGGCTCAGGAAATTGTTGCCCCCACGGCCCAGCCGCTTGAAGCTGATTGGCAAATTCCATGTTAAAACACTCGCTAGGTAGTGCCCCATCTGTTAGCAAAACACTTTGTTTTAACTCTTCTGTGAGCTGTTTTTCGACTTCAGTTTCAAATGCGACTTTAAACTCTGCAAATTGAGCTTCATGGATGCTAAGGCCAGCAGCCATCGCATGACCACCAAACTTTAAAATTAACCCCGGTGATTGGGTATTAATACGCTCCAACAGATCTCGCATATGAATACCTTCTATTGACCGACAAGAGCCTTTTATTTGCCCCTCATCCCCTTGCGCAAATATCACTGCTGGTCGGTGATACTTTTCTTTTAGCCGACCCGCTAAGATCCCTATAACACCTTGGTGCCAGTCATCTTGAAACAAACATACGGCTGTTGGGATAGTTTGGGTCTTATAACTCAACCGCTCTAATACAGCTTGTGCTTCTTGTTGCATGCCCTGCTCAATCTCACGCCTTTCATGATTTAAACTATCTAATTCATTGGCAATTCGCCGGGCTTGATACTCATCTTTGGCCAATAAACACGCAATGCCCAAGCTCATATCATCTAATCGTCCGGCTGCATTCAATCGCGGCGCAAGCGAAAAACCAAAATCGCTGGCTGTTAAACGATTCATATTGCGATTGGATACCTCAATCAGCGCTTTAATACCTGGGCGCGTTTGGCCATTTTTAATGCGCGCTAAACCTTGGAATACCAAAGTACGATTGTTTGCATCTAAAGCAACAACATCTGCAACCGTACCCAAGGCGACTATATCGAGTAGGGAAGCTAAATTAGGTTCTTGTCGCTGTGTGCTTTGGAAGTACGATGTAGCCCTCAGATGATGGCGTAATGCGATCAACAAATAAAACGCCACACCCACTCCAGCTATTGATTTAGACGGAAACTCACAGTCATGGCGATTGGGGTTAATGATAGCGTCCGCATTTGGCAACTGCTCACCTTGCAAGTGGTGATCAGTCACAATCACAGCGATCCCCGCAGCTTTGACTATCTCAATCCCTGCAATACATGAAATACCATTGTCCACAGTAATGACGAGATCTGGCCCCAATTGCACAATTTGCTCCGCCAGTGCTGGACTCAAGCCATAGCCTAAACTAAACCTATCTGGCACCAAATAATCTACGTTGGCAAAACCAAACTCTGGCAATCCCTGCATCAGTACCGCGGTACTGGTCGCCCCATCCGCATCAAAATCACCGACAATAAGAATACGCTGCTGCGCATTGAGGGCAGAGGCCAGTATCTCACAAGCAACGGATATGTCTTTAAACAACTTAAAATCTAACAAGGTTGCTGCACTGTTATTCAACTCATTGGCAGATTGCACACCTCGTGCAGCATAGAGCTGTTTGATTACTGGGTGGAGGCTATCAGGTAAGTAGCTGTCTTCAACGCGCGCCCGGGGCTGGATCTTGGTTTGCATAGAACTCTTCATTTAACTTTCTAATATATCAATGTACCGTTGCAAAGCGTTTTTGTAGCGTAAAGCTTGCAGGCACAAAAAAAGGCCGAACGGCCTTTTTTTCGTAATGTGTCTATTATACGTAAAGCTTAAGACTTTGCATTTCTTTCTAAAGACGCTGCTAGCTCTGCTGCTGGCTGATAACCAGGAATGATTGTACCATCTTCAAGAATAATCGCTGGTGTGCCAGAAACACCGAACTTTTGACCTAACTGATAGTGTTCAGCAACAGGTGCACTACAGCCTTTTACATCCGCAACTGGGTTACCAGCTTTCGCCTCTGTCATTGCCGTTGCTGCATCTTTTGCACACCAAACATTCATTAAATCTTCATAACCTTGGCTTTGGATACCGCCACGTGGGAAAGCAAGATATTTAACCGTGATCCCAGCTTCTAGGTAGTCTTCTAGTTCGCGGTGAAGTTTACGACAGTAACCACAAGTGATATCTGTAAAAATCGTTACCTGATGCTTTTCATTTTCAGCTTTGTAGACAATCATTGAGTCTTCATATTGCTTTAAGCCTTCTTTGCGAACGCCACTCAATGCGTCTTCAGTCAGGTTTTTTCTGTTTGGAATGTCAATTAATGCGCCTTGCATTAAATAACGACCGTCAGGGCTTGAGTAAAAAACACCTCGGTCTGTGATCACGGTTTTTAACCCAGGGATCGGACTATCCGAAATGTCATTTACTGACAACCCTAATCCAGCTAACGACTGCTGAATTGGATTGATTGAAAAAACTCCCTCTTTTTCAGGTGCTTCATTTGCATACGCAGATGCACCAACCGCAAGCGCGGCTGCTAATAATAACTTTTTCATCTTTGTTCTCGTAAATTCGTTCTTCATTCACCAATAAGACCGTAAAACTGCAAAAAAATTCCATCAAGCCCTTGGATGGTGTTGTTCGTGCAGTGATTTTAATCGCTCACTAGCAACATGGGTATATATTTGTGTCGTTGACAAGTCACTATGACCCAACATCATTTGCACAACGCGTAAGTCCGCTCCATGATTCAGCAAATGTGTTGCAAATGCATGACGTAACGTATGTGGCGATAACGGAGACTTAACATCAGCCAACATAGCATAGTGTTTGATTCTATGCCAAAAAGTTTGCCGTGTCATACCTATGCCACGCTTTGAGGGAAACACAAAATCATTGGCATGCTTGACCATTTGTGGCCGACCAACTTTCAAAAACTGTTCAACCCAACGCAATGACTCTTGGCCCATCGGGACCATACGCTCTTTGCCGCCTTTGCCTTTCACTAACACCACAGCTTGGCGTAAATTGATTTGCTCAATTCTCAGGCCAACCAGCTCTGTTACACGTAACCCCGTAGCATAAAGTAATTCCAGCATTGCTTTATCTCTCAGCCCCATGGCATCTTCCACATCCGGTGCAGCGAGCAATGCTTCAACTTCTTGCTCTGTGAGCGTTTTTGGCAAAGACTGTACTGTTTTAGGTTGTGCAATATTCACCAATGGGCTTTGGGCGATTTTTTTATGGTTCACCCAATATAAGTAAAACCTTTTTAATGCGCTTATTGAGCGCGCAGTGCTCCTAGGTTTGAGCCCTAAATCAACTCGGTGGGCCAAGTATGCTTCAATATCTGCCACACTGACCGCCAAGATCTCTTGTCCATTGAGTTGTTTTTGTACAAAATCAGAAAACTTCTCTAGGTCATTCCTGTACGCAGCAATTGTATTATCACTCAATCCTTGCTCTAAAAATAGCGCATCTAAGAATAGTTCTATGGGATCAAAATGGTCATCTTCAAATTCGAGTATGGTTTCTTGTTCGTTCACGGGCTGCCTGTATCAATTGATTAAGCCTTAATGTAGACTGCCCCCATATAGTAACAGCCATTCGAGTGAAGAATAAAATGCAAATCGGGTTATTTTACGGTTCAACAACCTGTTATACAGAAATGGCCGCCGAAAAAATGCAAGACATCATAGGTAAAGACATGGTGTCACTGCACAATATCAAAGATGAACCATTGAAAAATGCAGAGCAATTCGACTTTTTGATTTTTGGTATCTCCACCTGGGACTTTGGTGAACTTCAAGAGGATTGGGAGTCTCAGTGGGATGATATCGAGAATGTCGAGCTAAGTGGCAAAACCATCGCGCTATTTGGCATGGGTGATCAACAAGGGTATGGCCAATGGTTTCAAGATGCGCTAGGCATGCTACATGATAAAATTTCACCTCAAGGTATTAATTTTATTGGATATTGGCCAAATTCTGATGACTATGAATTTGAGGCATCTAAAGCTCTAACGGAGGATGGCAAACACTTTGTTGGACTCGCGCTGGACGAAGACAGTCAATATGATAAAAGTGACGAGCGCATTGCCACTTGGATTGAACAAGTGATGACAGAATACGCCAATACTCTTTAAATTATTGTTGAGCGGCAAAGCCGCTCATTATATCTGCGGTAACCTAGCTGTTTTTACAACTAACCTACAAAACATTGTACCGGCCAATACGCCGAGTAAATTTGCTAAAAAATCTAGTGGATCAAATGAGCGGCTAGGGATAAATAGTTGGCTAGACTCCTCTACCACAACAAACAACAAGACAAATAAACTCCCTTGATAAACTCTCCAACCCAAAAATTGCCGAGTTTTAAACTTCCAAGCGGCACTCACTAATGAACTTAGTACCATAAATAAAACAAAGTGCCCTATTTTGTCTCCGTAAGGTAATCTTTGCACGAGTTCAAAAAAGATACTGTGGCCGCCAGTATTAGCCAAATAGACCATATAACAAATAAATGCTAAGAAACTTGTCGCAGCTATGACAACACAACGATATAGCACTCATTACTCCTTATTGGTTCCAAGACACGGTTCTTATCCACATTTTCATAGTCGGAAATCCCTTATCTGGACAACTCATTTGATATGCGTTTAACAGCGGATGTCCAATCCCACCACCGTGCTCAAAAGCGGTGATAAGACTTTCACTGGCTCCTCGGTACCCAGCTTCATGGAACACTATGTCCAACGAAAAGCCTAAATACTTCGCTGCCGCTACAGACCAAGCAGTGGCAGCCATTTCTTCACCCATCATTTGTTGCTTAGGACGACTATGCTGTAATCCCGTCTTATAAATATCACCATCTAGCAGGTGGCGTTCGGTAGGCTCACATACCGCGTAATGACCGGCTTCATGTAAAATATCTCCTGGGTAAGTCAGTTTATTAAGATCAATTTCTAGCCGGCCTTGCCGATGCTGCAATCCAGGCAAAAAAGTATCATCGCCTAAATTAGACAGTTTATATGGCAGGCCGATTTCGGTTAAAAAGCTCAGAATTACCTTTAGCTGTTGTGTACGCTCCATCTCACTCCTTATTTTTTAAACAGCTTGTTCGTATGCCTACTCCCTGCACTGCTTTACATTTTCAAATAAAAATCTCGACACAACTTTGTGTATAACTCACTGTACTGATTACTCATATCATAAATACACAGAGACTCTGTTTTTAGCGGCTCTGCATATTTTGACAGTTCGAACATCAAACGAGAGACCGGTTTTGATGGCGTGGTATTTACCTCGCATTGACGAACTAAATATAAACCCTGACATTGCGCTTGTTCAATAAAAACCTGCGCACCATCATAGGGTAAGATAATCGCCAATCTCGCAGTTTCTGACGAAAGACGAAGAAAAGCCTCTATCAACTCTGAAAAACTTAAACTGTCGGTATGGCGTGCTGTATTTCTTTGTGTATTATTCCCTTTCAGGCTGTCTTGAAAATAGGGCGGATTGCTGATTATTAGGTCAAACTTCTTGCCATTTTCAAACCCCTGAACCGCCTGATGATATAACTTTATATCGGACCATGGTGACTGTTCAAAGTTGTGACGTGCATCTTTGATTGCGAGATCATCAATTTCAATCGCACTTACAGCCAAGCTTGGAACTCGCTGTTTCACCATCAAACTCAACAGCCCAGTGCCGGCTCCGATATCTAATACCCTTTTTGTGCCACGCAGCGACACCCACGCGCCAAACATTATCCCGTCAGTTGAAACCTTCATTGCAGCATGGTTTTGGTCAATTTTAAATTGTTTAAATGCAAAGCTTGTCATATTGCACCTTTTAGAAAACGCCAAGCACAAGTATAATTCCGCTATTGTCCTTTATTTGTGATGCATTATGCAATTTTCTGAATTCGATCTTGATGGCAAGGTACTCTCTGCCATAAAAAAAATTGGTTATACAACCGCCACGAGCATTCAACAGTTGGCGATACCTGAAGCGCTCCTTGGACGTGATATTCTTGCATCGGCACCGACCGGAACGGGAAAAACCGCCGCATTTCTTATCCCAGCGATTCAGTATTTACTGGATTTTCCAAGAAAAGACCCAGGATTTGCACGCGTCCTAATTATGACGCCCACTCGAGAATTAGCCTATCAGGTTCATGATCAGTGCCAATCTCTTGCTGAAAACACCCATTTGCGAATTGGTGTTGTTACCGGTGGAATTAACTACGGCAGCCATAAAGAAATCTTTGAAAAGAACAATGATATTCTAATCGCTACACCAGGTCGGTTAATGGAATATTTAGAGACTGAAAACTTCCATGCGGACAATGTTGAACTGTTGGTACTTGATGAAGCGGATCGTATGCTTGATATGGGCTTCAAAAAAGAAATGCTAAGGATCTGTGACGAAGCAAAGAACCGCCGTCAAAGCTTTTTATTCTCCGCAACCCTCGAGGGCGATAGCGTCGAACTTTTTGCCGAACGTATGCTTAACGATCCTGCACTCCTAGAAGCTGAGCCATCAAGAAAAGAAAAAGGTAAGATCCATCAATGGGCACACCTTGCCGATGACTACAAACATAAACTTGCCCTACTGACTCATTTACTAAAGAGTGAAGAAGTAGAAAAAGCCATCGTATTTGTCAAAACCCGTGAGCGTTTGGAACAGCTTATTGGTGAGCTATATGCAAATGAAGTCAAAACAACTTGGCTGCGTGGAGAAATGCCACAGGATAAGCGTATGACAGCCATGGCTAGTTTTCACAGTGGCAGAACCAATATTTTGGTTGCAACGGATGTCGCTGCCCGTGGTATTGACGTGGCTGATATTACCCACGTAATTAACTTTGATATGCCGCGCACTGCCGACATATACGTACACCGCATTGGCAGAACAGGCCGTGCTGGTAAAAAAGGTACTGCCATCTCACTTGTTGAAGCCCATGACGTCGAAATGCTTGGTAAAGTGGAGCGCTATACGGATCAGAAACTTAAGCGAAGAACGATTGAAGGGCTGGAGCCAAAGCACAAAGAAGCCAAGCCACCGAAAAAGAAAAAAGACGCAGCAAAAATAAAAGCAAAGAAAAAAGCCGCTAAAGCAAAAAGTAAAAAGAAGAAATAAAACATAAGCCCCGTATCAACGGGGCTTTTTATTTCTAACAATCATTACGCTAGCAATGCGTTATACAACTTAGCCTCGGATATGGGCAAAAGATAAGGTTGGGAAACCTGAAACACACGAAGAACTGTCATCCGGTACCCAAATTGATACTTTCTTTTGTGTCGCCTGAGCGGCTAACAATATAGCGAGAATAGCGTCTGCATTTTTTATCTTAGATGTATCCCAGCGAATTGAGTCCAAATGCCTGCTAGGGCAATTATTTGAACTAGGAATTGCAGAGCTATTATTTACCTTTGGAATATAGATATAGCAAATATTATTATTTACGTGACACCCAACATGAGTAACTTGAGTATCAATTTGTTTTGCAAACGTGATTTTAGAAAATAAGACAACAAGTAAAAAAAGACTAACTCTAAACATTTTTTATCCTTCGTTAATTTAAAGCGCGCATTATATTAAATAATAAAGAAGCAGCAAGTAGCCCACCCTCTTTGATGGCGTCATTTGTACAACATCTAGATCAAAACTATAATTTAATGAGTTTATTTATATAATTAAGCAGCAACATGGAAGAAAATCAGAAAATAGCCCTTGAACAATATTTAGCTGAGTTACGTTTAATTGTAGATCTTCGCCTAACAGCACAATATCCGTACTTTTCAGATAAGCCCTACCCGCTTGGTCGCTGTAAAGAGATCCGAAATGCAATGTTGGAACTACTTCAATCGCGCCTCGCGATGCCATCTTTATCGGCCCCCCTGCAAATATTGAAAAATGAATTAAACCTTGGGCAAACATTAAAACCAGCTTGGGGATCCCTCAGAGATGAGTATTTTCAAAACGCTATTTTGCTAGGTGCTTGGTATATTGATACAGCCAATGATACCGTGAACCCAAACAAGCCCCGTGTTGAAATCGTCAAACTTGAACACAGTGGATTCAGAGCCATTTCAAGCTTTGAGCAATTTTGCCTAATTGCGAGAAAATACTGGCAAGTTACGATTTATAAAAACGACATCTATCCGGCTTTAGCTCCGTATATACCACTGGTATGCGTAAACAGTTTAGGGACCAGTTGGCTCGCGGCTGCCAATGACGACATGATTGCATTGGCGAGAAAGTCTTGTTTTGTACTGAGTGAACGTATACTAAATGAATTACCCAGCACACCGATATCCTTAAAACAACATTGGTATCAGCGGTATTCTGACAAAACAGCGCATCTATTGAGTGACACGGCGCACAGTGCCGCTGAATTTTGCCAGCTGTACAGGGAGCGACAAAAAGAGAGTGACTTGCTCTTCCGAGATGAGGTAGTTAAAGCCTATTTGCTAGTGGCGCAGGGTGTGTGTGTCGCTTAAACCAAATTGACACCATCAGCGCCAATATCAAAATCGGTGCAGACCCTATATTGAGTGCTTGCCATCCAATAGTACTCTCGATCCACCCGGCAAACAAAGATGACAACGCAACCATACTAAATACGAAAAATTCGTTTGCTGCTTGTGACTTAGCGCGCTCATGTGGAAAATATGTTTGGCTAACTAGCGATGTTGCACTGATAAACATAAAATTCCAACCGACACCTAAGAGCAACATTGCAACTAAAAAGTGCCACTGACTCTCTCCTGTTAAGTTAATCAAGGTACACGTAAACATCAAAATACAGCCGCCAATGATCATTGTGATAGAACCGTAGCGTTCAATAAGTTTGCCAGTAAAAAAAGACGGCAAAAACATGCCTAAAACATGCCACTCAATAACCATAGCCAGCTCAGCCAGATCGAAACCATGACGGTGCATGGCTAGTGGTGTCGCTGTCATTAACAAATTCATGACAGAGTAACTCACCATACCGATAAATGCAGCTACAGCGAACTGAGGCTGAGTAATGATACTCTTAATTGCTCTTGGCTTTTGTTGAGTGTGTTGTGTTGACACCTCGTCAAAGCTCACGAGTTGTAACAAAACTAGCGCGATAACATAAATGCCACTCAAAGCCAGAAATGAATTTGCATAGTTAATTTCAGGTAGATAATTATTTACCCAAACAGCTAAATTTGGTCCTAGTACTGCTGCAATCGCGCCACTTGCCATAATCATCGAGATTGCCCGGGCAGGTTTATCGCTAGCTTCGATCGCAGCAAAACGATACAAAGTCGCAAAGCCAATACCGATGCCAATCAAGAAAGTTGCTAAACAAAAGAGATAAAACTGACTACTCAAGAGGGCCCCAAATCCCATCACAGCCCCAGATATACCGATAAGATTGCCAATGCTGAAACCTAACTTTCGGCCAGTTTTAGCCATTACCAAAGATGCTGGTACGGTTGTGAGCAACAACCCAAACATTTGCGTTGCAACTGGCAGGGTTGTCAATGACGCTGACGAGCTTAACATTTGGCCCACTAAAGCACAGATGGTGACTAATAAAATATTCCCAGTCGTCATCAGCCCTTGGCAGCAAGCTAGTAAGAAAACATTTTTGTTCAAGGCATACTGCCTGTGAGCTTTATAAATCGGACCAAATTACTAATATACTTCTACGTCAGGGTGCGGAGTAACTTCACAGATTGATTCTGCTTGGCATTGCTGTGCACATGGTTGTGTAAGTCCATCTTCTTTACATATGCTAAGACACTCTTGCTGTTTATGTTGACATGAAATTTCACCACTGGAGTTTAAAATTGACACTCGTGTACCACATCCTTGTAATAATATAAAAAGCCCAATAGCTACTATTTTTTTCATGCCTGCTCTTCTCTTAAAAATACCGGCTCATTGGCTTTAGTTGTCGCTTCTTCGCTAAAGTAATAACCGGAAGTGTTAAATTCCTTTAATGACTCGATATCATTTATTTTATTTTCCATAATATATCTTGCCATCATTCCTCGTGCTTTTTTAGCATAAAAACTGATCACTTTATACTGACCATTCTTGCAGTCTTTAAATACTGGCGTGATAATATCTGCTTTCAGCGCCTTTTTATCAACTGCTTTAAAATACTCATTAGAAGCAAGGTTAACAAGCTGCTTTGAATCTGACTCTGCCAGAGCTTCATTAAGCTTATCTGCAATAATGCTGCCCCAAAACTCATAGAGGTTTTTCCCTCGTGAATTGGCAAGCTTAGTACCCATTTCTAAACGGTATGCTTGCATAAGATCCAAAGGTCTCAACAGCCCATACAAGCCAGATAAAATCCGTAAATGCTGCTGCGTATGCTCCAAAACATTTTGCGGTAAGCTGGTGGCATCTAAACCTGCGTATACATCACCATTAAATGCAAAAATGGCTTGTCTTGCATTATCAATGGTAAAAGGCTGTGACCACTCGGCAAATCTCGCCGCATTTAAACCAGCCAGTTTATCGCTGATTTTCATTAAACTGCCGATTTCTTGAGGACTTAAATCACGACATACTGAAATTAATGCTTCTGAATGCGTCAATAACTCAGGTAGGGTGTGTTGCGTTGTTGGCACGCTAGAGTCGTAATCGAGATTTTTTGCAGGTGAAATTACCGTGATCATTGATAGCCTATTGACTTAAATATTGATTAATGTCAATTTCAACACTATCCACAGTTGATCGCAAGCGTAAAATCTTCCGCCTTCAGTTGCTCAGTCACGTAACCACTAGGTAATAGACAGCACCTTACTGTGGGTAAACATAACTCGCCTTATTATAAAAATGACCAAAACCGGCTAGGACAAAACCATATGATATAAGTCATGCGGACATTTGACCTATAAAAGCTGATCACGGTATTGCAACATAAGGTGTGTAATTTTATTTATAGCTGCAAATATAGGAATGAGGACAGCATGACTTCAGCATTAGATAGGCTAAAACAGCATTCGTCGATTGTTGCCGATACAGGCGACATCGAAGCGATCCGTAAACACCAACCGGAAGACGCAACAACTAATCCATCACTTTTACTTAAAGCAGCACAAACGCCTGCCTATCAGCCGTTTCTAAAACAAGCGTTAGATTACGCAAAATCTCAAGAGCAAGACGAGCAAAAGCAAGTTGAGTTGGCCTGTGATTATTTCGCTGTATTAATTGGCAAAGAAATCGCAAGCATTGTTCCGGGTTATATTTCAACAGAGGTTGATGCTCGTTTGTCATTCGATACACAGGCAACCATTGCAAAGGCACAACAACTGCTAGCACTATATGAAGAGCAAGGTGTAAGCAAAGACAAAATCCTCATCAAAATAGCTTCAACTTGGGAAGGTATTAAAGCAGCTGAAGAGTTAGAAAAGCAGGGCGTTAAATGTAACTTAACACTGCTATTTAGCCAAGCTCAGGCACGCGCATGCGCGGACGCAAATGTATTTCTTATCTCACCATTTGTTGGCCGTATTCTTGACTGGCACGTTGCCCATGGTGTTGATAAGCCAACTGATCCGCTAGACGACCCAGGTGTACAATCTGTTCGTACCATTTACGATTTCTACAAACGCCACGGTTATAAAACAGTCGTAATGGGTGCAAGCTTCCGTAACACTGGAGAAATCGTTGCACTGACTGGGTGTGATAAACTGACAATCAGCCCTGCTCTATTAGAAGAGCTTGGTGAATTACCTGCAACCGAAGACTACTTGCTGGAAAATGCCCAAGCTAGCGCTGAGAAGCCAGCTCCATTAACTGAGAGTGAGTTCCGTTGGTTACATAACCAAGATGCAATGGCTACTGAAAAACTCGCAGAGGGTATAAGAGCATTTGCGCATGCTCAGGAAATTTTAGAGTCAGAAGTGACCAAATTATAATTTGGTTAAAATGTAAAAAAGCGCCAAAGGCGCTTTTTTTATTGCTCTACAGCATGCCGCAGATTATCGACGCATGCTTAAGTTTGTAATCTTAGTCACATCGTTACCACACCACCTGATTGTACCACCAGAAGTGAATACACTCCCCGCAGCTTTGCCTGTCGTTACCATGGTCATTGCCATGCTATACAAACGGTTGTACTGCGCTTCAGAAAAGGCTGTGCTGTCTAGTAGGTATAGCTTACCACCAGCTGAAATCGCAAAGTTTTCACCACAGTGAAAAACAAGATCTATTGACTTACCAGATGGGTTAGCCATAGCGTTAAGAGAAGCGAACAAAAGAGAAGAGGCTAGTATTGCTTTTTTCATAAATATTTCCATTACTTATTTATTTTTGAGGCACTATAGTACCCTAACCAGAGCCACGTTTCATTCAAAAACCGCAATATTTCCCCAATCGATTTCTGTAATTAAACTGTCACCTTGTTTTCACTTTAAATACATATTAGTGTTTTATTTTTCTACTGTCTGTGGTATACCAGCATTACTCAAGTGTGTTTTTCGTGCAAATGGGGTAATGCTAAAACACATGTTTTGAGGTTAGTACATCAATAGGAGATATTCATGGATAGCCTAGACGATATGATAGAAGTAATAGAAAGTCCGGAACCAAAAAAGAAAGCCTCATCGAAGGGGAAAAAAAGAAAGTGGCGTGAAATAGAAGCGCTTAAAGACCGACAACGCCTTCGTAAGGAATTGGAAGAACTAGACATATTCGCAGACAGCGTCGATTTAGACGAACTCGATTTTATATAACAAAAAGGCTCTATAAATTAGAGCCTTTTGTTTGTCTGACCGTATGCAGTGGCATGCGAAAGCATGCCAGTAACTTGATTATACTTGCCAGTTAATGGGGCTTTTACCCATTGACTCTAGTAGTTTGTTGGTTTTAGAGAAATGTTGACAACCAAAGAATCCTCTGTGAGCGGATAGAGGAGATGGATGTGGCGCATGCAATACATGATGGCGCGACTTATCAATTGCCTTTCCTTTTTTCTGGGCATGTGCGCCCCATAAAAGAAATACAACGCCTTCACAATGCTCATTAAGCTGTGCTATCACCACATCGGTAAAACGCTCCCACCCTAAATGTTTATGCGAATGTGCTTGACCCTGCTCTACGGTCAATACCGTATTTAGCAACAATACCCCTTGCTTTGCCCAAGGCAGTAAATAGCCGTGATCGGGTATCGTAAACCCAGTGATATCTGTTGCCAACTCTTTGTACATGTTAGCAAGAGAAGGCGGTGCCTTAACACCGGGCAATACTGAAAAACATAATCCGTGAGCTTGGTTGGGGCCATGGTAAGGGTCTTGGCCCAGTATTACCACTTTAACCTCATTGAGCTCTGTCACTTTAAAAGCTTCAAACACCTGCGCTTGCGGCGGATAGACAACAACACCTTCGTTGCGTCTTTGTGCAACATAGGTCATCGTATCTTGAAAATAAGGCTGCTGTTTTTCTGCTCCCAACAATTCTTGCCATGTTGTCATGTTCGTTTTCCGTAGTAAGTTCGTGATGCGTGCAGTTTATCACACATATCTTTCACTCCTGTCAGCATTCGAGTGCTAAAGCGGTGCAGCAAATCTGCATCGACTTCAATATACTGCTTGTGCTTAACCGCTGGAATTTCAGTCCATAGCTGCCAGTCGACTTTTTGTGGCTGCTTTTTTGCCCGCTCATTTGGAATGATAATGACTTGTGGATGCTTCGCGATGACATTCTCAAGACTTATTTGAGGGTACTCTGTTGTCGCATTAGCAAAGACATTACGCACCTTACATGTTGATAACGTTTGGTGTATCCACGTATTACCATTGATCGTCATCATAGGTGACGGCCATAATTGATAAAAGACGTCCAGTGACGACATGTTTTTGTACTTTTCAACAAGAGTATGATAATCGGAAAGAAACTTATCGGCTTTCAACTTAGCTTGCGCCTCTCGCCCTGTCAGTTTTCCTAACTTCATTAACTCCCTCGGAACCTGATGAATGTCTTTTGCCACACTATAAACAACTGGGATGCCTAGTGATTTTAGTTTCTCGATATCCCCTTCTTTGTTGCCACTTTGCCATACAATCACCAGATCAGGCTTAAGCGCCAAGACTTTTTCTAGCTGAATACCATGAAACCCACCAATGCGAGGGATTTTTTTTGCAGCCTCTGGATAATCTGCATATTCAACAGTACCCACTATTTTACTTCCAGCACCGATTGCATAGAGGTTTTCAACGATATGCGGTGCCAATGCGACTATACGGTTAAACACTTTTTCCGATTGTGCCTGCGTATTATTTGAGTACAGCAGCACAAATATAGATAGCATAAAAACCTGTTTGAGCATCAGTAGTCGAACCCTTTTTGTGCTTGAATTCCCGCTTCAAAAGCATGCTTAACATTCCTGACTTCACTTACCGTATCGGCCAATTCGGTCAAGCGGCGGTGTGCTCCTCTACCCGTAATGATCACTGATTGCATTTTAGGCCTGTTATTCAATGCCTCAATCACTTCATCCAAGTCTAAGTAGTCATAGCTCACCATATAAGTTAGCTCATCTAATAATACCAAGTTAATTTCATCATCCTGAAGCCAAGCCTTCGCTTGTTGCCACGTCGCTTGCGCAGCTTGCGTATCTGTATCTCTATTTTGAGTCTCCCAAGTAAAGCCTGTTTTCATAACAGCAAACGGCACGCCTGCACTTTCCAATAAATTGCGTTCACCACATTCCCAAGTACCCTTGATAAATTGTACTACCGCTGCTTTCATTCCGTGGCCGACACAACGCGCCACTGTACCAAAGCCAGATGTCGACTTACCTTTCCCGTTCCCGGTGATCACTTGAAGAATACCTTGCTCAATTGTGGCCTGTGCGACTTTTTGATCAACTTGCTCTTTAACTTTTTGTTGTCTCTCTTTGTACTTTTCTTGGTTTTTGTCTGTCATACTTGACTCCTATACGTCGAGTGCAAAAATCTTGTCTATATTTAGATGCTGCTCACAAATATCAGCTAGTTTTTCTAATTGTGCTTCGCGGTGTTTCGCCAAATCAAACCCACTACAATCAAATTTACCATTGCTGGCCCACTGCAAAATTGCGGTACTGGTATCGGGGTTATCAAACAAACCATGCAAGTAAGTACCTGCTATCAAATTATCTTCGGAAATAAAGCCATCCGTAGCCGCACCTAACGGGTGTTCGACGAAAGCTAAAAATGGCCGCTTAAGTGCTTCCCCCTCACTCTGACCACAGTGAATTTCATACCCTGATATATCAACTTTCCCGTTGTTTAATAAACAATGTCCTGACACATTGGTCAGTTGCTTCGTTTCTTTCAATTCGGTGGTTAAGGCGGCTAAACCAAGCGCCATAGTAAACTTTTGTGACGACTCGATATTGAGCGGATCTACTATTTTTTGCCCGAGCATCTGCAAGCCGCCGCAAATTCCTAATACTTTTCCTTGATACCTCAAGTGACGCTTAATTTCCTGATCCCACCCTTCACTACACAAAAAAGCCAAATCACTAGTGACATTTTTACTACCTGGAATGATGATGAGATCAACGTTTCCGATTTTTTCTCCATGGCGAACATATCTCAAATCCACCTTGGGGTTTAGCCTAAGACTATCAAAGTCGGTATGATTACTAATATGAGGCAATAGTAAAACAGCAATATTCAAACTGGCGTTCTCTGTTCGATTTTCTATTGTTACCGCATCTTCTGCATCTAAGGCTAAATCATGTAGATAAGGCAAAACACCCAATACTGGTTTACCAGTATACTCCTCTAGCCAATCTAAGCCGGATTGTAATAACCCGATATCTCCCCTAAATCGATTGATAACAAAACCTTGCACCAACGCCTGCTCTTGTTCACTTAACAGTGCTAAAGTACCAACTAGATGTGCGAATACACCTCCTTTATCGATATCAGCAATGATAATAACTGGACAATTTACTTCACACGCAAACCCCATATTGGCGATATCATTTTCTCTGAGGTTGATTTCTGCCGGACTTCCCGCTCCCTCTACCAAACAGAGCTGATAAGACTGGCCCAACCTTTGGTGAGACGCCAATACGGCCTGCATAGCAACCGCTTTATAATCCTGATACCCAGCCGCTTCCATATTAGTCAGTGCATGACCATGCACAATGACCTGTGCACCGGTGTCCGAGTTAGGCTTTAGCAAAATTGGATTAAAGTCGACACTTAATGGGACTTTTGCAGCCATGGCTTGGAGCGCCTGTGCTCGCCCGATCTCTCCTCCGCAAGGAGTAACCGCACTATTAAGCGCCATATTTTGCGGCTTAAACGGGGCGACTTGCATGCCCTTTCTTGCAGCCAAACGGCATAAACCAGCCACCAAAGTGCTTTTACCTGCATCAGAGGTAGTCCCCTGAACCATTATTGTTTTCATTTTAAACCACGTTTTAAATTTAATGCCAAACCCGCCATCACAAAGTCCACTTGATCGGCAATGCCCGCAACTTCTTGATTCAAACGCCCCGACTCATCGACAAATTGTCGACTTAATTCACCCAAAGGTACGATGCCATGACCCACTTCATTACTCACAAGTATCACGCTTCCAGAAGTCGCTAACAACGCGTCAATCAGATGTTTTTTTTGTGTTTGATATTCCGACCACTCAACCTCACACAAGCCGTATGTCAACCAGAGTGTTAAGCAATCTACAAGTACGCATTGCGAAGGTTTTAATTGAGCGATAATGGGAGCTATGTGCCAAGGGCACTCAATGACTTGCCAGCAGGGATCTCGATTGGCTTTATGATGCATAATTCTGCACGCCATTTCTTCATCTTTACCCTGAGCCGTTGCCAGATAAATCAGCTCTTGAACATTGCCTGAAGCCAACCAGCTTTGTGCTCGGTGCTCCGCCATCGAACTTTTTCCAGAACGAGCACCGCCAAGGATGAATTCTACGCGTCTAGTCATAAAAAGCTCACCACGCAATAAGTATAAATGGCAATTTCCGAAACCTGCTGCGCTGCACCTAAACAATCTCCTGTGTACCCACCAAGTTGATGTTTAAACCATAGCTGACATAACCCGCGTGTCACCCACAAAGTGGCAATGAGAGTAACAATTTGCCAGATAGACGTCAGAGACAGCAGATAAGTCAGAAATAACACCACGCCCCCTGTGACATACAAAATTGTGCGACATTGAGCATTTAAGCTTTTTGCAATCGGCTTTACTTTACTTTGTGAATCAAGCTGAACGTAGGGTAGTTTACCAATTAAGCTCGTTGCACTAACCCGACTCAGGGTCTGTGCAAGCACGACACTGCACAACAGTGCTGATAAGTTTTCGCTCAGTGCAAGCATGAGCTGAAATTTACTGAGCAGCAATATTAGTAACGCCACACTACCATAGGTACCCAGACGACTATCTTTCATAATGTCGAGTTTTTGTTGCCTACTCCACCCACCGCCAAAACCGTCCCAAACGTCCGCAAATCCATCTTCATGAAATGCGCCAGTAAGGAGTAAACTCGCACCAAGTGTAAATACAATGACTACACCAAATGGCAAGAATAATGACATAGCCCAAAGAAGTAATGCCATCAACACACCGATACACAAACCCACACAAGCAAAATACCTAGTAGCTCGATTGATGTGCTCATCACTCACGGGGCCACTTAGTTTGATTGGCACGCGAGTGAGAAAAACAACTGCAAGTTTAAATAGGGAGAGTTGTCTCATATCATTTTACAACTTGAGTTACTTGCGCGTCTGAAAAGCTCGCCATCTCATTATAAATTGCGAGTGAACTTTGAATTATCGGCAGAGCAAGTGCTGCACCACTGCCCTCACCCAATCGCATATCTAAATGCAATAATGGCTCGACCTCTAAGTAGTCCAACATTTTCCTATGCCCTTGCTCGTTTGAGCAATGGGCGAATATCATATATTGCTTGCAATGTGGTTCCATCGCAATTGCCAGTATGGCTGCAGCCGTAGCGATATAACCATCAATCACAACTGGTTTTTTTGCTTCAGCGGCGGCCAATATTGCGCCAACTATATGAACAATTTCAAACCCACCAACAGACAGTAAAACCTCTTCGGGTTTGGTGCTATCGAGCTTGTGCTTTGCTAACGCCTGCTCCACTAAACGTTGCTTCTTATCGACAACCTCCTGACAGACTCCTGTCCCCTGCCCAACAGTCTGTGAGGGAGGCAGTCCAGACATAGCTGAAAATATCGCAGCAGCCGAGGTTGTGTTGCCTATCCCCATTTCTCCAAATGCAAAAAGATTGCTGCCGCGCTGTATGTCAGATTCAACCAGCCGCTTGGCGCTCACAAACCCAGCTTCTACTTGGGCCAAGCTCATAGCACATCGCTGGTGGAATGGCGCTGTTATTGTACCGAGTCGGCTATCGACGACATTGCTCATTGGCACTGGTGTTAGAATTCCGCAATCAACAACGTTTAAATGCCACCCTAACTGACGAGCTAAAACACAAATAGCAGCCCCACCGCTGGCAAAGTTAGCAACCATTTGACCGGTGACTTCGCTAGGCGCTATCGAGACACCTTCTTTCGCTATACCATGATCGCCTGCAAACACACTGATGCTTGGCTCTTTAATTGCAAACTGCATTGACGAAAGAGACCGCTCTCCAATACCTTGGGCGTAAATCAAAACCAGTTGTTTTGCTAGTGCTTCTAGTTTACCCAAAGAGCCTTTGGGTTTGGTCTTCATATCCATTTTTTGCTGAATGTAATTGCTGTGCGTTAAATCCAAAGGTGAGATCATTTTAAGCCTCATTAAATACTTGCGGTGCGTTTTCGGAACATAAGCAGAGAAAGAAAAAATACGCTACCAATTGCTGCAGTGATAACGCCAATGGGTAACTCTTGATTTTCAATGATGGTACGCGCTAAGACATCAACCCACAGCATCAGTAACCCACCGCTTAAAGCGGTAACTATCATACCGAGTACACGAGCTTGAGAAATGAAAAAACGCACAATATGGGGGATCATTAACCCGACAAATCCGACACCACCACACGCTGCTACTAACACAGCAGTCAACAAAGAACTTACCAATAACATACCCAAGCGTAATCGGTGAACATTGACCCCCAGCGTAACAGCACTTTCGTCACCCAAAAGCAACGCATTTAAATGTCGTCTAAAGCAAATTACAATCACCAACCCACTTATTACGACAATCGAAGGTAGCCACATCCAAACCCAATCAGCCCGACTAAAGCTGCCTAGGCTCCAAAATATTATGGCGCTAACCGCTTGGGGGTCACTCCAATACAGAAGCAAACTAGTGAACGCATTAAACAAGAAAGACAGCGCAACGCCAGCAAGTAGCATATTTTCTATTTGTGCGGTTCCTTTATGGTAAGCAATCAAAAGCAGCAAACTCATTGCGCATATACTGCCAAGTAATGCCGCCCCTGACATAGCTAACCCACTTTGTATCCCAAACAAGGTGAGTAATAAAACCACACCAAACGAAGCACCTGAAGAAATGCCAAAAAGATATGGATCAGCAAGTGGATTACGAGTAACTGTTTGTAAAATCAGTCCTGCTGTTGCCAACCCCGCACCAGCCAAAAATGCGAGAATGGCTCTCGGAAGCCTGAGTTCTATTACGATTTTTTGCGCCAGTTGTGTGTTGTCATACGACCAAAGTGCTAACCACACATCGTAAAAGTCAACTTGCACGGCCCCAATGCTCAAACTACAAACGAAGCTAAACAAACAAGCCAACAACAGGACACTGCTTGCGGCAAACCTCATGGCTGACTCCTTGGTATGCCCCTATGAATTGCAGGTTGCTGATATTGATAACGAATATGGGGAATAACATGCTCACGCTTAGCACACTGCTGTAACGTTACATCCGCATTGACACCAAAAACCTGTGCGAGCATTGACGATGAGACTACATTTTGTGGAGAACCGTGCGCAACCAACTTTCCTTTATCTACAACCAAAATTGAATCACATATCGCAGCAGCGAGATTCAAATCATGGAAGGAGGCCACTACCGTGATCCCCAATGATTTTGCCAATGCCATAATTTCAATTTGATATTTCACATCTAAATGACTGGTCGGCTCATCCATCAGTAACAAACTTGGGCTTTGCACAATTGCTCTTGCAATCATGACACGCTGTTTCTCACCACCTGACAACGATTCGTAAGATTGCTTCTGTTTATGAGTCAGCCCCACTTTTGATAGCGCCTCTTGAATGGCCTGTTTATCGCGCAGAGATACACTCGCAAATAGACTTTTATGAGGCGTCAAACCCATCGCGACTACATCAAACACCCCTAGATTAAACTGACTAGGGATCTCTTGCAGCACAGCCGCGACTTTGCGTGCGTAATCTTGCCGATTAAACTCCGCGATATTTTTACCATCTATCGTAATGGCACCAGATGTTGGAGCCTGAAAGCGGTACAGACATCGTAGCAATGAGGATTTTCCAGCTCCATTTGGACCTATTAACCCAAGAAACCGACCCTGTTCTATGGAAAAACTCATGTCAGTTAAAATGGATTTATTATTGATAACTAGGTGTAGGTTACTAACTGATACTTGTGCTGCCGCCATAATTCCTCTTCTTCGGGCACACATCACTACAGCTTGCAATACAAATGAAACATGTGGATGTAACTTAAGTGCGCCCGCTTAAGCTGTTATCTCAACCTTGGTATCTGGCTTTGTGCGGCTAGTCAAACTGACGCACTCACAGTTGCGGGGACAGCTGAGGGTTTACACCTCATTCCCAAGCGATGTCGAAATAATTTTGTGTATTATGAAGTCTAGATGGCTAAAACACAACTTTAGGCCATGCCTTGCCAACTTCATCATAAAAAACGGTTACTTTAACCACGCAGCCATAGCCAACCTCAAAACAATTTAAATGACTTGAGACACCTTTGGGCAGCTCGAGCCAAAGTGCTAGCAACTGCTTTATCACCCCACCATGGGTCACTACTAGGACGGTATCATCTGTGCGATCTGCAGTAAATGTTTGCCACCACGATGCGATTCTATTATTGAAGGTGATCATTGATTCCCCTTCCGGAACTGCGATATCCCACGGGTTTTGCCAAAATTCACCAATACTTGGGTCGGTAGCATTTTGCCACAACCAATCATAGCTTTTACCGTCCCAAAGCCCAAAATCCATCTCTTGTAACTCACTTTTTATCGATAGGGCGAGTCCGGATTTTTCAGCATATGCTTGTGCAGGCGCCAAACAACGAAGTTTTGGAGAACTGATCACTCTATCAGGCTTGGGAAGAGAGTCAAAAATAGTAAGCAATTGCTGATGGCTAGTACTGGTCAACGGTGGGTCAGTCTTACCCAACAGCATGCCCGACTGGGTTGTTTCGGTATGACGAATAAAATAAAGAGTTTGAATCATCTGATCAAACAGACAATAAAAACGCAGGATCCCCTGCGTTTTTAAATCGATTTACAAAATTTGATTTTCGCGCCAAGACTGTTCTTTCGCCAAGCGCTTTTTACGCTTGTCACATGGGTCATCACAATCACAAATTTTGTCGATACCCATTGAACCTAGGCCACCACAGCTGCTTGCCATTGATTTTTTCTGAACTATTACACCCACAGCCATAGCTGCAGCAATCAATACAAGTAATCCAAAGGTAAGAATAAATAGTGACATAGGCAAAGGCCCCTCAATAAACTAGCTTGGTCAACATCCAAGCAACTGACGGTATACTTTCGATATTATATATCTAAATCTGCCAAAGTTGAATGAATTTACCACACTAAAAGCAATGATATTTAGCCTAATTCACTGATTACTTTTTTACATCTAAATACGGTTCAAAAGCAGTACTTGAAAATGTCTCTAGCCCAGCATCGGTTTTACTAATCAAATATACTGGCAGATTATGTTCTTCAGCATATGCTCTTGCTCGTTGCGTTCCCATCACAGTGAGCGCTGTAGCCAACCCATCGGCTGTCATTGCAGATGGATGCAACACCGTCACAGACACCAAGTCATGACGTACAGGCTTACCTGTACCTGGGTCAATTAAATGCGTAAATACTTCCCCGTCCATTTCGTAGAAAATTCGATAATCCCCAGATGTCGCGATGGCATTATTACCTGGCTCTACAACACGGTGAATTTGACGTTGCCCTGCAGGCGCATCCGGTTTTTCGATGGCGATACGCCATGGTGCACCTTCCGGCTTACTGCCCGAAATTCGAAGTTCACCGCCGATCTCTACCATATAATTTGAAAACCCTTTTTTCTCGATTAACTCAGCGACTTTGTCAATGCCGTAACCTTTAGCCGTAGCTGAAAATGACAGCTCTAAATGAGGCAAAGTTTTAGCAAGACCTTCTGAGGTGAGCTGAAGTTTATTCACCCCGATGTTTGCCTGCATAGCTTCAATTTCTGATTGTAATGGCCTTTTGGTAGGTCTTTTATCCGGACCGAAGCCCCATAAATCAATCAGTGGGCCCATTGTCACATCTAAGGTTTTAGTCGACTCCCCTAAACGAATAGACTCAGCGACAACCGTTCGAAAGTCACCGCTGATTGGCATCACTGTATTTGCGTCGAGGCGGTTAAATCGGTTAATTTCAGAGTCTGGGATATATGTCGACATAGATTGGTTAACTGCGATCAGGGTTTCATCGACTTCTTTTTTAAAACGGTCCGCTTCTAATGCTATTGGACCTGGGAAAACTTTAATATTGTAGGTCGTCCCCATAGTTTTGCCGTTTATTTCAACCGGCTTTAGTTGAGATTGCTGCTGTCCGCAGGCTGACAAGAAAAACACTAAAAAAATAACAGAGAATAAATAACTGAGTTTTTGCATCTACTTTTTAGTCCTTAAAACGTATAAAAAAACCCCTAGGGAATGCCCTAGGGGTTTAATCTTATTAAATACGACATTTCATCATATCTAATTACCTAATTAACCACCGAAGTCATCAAGTAGGATGTTTTCGTCTTCAACACCAAGATCTTTCAGCATGTTGATAACAGCCGCGTTCATCATCGGTGGACCACACATGTAGAACTCACAATCTTCAGGCGCTTCATGGTCCTTCAGATAGTTTTCTAGTAATACGTTGTGGATGAAGCCTGTGTAACCTTCCCAGTTGTCCTCTGGTTGAGGATCTGAAAGCGCTACGTGCCATTCAAAGTTGTCGTTGTCAGCTGCTAGGCCGTCAAAGTCTTCTACGTAGAACATCTCACGCTTAGAACGTGCACCGTACCAGAAAGACATCTTACGGTCTGAGTTAAGACGCTTAAGCTGGTCAAAGATGTGTGAACGCATTGGTGCCATACCTGCACCACCACCAACGAATACCATTTCTGCTTCAGTTTCTTTCGCGAAGAATTCACCAAATGGACCAGAGATAGTTACTTTATCACCTTCTTTTAGTGACCAGATGTACGATGACATCTTACCACAAGGTAGGCTTAGGTTATTTGGCGGCGGAGTTGCAATACGTACGTTAAGCATAATGATGCCAAACTCTTCTGGGTAGTTAGCCATTGAGTATGCACGAATTGTTTCGTCATCGACCTTAGACTCAAGGTTGAAGAAACCGAAACGCTCCCAGTCGCCACGATATTCGTCAGGAATATCGAAGTCAGCATATTTAACGTGGTGAGCTGGTGCTTCAATCTGGATATAACCACCTGCACGGAAAGGTACAACCTCACCTTCAGGGATACCAAGCTTAAGCTCTTTGATGAATGTCGCTTTGTTATCGTTAGAGATAACTGTACATTCCCACTTCTTAACACCGAAGATAGACTCTTCTACTTCGATTTCCATGTCAGTCTTAACAGCAACCTGACACGCTAGACGACAACCTTCACGCGCTTCACCTTTAGTAATGTGGTCAAGCTCTGTAGGAAGGATATCACCACCACCAGAATGAACATGTACGCGACACTGGCCACAAGAACCACCACCACCACATGCTGATGAAATGAAGATACCTGCATCAGCTAGTGAGCCTAGTAGCTTACCACCTGGTGCTGAAGTAATTGCTTTGTCAGCATCGCCATTGATGCCAATCGTGATGTCACCGCTTGGTACAAGCTTCGATTTCGCTGCGATGATGACTAGCACCAAGATCACAACGATAGCGATGAACATACTTACGCCTAATACAATCGTTTCCATCGTATAGTTTCCTCGCTAATTAAAGTGAAATACCAGAGAATGACAAGAAGCCAAAGCCCATAAGACCTACAGTGATAAAGGTAATACCTAAACCACGAAGACCGTCAGGAATATCAGCATACTTCATCTTCTCACGAAGACCTGCTAGCAATACAATTGCAAGCGCCCAACCCACACCAGAACCGACGCCGAATACGACTGATTCTGCTAGGTTGTAGTTACGCTCAACCATGAATGCTACCGCACCGAAAATCGCACAGTTTACAGTGATAAGAGGCAAGAAAATACCAAGCGCGTTATATAGCGCAGGGAAGAACTTGTCCAAAGTCATCTCTAGGATCTGTACTAGTGCAGCAATTACACCGATGAAAGTCAGGAATTTCAGGAAGCTCAAGTCAGCTTCAGGGAAACCAAGCCACTCTAGCGCACCTGGTGCAAGTACTGCGTGATAAACAATGTTGTTTACCGGTACAGCCACACCTAGTACAAAGATTACAGCAACACCAAGACCAAACGAGGTCGTTACTTTCTTAGATACCGCAAGGAATGTACACATACCTAAGAAGAAAGATAGCGCTAAGTTTTCAATGAAAACAGCTTTTACAAATAAGCTAAGATAATGTTCCATCTTTCTCCCCTTATGCCTTCGCTTCTACTTGGTCTTTCTTATAAGTACGTAGTACCCAAATGAAGAAACCAACTAAGAAGAATGAACTGAATGGCATAATTAATAGACCCATTGGCTGGTACCAACCACCGTCAGCAACAAGTGGAAGAATTTCAACACCAAATAGTGCACCTGCACCGAATAGTTCACGAACAAAACCAATTGTAAGTAGAACTACAGAGTAACCAAGACCGTTACCGATACCGTCTAAGAAAGACATAAGCGGTGGCGACTTCATAGCATATGCTTCAGCACGACCCATTACGATACAGTTGGTAATAATTAGACCAACGAATACGGTAAGTTCTTTAGCTGTTGCATAAACAAATGCTTGAAGTGTTTGGTCAACAACGATTACCAACGATGCGATAATCGTCATTTGAACGATGATACGTACACTTGACGGAATGTGATTACGGATCAACGAGATAAATAAGCTTGAAAACGCAGTTACCACAGTCAAAGCGAGTGACATGATAAGCGCATTTTTAAGGCTTGAAGTAACCGCTAGCGCAGAACAAATACCCAATACTTGCAGAGCAATCGGGTTGTTTGCGAAGACTGGTCCTAACAAGACTTCCTTCATTTCTTTTGCATTAGCCATTAGTTCAATGCCCCTTCACGTACTTTCGCTAGGAATGGACCAAACGCTTTATCGCCTGTCCAGAACTTGAATGTGTTTTCAACACCATTCGACGTCAGTGTTGCACCAGAGATGCCATCAACTTTGTTTACATCGCTGCCAGCAGTGCCTTTTACGATATCAACCGGTAGTTGTTTGCCTTCCCAAGTAGCTGTCCACTTAGGGTTCTGGATTTCACCACCAAGACCAGCAGTTTCGTTATGCTGATAGAAGTTGATAGCTTTAATGGTTTTTGTATCAAGTTCAAGTGCGATGAAACCATACATGATGCCCCAAAGACCGTAACCTTGAATAGGAAGGATCACTGATTCAACCTGACCATTGCTGTCTTTAGCAAGGTATACAGGAGACTCATGAGTCATACGAAGTACACCAGCTAAGTCTTCTTCTTTTGGAAGTGCAAAGCTTCGCTCCGCATCAAACTTAGTCATTGTAAAATCGAATGAGTTAGGATCAGTTTCAACAAACTCACCTGATTTAAAGTCAACAACGCGTGCATCAATTACTTCATTGTATTTTTGAGCAACGTTTTCAACGTCTTTAAAACCAGCTGCAGCTAGAATGTTACGCTGAACGTCTTCAATTTTGTTAGCTTGCTGTAGTGGGCGTAATTGTACTGCCGCAAAAGATACGACGATTGCACACACTAAACATAGACCAACAACAACGCCTAACGTTTTGCCGATAGTTTCATTGTTACTAGACACGTGCCAATCTCCTCTTCACATTAGACTGCACTACAAAGTGGTCGAATAGTGGTGCGAATAGGTTAGCGAATAGAATTGCTAACATCATACCCTCTGGGTATGCCGGGTTAACAACACGGATAAGTACAACCATAACACCAATTAATGCACCGTATGCCCATTTACCTTTGTCAGTGAAAGACGCTGAAACAGGGTCTGTCGCCATAAAGAACATACCAAATGCAAAACCACCAAGTACTAAGTGCCAATGCCAAGGCATAGCAAATGTTGGGTTCGTATCTGAACCAATCACGTTCAGAAGTGTAGCCATCACAACCATACCTAGGAAAGTACCTAGTACGATACGCCATGACGCGATACGAACATACATTAAGAACAAGCCACCAATTGCCAGTGCTAGCGTAGACGTTTCACCCACTGAACCTTGGATAAAGCCGTAGAACGCATTCCACCACAACTGCATGTTGCTGTAATCTAGTGAACCAATCGCTGCTTGACCTAGGTATGTAGCACCAGAGAACGAATCTACTGCTGTCCATACTGTGTCACCAGAGATATCACCTGGGTATGCGAAGAATAGGAACGCACGACCAGCTAGTGCAGGGTTAAGGAAGTTACGGCCTGTACCACCGAATACTTCTTTAGCTACTACAACACCAAATGTGATACCTAGAGCAACTTGCCATAAAGGAATAGTTGCAGGCAGGATCAATGCAAATAAAACAGACGTTACGAAGAAACCTTCGTTTACTTCATGCTTACGAACTGACGCGAATAATACTTCCCAGAAACCACCTACAATGAACACAGTTCCGTAAATAGGCAGGAAGAAACACGCACCATAAAACATTTTCGCTGCCCAGCCGGAAGTTGCTGTCAGCTCACCACCTAACGCTTGGAAAATACCAGCTTGCCAAGTAGTTGCGATGTCAAAACCATTACCAATAGCGATTGCAGCTTGGTGACCGATGTTGAACATACCGAAGAACATAGCCGGGAACGTCGCCATCCATACCAAGATCATGATACGTTTTAGGTCGATGTTATCACGCACGTGCGTGCCGCCTTTGTTTACATAACCAGGAGTATAAAACACAGTTGCAATGGCTTCGTAAAGCGCATACCACTTCTCGTGTTTTCCACCTGGTTCAAAGTGAGGTTCAATGTCTTCTAAAAATTTCTTTAAGGCCATTTTTAACCTTCCTTCTCGATAGTAGTCAGGCAATCACGTAGGATTAAGCCGTAGTCGTACTTGCCTGGACAAACGAAGGTACACAATGCTAAATCTTCTTCGTCAAGCTCAAGCGCACCTAAAGAGACAGCGCTATCTAGATCGCCAGCGATCAGATCACGAAGTAATAGCGTTGGTAGGATATCCAGAGGCATTACACGTTCGTAGTTGCCGATTGGCACCATCGCACGCTTAGAACCACCAGTAGACGTTGTAAACTTAAACAAACGGCTAGGTGCTAAGTGTGAAATGAATGTACGTGTAACTGAGAATTTGTTACTACCTGGCGCAATCCAGCCAAATAGCTCTTTCTCACGACCTTCAAGAAGAACTGAAACCTGTACGTGGTAACGACCTAGGAAAGCATGAGGGCCGGTTGCTGTTTTACCAGCTAACACAGAGCCAGAAATGACTCGGTTATCACCGTCTTCAAGTTCACCAGATACTAAATCTGTTAACGACGCACCAACTTGAGTTTTAACTAAACGAGGATTCTTTACGCGAGGACCTGCTAAAGAAACAACTCGGTCAGTGTAGATCTCGCCAGTAAGGAACAGCTTACCAAACGCAATAACGTCCTGGTAACCTAAGTGCCAAACTTGCTTGTCCGCACCAACTGCATCTAAGTTATGGATATGAGTACCCACTAAGCCTGCTGGGTGTACACCCGCGAACTCATGTACTTCCACTTGTGATAGCGAAGAGCTTGGTACTTTACTACCAGACTGCTTACACACAAATACTTTACCATCAGTTAGACGTGAAACTACAGCTAGACCTGCTTCAAACGCTTCAACGTTTTCAGCAATGATCACAGCAGGATCCGCAGCTAATGGGTTAGTATCGATGGCTGTCACGAAGATTGAGCTCGGCGTTGCACTTGGTACTGCAACACGGCTAAATGGACGTGCACGTAGCGCTGGCCATTGACCAGATTCAATAAGCACTTCTTTCACTTTTTCACGATCTAAGTTGCTTAATTCAGCAGCTGCGACCTTTTCAAAAGTGATTTGCTCATTGCCTTGTACTTCAATCACGACAGATTGAAGAACACGCTTAGCACCACGGTTGATTTCTTTAACTACACCAGAGGCTGGCGCAGTAAACTTGACGCCAGGATTCTTTTTGTCTTCAAAAAGAATTTGGCCTTTTTTGACTTGGTCATCCACGCGAACATGCATGGTTGGACGCATACCGATAAACTCTTCACCAAGCACAGCTACGCGTTTGATGGCAGCGCCATCATGAATAGCTTGCTGTGGTGCGCCCTCTATGGGTAAGTCCAGACCTTTTTTTATGTTGATCATACGCACTTGCATTACATTAACGGAAAGAAATTGAAAAATCTTTAGTTATCACGGCCGCTATCTCATCATGTTTTCAGTATCAAAAAGAACCCGCCTAGTCAAAAGAGACTTGACAAAAGCCAAATCAACCAAAAACAAGCGTCGTGATATATAGTCCTCACATATTTCCGCAATTTTAACATTAATCGCCCTGACTATGCGAGTAGAATTATCAAATTAATACGACTTAACAATGGTTTTAGCTCAGTTCAGCTAATTGCGATTAATTCAATATAGACCAAAGTGGTATTGAATGAGAAAAAGATGAAAGGGGTTTGTCGGGTAATCTCGATAGAGGTGAGGCTCGGGCGCCTCACCTTGCGGTTAAGTTTTATACTAAATTGTTGATTTCAACAACAGTATTTACATCCGCGTCATAGTCAACGCCATCAACGCCAAAACCAAATAATTTTAGGAATTCGTTATGGTAGCCTTCGTAATCAGTCATTGAATCAATGGTGTCGGTATCCACAGTGTCCCAAATGTGTTGAATACGCGCCTGCACACCTTCTTCCAGCTCTTTATAGTTTTGGAACAGGTGACCACCTTCATCGAATCTTGGCGTGCCACTGTAAAGGTTTTCATTGAAAAGACCATGGATTTGCTCGATTGTACCTTCGTAAGTACCGTCTTCTTTAGTAACCTTAAATAAAGCTGAGATATATAGTGGCATGATCGGAATTGCCGAACTTGCCTGAGTTACTACCGCGTTAAGAGAAGAGACATAAGCTTCACCATGTAGATCCGCCGTCGATGCTTTGATTGCCGCAGCAGCTCTATCTAAGTCTTCTTTTGCCTTGCCAATAGTAGCGTGGCCATAAATTGGCCAAGTTAGCTCTTTACCAATGTAAGTATATGCAGTCGTTTTAAAGTTATCTGCAAGTACATCGGCTTGCTTCAGCGCATCTAACCAAAGTTCCCAGTCTTCACCACCCATTACTTTTACTGTGTTAGCAATTTCATCTTCGTTGGCAGCTTCTACACTCACTTCATCAATAACACGCTTAGATGTGTTTAAGTTCTTTGTTGTGATCGCTTCGCCAATTGGCTTAAGTACAGAGCTGTGAGTTTCGCCTGTTTTTGGATCTGTACGGCGAGGAGATGCAAGGCTATAGATGATTAGGTCTACTTTACCCATTTCAGCTTTAATCGTCTCGATAGCTTGCTCTTTGAGCTCAGTAGAAAATGCATCCCCATTGATGTTTTTTGACCACAGCCCTGCTTTGTCAGCAGCATTTTGAAACGCAGCCGTATTATACCAACCCGCTGAGGCTGTTCTTTTCTCTGTACCTTCTTTTTCGAAGAAAATACCTAGCGTTTTTGCACCAGATCCAAATGCAGCAGTAATTCGAGACGCAAGACCGTAACCAGTAGAAGCACCAATGACTAGTACATTTTTAGGGCCATCTTTTAACTCGCCTTGTTGCTTAACAAAAGCGATTTGTTCTTCTACATGAGCAGCACAACCTGCTGGATGAGCATTTGTACAGATAAAACCACGGATCTTCGGCTTAATTACCATTATATTTCCTACTAAATTTTGAATTTGTTTCAAGTATTTAGGCCCACCTCTTACGGTATAAAATCAAGAATATAAAAAGGTGGAGCCAGAAAAATTGCGTTATAGTGTAATCTCTGATGACCTAAATACAGGTCTGATCAGCTAATTATCAAGTTTTGAGCCACCTAAACAAGT
Organism: Pseudoalteromonas obscura; assembly: GCF_030135505.1. NCBI lineage: Bacteria > Pseudomonadati > Pseudomonadota > Gammaproteobacteria > Alteromonadales > Pseudoalteromonadaceae > Pseudoalteromonas > Pseudoalteromonas obscura. The sequence goes on from NZ_JASJUT010000006.1 coordinate 250,816, forward strand.
TGGCGATGCCGGGACATGTTCGGATTGCTCTCTAAATTCCTCAGGCGTATAAGCATGAATCGCTAGCGCGTGAATTTCATTCGCTAACTCAGACTTGAGCACTTCATTTATACGTCTGTGACGTGGCAATAGGCGCTGCCCCGCAAATTCATCGCTCACAACAATCACTTTAAAATGTGATTCTGTCCCGCGGCTGTGCATATGGCTTTCATTAATCACCTCAAGATGTGTGCAATCAATGGCATCTTTGAGTTTTGTGTGTATATGTTCCTGCATAGACATGGGTATACTCTTTACTTTCATATTGTTAAACATCGCATACTATACGCCGATAATACCGATTAACCAACCGTTCTGAATGTCAGATTTATCCGCCCTTGTGTAACTTTTGTTTGCTTGGGCAAGCTGTGCTCATAATCTCGCTGGCTTTCTCCGGACATCAGCAAGCAACTTCCTGTTTCGAGCATAATTGACGTCACTTCTCTGGTTTGCCTGTGACGAATTTTAAACATTCTGGGCGCTCCCAAAGACACTGACACTATCAGAGGCGCTGCACCTAACTCTTTTTCATCATCACTGTGCCAACCCATTGTATCCAACCCATCACGATACCAATTAAGTAAAAGCGCATTGAATTCCTTTGCGTATTGGCGCTGTAACCTTTGCCGCATAGCCGACAATGCAGGTAGCCATGCCACATTATCCAATGACTTTCCGGAATAACCATAACGAACCTCTCGGTCGGCAATGAAACACTGCAGTCGTGGGATACGATGATATTTGCCGTATACCTGAATTTGAGGCTGCTGCCATGGAATGCTGTCAACCAAGTGATCATATAACGTAAGGCTCTTATTAAAAGAGATAACATTAGGAAAATAAGCAAAGCCCTCAGGCAAACATTCTTTGTTCAGCTGTGACATGATATTATGCACTCACATTTTTAGTGAAAAATATAGAACTATGACAACCGACGCGGTCTTGGCTAATCACCCATTTACTCTACATCGATTTCCCTTAGAACAAAAAAATCGCAGCCTACAGGCATGGGATTCCGCTGACGAATATCTACTTGACTATATCAGTGAGGAATACCAAAGCGTTCGCAATATTTTGGTATTAAATGACAGTTTCGGAGCTCTTAGCTGTGCCATTTCAACGCTTTATCAGCAAGATGAGCAGTTACCCTGCATTCATTTTGTCAACGACTCATTTGTCAGTACAGCAGCATGTCGACACAACCTTAAAGAGAACCAACTGCCACTCACACATATCTCTTTTTTAGATAGTTTAGAGACGCTGCCACATGCTGTAGACTTAATTGTGTTGAAAATACCTAAAAATGCAGGTTATTTACAACACCAGTTGGCGCAACTAAGTCATTTGCCAGCCGACATCCCTGTTATTGCAGCAGGTAAAGCGAAAGAAATACACACCTCTACGTTGAAATCCTTTAATCACTTTCTATCTGAGCCAAAAACAAGCCTCGCGGTTAAAAAATCTCGATTAATTTTTTCGAGCACAACGAACAAGCCTGTAAATAGCAAGTTTCCTGTGTCATGGCCTCTAGAAAGTACAGAAATGACATTGATTAATCACGCAAATGTCTTTTCACGCGATTCTCTAGACATCGGTGCTCGCTTTTTTATTAACTACTTACCAGCTGGAAAAAAACCACTCAATATTATTGATTTAGGCTGCGGAAACGGGGTCATTGGGTTACAGACTTTAAAGCGAATGCCAAATGCAAAAGTCACTTTTGTTGACGAGTCTGCGATGGCTGTTGCCAGCGCACAACAAAATGTACAGCACAACTTGCCTGAAAGGCTGAGCCATTGCCAATTTACCCACAACGACTGCTTAACTGACTTTGCACCTAATAGTACTGATTTGGTTTTGTGCAATCCACCTTTTCATCAAGCTCAAGCCATCACTGATCACATCGCATGGCAAATGTTCTTACAAGCCAAATACACTCTGAGAAATGGCGGTGAACTCAGAATAATCGGAAATCGCCACCTAGATTACCAAGATAAGTTGCAGCGCCTTTTTGGTAATTGTAAGGTACTGGGCAATAATAAAAAGTTTACTGTATTAAGTGTAATAAAAAGGAGCTAATCATGGCCAAAACTCTCTACTCCGTCGCAACTGCTGGGTTACTGACTATTTTATCAGGCTGCGCAGCTGCGCCAAAAGCGGTGATCATGAGTCCTGAATACTCTGCTGGCCAACTTGTTCAGCTCAACACCCCACTTACAGTTAATGTCGTTGATTTAAGAACTTCCAAGTTCACTGTAAAAGTCCTCGATACTGAGCCCGCAGTTTACCTGCCAGATGCCAACTTACCAGTAACCGTGTCAGCTGTGCTAGAACAAGCGTTAACGGCTAACAATGCCAACGTAGTACCAGAAGCAAAGACAAACCTAACCCTGGAAATCCACCGCTTTTTAGCCGTGGTCTCAGAGTCCTACAGCAAACATGAAAGCAATGCAGAGGCGGAGTTCAAAGTTTCTGTCTCTAAAGGGGGCAATACATTTACCAAGTCTTACACTGGAACCCGCACTCTATCTGGGTCTTTAAAACACGACCAAGCTAAAGTCGAAGGGCAGTTAAATACTCTCGCAGAACAACTAGTCATGCATATAATGGAAGATAAAGAACTAACTGACTTCATCTCACAATAAGAACAAGGAAGCACTGACATGATCCGTACATTAGTATTTGCATTAATAATCGTTTCAACCGGTTTTGCCCACGCAGCAAACAAAGAAGGACGATTTGTACAAAAAGATAACTTATTTCCTAGAGTTCAAGTCAACACCTCTCTCGGTAAGATCGTAATTGATCTTGACCGATCTCGCGCGCCTTTAACTGTAAATAACTTTTTGACGTATGTCGTCAATGGCGACTACAAAGGCTCCGTGTTTCATCGTGTTGAACGCGATGAAGTAAACGAAAAGGATTTTGTGATCCAAGGTGGGGGTTACGATAAAGACTATGATGGCATGTTCGAACGCAAACCCATTTTCAATGAAAGTGGCAATGGTTTAAAAAATGAGATGTATTCAGTCGCGATGGCATATCAAGACAACAAACCTCATTCGGGTACACGCCAGTTTTTCTTTAATATGGATGACAATAATCATTTAAACCCGGGCCGAGGATGGGGCTTTGCTGTATTCGGTAATGTGACAGAAGGTTATGAAACTTTGGATAAAATCATGCAAGTAGAAACCGGTTATAACAAAAAGCTTGGTTACTCATTTATTCCTAAAACTGCGGTGATTATTTACAGCATTGAAATTCTGCCAGTTGAAGAGCTCTAACTTAAATTATGATGACAACAGCAAGCATTGCACAATATCTGAGTTACTATAGAGATAAGCGACTACTAACTGTTTTTGCTTTTGGCATGAGCCAGGGGTTTCCTTGGGTTCTTATCGGCTCGGTAATGTCTGCTTGGCTCAAAGATGAAGGCCTTAGTCGCAGCTTAATTGGGCTATTTGGCATTGTATTTAGCGCCTACACGATTAATTTTTTGTGGTCGCCTTTAGTTGACCGCTTAACTCTCCCTCTCATAGGTAAAAAGCTCGGTCAAAGAAGGAGTTGGATTTTTTTAGGGCAGCTTGTCATCACGCTGAGCGCAGCTTGCTTGGCCTTTGTCGACCTAAAAAACAGCTTATTTTACGCCGCGTTGCTGTGCTTTGTAATCGCGCTGTTTGCCGCAACACATGATATTGCAATTGATGGCTATCGAATTGACGTTCTACCACAATCTGAAAGTGAAAAGTCGACAGCCGCAGCAGCTATGGCAACGTCAGGGTGGTGGACTGGCTATGCACTACTTGGGGCCATCCCATTTTTCGCAGCGGATCTACCCAATGTGAGTTGGCCTGACATATACCTACTATTGGCTGTAATAATGGCACTACTGTCAGTTGTCACAATATTGGCAAAAGAGCCCGATTCTCATCGCGATACAGCGCAGGCCCAGATACAAAAAGCATACGAACAGAAATTATCTCAGCTCGGTCATTCTCGCGCGAATAAGCTCCTTGCATGGCTAGGAGTCACGCTCGTTGCCCCCTTTGTTAGTTTTTTCAACAAAAATGGTGTTAAAACGGCACTTGCACTATTAACTTTTATCTTTTTGTTTAAGATTGGTGAAGCTTTTCTAGCCCGCATGTCGATTGTTTTCTACAAAGAAGTGGGGTTTAGCAATACCCAAATTGCGCAGTATTCAAAACTTGGGACAGGCCTTATTACCATCATTTTTGCCTTTTTAGGGAGCATCTTTAACCATAAATATGGCATTGTAAAAGGACTTTTCATCAGTGGCATTGCAATGGCTGCGTCCAATTTGATTTTCTCTTGGATAGCCATAGCTGGACCAAAGGAGTCACTATATGCACTGGCAATTGTTGTCGATGGCTTTACACAAGCATGGTCACTCGTTGCCATGGTCGCATTTATTTCAATGCTCTGTGACAGAACATTCAGCGCAACACATTACGCTTTACTTGCCTCTTTGGGTAGTTTAGGCCGAACTGTATTATCTAGTTATAGCGGAGTAGTCATTGATGATTGGCTAGGCGGGAACTGGGCTGTATTTTTTGTCATCACAGCACTCATGGTTATCCCTTCGTTGCTGTTTCTCTATTTTATAAGGCACAAACTGTATGCCATTGAAGCTGCATATAAACAGCAAGACTAAGGTGCACTTCCCTGCACCTTGTTTTCTTAATCCCGTTGCAGGTTAAAGCTCTTCTTTATTAATTAAAGACAAGCCTTCATACGGGTCAACTTCCAACGCTTCACAGTAACGTAAGAATTCAATTACATCCAAACGGCGCTCTTGGTTTTCAATCTTTCCAATGAAAGAATGTGGCGTTCCTAAAACTTGAGCTAGGCTACGCATTGTATGACCTTTCTCATGACGCTTTGATTTCAACCATTTTGTTAACTTTCCGTTTTCTTCCGAAGAAACCGTTTTACCCATCATAAATAAACATCTCCTACTCGATGATTAATCTCAACTGGCCTTGTGAAATTTGCCCGTCTCACTCGGCTGTATAATGTAGCTTAAATTATTTCGCTAGAGGCCTTACAGGCCTTGCACATTTCCTGTATCGACAACAGGGTTGTTCCTATGTACCCAATTAGGTATAGACTATCTTAACGCTAAATCCTAATAAAATTTCAAAAAACTATATTCGTTTTTTTCATGTAGGGTACAAGGTACACTTTAACAAAAATTTTATATCTTGTACCAGTATTTGAAATAATTTATTTTTCTTTAAAAAATAAGTATTTACAGCTAATCTTAAAAATAACGTAAAAAAAGGGCTTCAGAATGATCCGAATTTTATTTTTATTGCCACTGGCTTTATGCTTTGGATGGTATTACTTCTTGCGGGTTAATAATATACCTATCAAGCAAGGAAAACGTGGTTTTATCTATATTCTTCTCTTTTCAGCATTTATCTTGGGCTTTTTTGTTCTGATGATCCATGTCACCAATCCGACATAAAAAAGCCATGCAATTGCATGGCTTTATTCATGTTTAACTTGGCTCAACTAGACGCTAAAGCTTGCACCACAACCGCAAGTAGTCGTCGCATTCGGGTTATTTACAAAAAAGCGTGCGCCTTCTAATCCCTCAGTGTAATCAACTATCCCATCAACCAAATATTGAATACTCATAGGGTCAACCACCATGACCACACCGTTTTTTTCAATTTCCAAATCGCCTGGATTAACTTTTTCATCAAACGTGAAGCCATATTGAAACCCAGAGCATCCTCCGCCAGTTACGTATACGCGAAGCTTTAATTCAGGATTTTCCTCTTCAGCAATCAACTCTTTTACGCGCGCAGCCGCTGCATCGCTAAACTTTATCGGTAACTCTTCTGACATGTGCGTTCGACCCTTGTACAATAATTAGCGGAATTATCTAATACCCGACTATTTTAATCAAGTATCTCTGAGCGCTGCACGGCGCGTAGTTGCTAAATTAACATCCCCCTCGGTGGAATATCATAAAGCAAATTTATAGCAGGGACTTAGCATTAATCTTTTGATAAAATAAAGAGATAATTTCAATCTCAAGCGATGAACTATGACACTTGACCAAGTTAGACGGCGCCTTGCACAACCTCGAACATCAGCACAACTATGTCTGCTTGGCGTTTGTGCAGGTTTAATTGCTGCCGTATTAATAATCTTATTCAGATTAATGATCGAGTTAGTTCAGTCTGCATTCCTAGATAGTCATGATGACTTTACTTCTCTTGCCGAACATCAAAGACTTTTATTACCCGTCGGCGCGGCTCTAGTCATCGCCCTTTTTGCTAATTTAACTGGGTTTAAGCACTATCGACTTGGTATTCCCTTTGTCATTAACCGTATCAAACTTCATTATGGCCATATGCCAATCTGGAACTCCGTAAACCAATTCTTTGGCGGCGGTATTGCGCTCATTTGCGGTTTTTCAGTTGGTCGTGAAGGGCCTTCCGTACATATGGGCGCAACTGGCGCAAGTGTCCTTACAGAACGTCTTCACTTACCTCACAACGCTGCGAGAACACTAGCAGGCTGTGGTGTAGCAGCAGGCATTGCAGCGTCATTCAATACCCCATTAGCCGCTGTTATATTTGTTATGGAAGTTGTACTGAGAGAATACAAAATTCATATTTTCGTTCCTATTATGCTTGCAGCTGTCACAGGCGCACTGGCTACACAATTTGTATTTGGCAATGTTTCTGAGCTCTCTCTAATTCAAATTGAAATGTTAAGCTTCTGGCACTACCCATACCTTATCCTTTGTGGTTTTGCGCTTGGCGCAGTTGCTTTTGCGTTTAATCAAAACCTCATGCTCATTATTAAAACCTTCAAACCAATCAGTATGTTTCCTCGCTTGCTACTCGCAGGACTCATTGCTGGCCTAATTGGATACTTAGTACCTGAAGCCATGGGCTCTGGCATGAGCGCTATTAAGCTAGCTATCGAAACGCCAGACGACTTACAGCTACTTACCACAATTTTTATCGCCAAGTTACTCGCCACGTTATTTGCCATTGGCCTTGGTATTCCTGGCGGGTTGATTGGCCCGGTAATCGGACTTGGCGTTGTGATGGGTACCTTGATGGCATTTTTTGCCCAATTTATCTCTCCCGATGTAAACGTCGCTGGCACATATGGCGTACTTGGTATGGCAGGGTTATTAGCAGCAACATTACACGCTCCATTGGCTGCATTGACTGCTGTGATGGAGCTAACTTCCAATCCACAGATTGTTGTTCCAGCTATGCTCGTTATTTCAACAGCTTATGTGACAGCACTGCAAGTGTTTGGCAACCGTTCTATTTTTATTCAGCAGCTTGATTTCCAAGGCCTACCCTACCAAGTTTCTCCAGCGAAAGAAGCGTTACAAAAAGTGGGGATCGTAGAGGAAATGGAAGAAGACTTTAAGCTGCTTTACTCAAGCGATAAAAACCAAATTAAAGACACTCTTTCGGCCGTTGACAGCCAAACACCTCTCATTATCTATGATGAACAAAAGGGCTACCGCCTCGCAGAATACGACTTGACGCTGGTATCAGACGACAGCGCAACCGTTAAATATATCCCACTTCAAGGCCTGAGTACTCAGGCTACACTTGCAGAAGCATTTGAAATCTTGAAAGATAAACGTTCTGGTGCGGTGTATGTTTACAACCAAAAAGACAGTCTCCAGATCATGGGCGTGGTGCGTTGGGATAAATTACGGCATATTCTAACAATGAGAAACAGTTTACTTTAATTAAAAATAAGGGGCACTATGAGCGCTTTGCTGATTTACAAAGCTTTGCACATCTTTTTTATGGTCGCGTGGTTTGCAGGCATTTTCTACTTGCCTCGGCTATTTATCTATCACACCATGACTGAAGAAAAAGCATGCTCTGCCATGCTCAAAATTATGGAGCGACGACTGCTATACTTCGTGACGCCTTTTGCAGTACTCACCACCATTTTTGGTGTGCTGACTATTGTTGAATACGGCAGGGAGTGGTTTAAATACAATTTATGGCTTCACTATAAGCTGGTCTTTGTGATCATTCTTTATATTTATCATGCCTATTGTTTCAAACTGTTGGCAGACTTTAAGCACGACCGAAATATTCGCAGTACACGTTTTTATCGCTTTTTTAACGAGTTTCCAGTGTTCTTGCTGTTACCCATCATATTGCTCGCAGTCTTAAAACCATTTTTTTAATACAAATATGACGGTATCCTGCCGTCATACTCTCCTGTTGACGTTCAATTATGCTATCATATCGTTCCAGTAACCTGCTGTTGCCAAGGTTATCTCGGTTAGGAGCGCACCCTTGCCTCCTGTTGTCAATCTGTGATTAGGAATCGCCGCATGCTAAGTTTCCAAGGTGAAAACATCCTTTCTGTCAATCAACTCGATAGAGAAGCCATTGAATTAATTTTTGACGTCGCCAAGCGCATGGAGCCGTATGCCAAAAAGCATAAACGTACTCAAGTGCTTGAAGGTGCCGTACTCGCAAATTTATTCTTTGAACCTAGTACCCGTACACGAGTCAGTTTTGGTACTGCATTTAACTTATTAGGTGGCCTAGTAAGAGAAACCACCGGCATGCAAAGCTCCGCCTTAGCAAAAGGTGAGTCACTATATGATACTGCCCGTGTTATCTCTGCCTATGCTGACGCGGTTGCCATGCGCCATCCAGATGCAGGCAGTGTCGCAGAGTTTGCGACAGGCTCTGATGTGCCGGTACTCAATGGCGGTGATGGCCCGAACGAACACCCAACCCAAGCACTATTAGATCTATTGACAATCGACCGTGAACTCAGCCGTTTCGATCGCACAGTCGACGGTATGCATATCGCTTTAGTCGGTGATTTGAAGTATGGTCGCACCGTACACTCATTGTCCAAACTACTGTGCCATTATAAAAATATTAAATTCTCTATGGTTGCACCTGATGGTTTGCAAATGCCTGACTACGTGCTCGACGCGGTCTCTAATGCAGGTCATCAAATTGAACTTGTTTCTCAAATGGAAGGTAACCTCGCAGCGGATATCGTCTACCAAACACGTATTCAAGAAGAGCGTTTTCCATCGCAAGAAGAAGCCAATAAATATCGTGGCGGATTTAGAATTAGCCAAGCAATTTACGATGCGCATTGTAAACCTGAGTCTGTATTGATGCACCCACTTCCAAGAGATAGCCGCAGTGACGCCAATGAGCTAGACAACGATTTAAACAGTAACGATAACTTAGCCATCTTCAGACAAGTGCAAAACGGTGTACTGATCCGAATGGCACTTTTCGCACTAACACTGGGTGTAGAAAATAAAGTACAACAGTATGAAACAAACGTACCTTGGTTCAGCAGAAAACGTCAAAGTTAATCAAGAAGGACACATTATGACAATTAGCCAAGATTTATTTGAGCGTGCACAAGCTTCCATCCCAGGCGGTGTAAACTCACCAGTAAGAGCGTTTAACGGCGTTGGCGGCACACCTTTGTTTATTACAAAAGCAGAAGGCCCTTTCACCTTTGATGCTGATGATAACCGTTACATCGACTATGTTGGCTCGTGGGGGCCAATGATACTTGGCCACAATCACCCAGCTATCAAACAAGCGGTGTTAGACGCTGTTGAAAATGGCTTAAGCTATGGTGCGCCAACCGAGACCGAAATCTTGATGGCTGAAAAAGTCAAAGAGTTGGTTCCATCAATTGAAACTGTGCGTATGGTCAGTTCAGGTACCGAAGCAACCATGAGTGCTATACGTCTTGCTCGTGGCTATACAGGCAGAGATAAAATCCTTAAGTTTGAGGGTTGCTATCATGGTCATGCTGACTCTTTGCTAGTAAAAGCGGGTTCTGGAGCGCTCACCATGGGCGTTCCCAATTCACCAGGCATTCCTGAAGACTTTGCCAAACATACACTGACGGTATCGTTTAACAATATGGATGAAGTCAAAGCGATCTTTGCCGAGTATAAAGACGAAATCGCATGCATCATCGTAGAGCCAGTTGCTGGTAACATGAACTGCATCCCTCCTGTTGAGGGCTTTTTAGAAGGTCTTCGTGCAATTTGTGATGAACACAAGTCAGTACTTATTTTCGATGAAGTAATGACTGGTTTCCGCGTTGCCCTTGGTGGTGCTCAAGCATACTACAACATCGAGCCTGATCTGACGTGCCTAGGCAAGGTCATCGGCGGTGGGATGCCAGTAGGTGCTTTTGGTGGTAAACGTGAGATCATGGATTACATTGCACCTGTTGGCCCTGTATATCAAGCTGGCACCTTATCTGGTAACCCAATTGCGATGGCGGCAGGCTTAAAAGCTCTAGAGCTTCTCTCTGAGCCTGGTCTACACGATGCATTGGAAGCAAAAAGCAAAGCCTTATGCGCCGGTTTCCAAGCTGCGGCTGATAAACATGGTATTGAGCTTACGACCAACTATGCCGGTGGCATGTTTGGCTTTTTCTTTACTTCAGCACAGCGTGTCGATAGCTACCAGCAAGCAACAGAATGTGACTTGGAGAAATTCAAACGCTTCTTTCACTTAATGTTAGACGAAGGCGTATACCTTGCGCCATCTGCGTTTGAAGCAGGTTTTGTCAGCACAATGCATGGCGATAAAGATATCGAAAACACAATATCTGCCGCAGATCGCGCATTTGCAAAGCTAATAGCAAAATAAGTAGCACAAAATGCCAACTTAGTTTGGTTGTTAAGTGCATAAGAAAAAGCCCATTAAGGGCTTTTTTTTCATATTGAAAAAAAATTTCTGTTTCTTTGAACTATTCTTTGTCTTAATAAGGTCTCTATTTCGTGACTCAATAACAAAGATTTAAATTATGACAGGACTCAGATCGCTATGTAGCCCCGCCATCTCATTTATGGCTCAGTTAAAATATAAAACAAAAATCAGTCTGGTATTCGGTATTTTACTATTGCCTTTGGCACTAAGTCTGTTTTTTTTAAATTCAACTTTGACTCACTCAATTGAAGTCAGCCAACAACAGCAGCAAGGTCTGAACCTCTACCCTAAACTGCTAGAAAACATTATTAATAACCGCCAGAAAGATAATCAAAGGCTGCTCTCCCAAAATGGCTTTTCAGTCAATGCAAAGGCATCTAACACACCGTTAGAGCAAGTATCCATTGCCTCTAAGTTAGCTATTGATAACGATTTAAGTCGCTCATACTTAAATCGCTCTTTGGTGGAGTCTCTCCCCAAAGTTGTATATCAGATAAACAATATCGCAGAGCAGGCCAATGCCATAATTAGCAGAGGCCGTTTTACGCCAGACTCATTTATCGCGCTATCCAACCTCAACAAAGCTCTGCCCATAGTAAAAGCTCAGCTGTTAGATAAACTAGAAGTTGCCACGCAAGAAAGCCCTTTTGTTAAGCAGCAGCTTTCTGGCCAAATTGACGCACTCAATAATGCTTTAGACCAATACCAGCATGCAATTAGAACAAAATTGCTCGAGCCAGATGATATTGAGCTGACGGCCAGCGCTTTTGCCAGCAATCACAGAAATGTACAACGAAAAACTCAAGATTTAATCGAAGCCGCGCTACCCACATTAAAAACCTTACTTCAGGAGAAGCTCAGTACGGAACAAACGATACGAAACCTTGTTGCTTCAGCATCCCTACTGAGTCTGTTTGTCGCTCTCTATCTAATGCTAGGTTTTTATTTTGCCGTTGTTGATACCATTTCTGAGTTTTCGGTGTCTGCACAAAAAGCAGCACAGGGCGACTTACGTGCTAGGGCTGTATCCCGTGGAGATGATGAATTAAATGATATCGTTGCACAATATAACCGGGTGTTAGATGCCTTTACTGAATTATTAGCTGATGTGCACAACACCACCAGCGACCTGCATCATGCTACCGACAAGCTAAGTCACATAAGCCAAGACACCCGCCATGATGTCGCCCAACAACAAATTAAAATTTCCGGTATTCATAATGCCCTTTCCGATATGGCCAATGCCGCAGATTCAGTAGAAACCTCAGCACAACACGCGACTGAGCTGGCTAGTGCCGCCGCTCAACAAGTTAAACAGGGCAGTGTGAATACGACTGAACTCGCCCAACATATGACAGTGTTACAGCGCGAGTTTGAAGAAAGTAGACAAGCGTTAGACAAACTTGCTCAAGACAGCCAAAACATCAGCAAGGTAAGCTTGGGGATCAGTGAAATTGCTGAACAGACAAATTTACTGGCTCTCAATGCGGCCATAGAAGCTGCACGAGCGGGAGAGCAAGGTAGAGGGTTTGCAGTTGTTGCAGATGAAGTGCGCACACTTGCCAAACGCACCCAACAACAAACTGAGGAAATCCATTCGATTATCAAGTCATTGCAAAGCGCCTCGAACAATACTCAGCAAAAAATGCTGAGTAGCGTTGAAAAAATGGAGCGAGGGGTCAGTGCAGCTAATGAGACTAATCAAATATTGAGTGCTGCGGAGCAAAGCATGACAGATATCGATCAACAAGGACATGTCATTCGAGAGCTAGTTCAGCAGCAAACACAAGCAACACAGCAAGCGCTTTCTGAATCCAGCGAAATTAGCGATCTTGCTGAACATACCTTGGGCTCGGCGGAAGCGACACAAGATGACGCCCATCAGCTCAGCAGCATGGCAGCTAATTTAAAGTCTGCCATGAGTCAGTTTAGAACATAAGATCTATTTGCAACTTGGGCGCGGGTTAAATAGCTCCGCCCGTAGAGGCAACTGGATAGTTGGCCCGCAGTGTGGTGCAGCTTGCTTACCGGTTGCTTTACTAACAAACGCCCACTTAACTCCTGCAGGCCGCTCGTCCACAATAGCCTGCGGATTAAGAGGTTTCAAATAGCGAATATAAAGCTCTAGTGCGCCTCTTCCACCAGTCAGCTTTGCTGGTTTATTATCATCTCGGCCGATCCAAGTTACCGTAACGGTATTGTGGTCGAATCCGGTAAACCAGCTGTCTCTCAAATCATTACTTGTCCCTGTTTTACCCGCCAACTGAATCGACGGAAAGTGCTTATTAAGACGCTTGCCAGTACCACTTTTGGTTACTCTTTTTAAGCCATATTTCGTCATGTACACAGACACTGGATCAAACCTTTGCTCTTGCTCTGGTTGGTGTTTGTAGAGCGTTTTTCCACTGGCGTTTGTGATCGCAGAAATACTGGTCAATTCACTATAACGTCCATCGGCAGCCAGTGTTGTGTACATTTGAGCAACATCAAAACTAGAAAGCTCCACAGCCCCTAGCAGCATTGAAGGGTAAGTCGGAATATCACTTTTTATCCCCAGCTCAGTCATAGTATCTGCGACTTTATGTACCCCAACGTCCAACCCAAGGTTTACTGCTGGTATGTTCAAACTTTTGCTGAACGCTTCGTAAAGAGGCACCTGACCACGAAACTCATGATCAAAATTCTCTGGAGACCAAGTCTTGCCTGATGCATCAGTAACTTGCAATGGCGAGTCATCGACCAAAGTGCCCAGATTGTAGTCTCTTTGCAGTGCCGTTAAGTAAATTGCTGGCTTGACCAAAGAGCCGACACTGCGTCTCGTATCCAACACACGATTAAAACCAGAAAAACGCATTTGTCTGCCTGCCACCAATGCAGACACTCCGGATTTTTCCGCATTTACAGATAACATCGCAACTTCCAGTCCGGAAGTGCCAAAACGGCGCTCTAAATAAGGCAAGCCAGAGGTGATAGCCTCTTCCATCGCACTTTGTTTTTGCAATTCAAAATACGTAAATATCCTCACACCTGCGTGAATAATATCATCATTTGGCACTAAGCCTTTCAGCTCTCGATTTACCAACTCCAGATAACCCGGATAAGACTGCAATAAACTTTCTTTTAGCGGCTGAATCTCAATTTTACGCTCTAGTGACTGACGGTATTCAGTGGTTGTAATGATGCCATTTTCTGCCATCAGCCTAAGTACCAGATCTCGACGCTCCATAGACCGCTCTTGGTACCTTCGCGGGTTGTAATAAGAAGGCCCTTTGACCATCGCAACCAACAACGCAATTTGGTCGAACTCTAACTCATCTACAGGCTTAGCGAAGTAAAACTCCGAAGCCAGCCCCATACCATGTACACCTTGGTTGTATGCTTGACCCAAATAAACTTCATTGAGGTAAGCTTCCAATATTTCATCTTTGCTATATCGGTAGTCCAAGATCAACGCGATAAAAGCTTCATTGATTTTGCGTACAATTGAACGTTCACGGGTCAGGTAGAAGTTTTTAGCCAACTGCTGAGTGAGCGTACTGCCCCCCTGCACTGTCCTTCCCGCTCGAATATTGCTGTAAAGGGCGCGCATTATTGACCATACGGATACTCCGTGGTGTTCGTAAAAATTGCGATCTTCGACGGCCAATAGCGCTTGTTTGAGTACATTAGGAAATTTTTCTAAAGGAACAAACTCGCGGTCTTGATTGGTCTCATTCCCGATCCGTGCAATTTGCACAGGCTCTAGACGCTCAGATGAAGTTCGTCTCCCACTCTTATCAACGACACTTGCCAGTTTTTTTCCGGCAAAGTTAAGCGTAAAGACTTTTGCCGACTCTTCGCCTTCATAAAATTCAAAAGCGCGACGGTATATGGTGATTGTGCGACCTTGGACCAGATATTGTCCGGTTCTTTTAATGCGATTTACACGAGAATAATTTAGTCGATCCAACTCCCAAATCACTTCATCTTCTGACAAATACTGGTCGGGATAAAAGGTCATCGCTCGTGCGTATACTTGCACTGGAAGTTGCCATTTATTGCCTTCAAATTGCTTGCTCACTTTCGCATCTAGGTATACAACGTACATAGCAACCGCACAGCAAACTGCCAGGCCACCTTTCCAAAATAGCGACCACAGCGTTTGTAAAACCCGGGATTTAAATACCCCTAAACGCTCCTTAATAGGCATTTTTTTAGAATTCGATGACTTCTTAGTTGCGCGCTTCGGCTTTGATTTACTTGCAGGGGTACGTTTTTTCTCTGACATTTACCGGAGTAATTTTTACGATATCTAGAATGATGCTAGAGTAACTTAGATTAACGGTCACTGAAACCAAAAAAGCAGGCTAAAGCCTGCTTTTTTAATCTTTTAACTGTTAGTGGTTACGTATCGTGACAAACTCTGGATACGCGTCAACCCCACAGTCATGTTGGTCCATACCACTGAGTTCTTCCTCTTCGCTTACTCGGATCCCCATGGTCTTTTTCAAAAGAGCCCAGACCAAATAAGAGGTAACAAACACAAAACCGAGAATGGATATAAGCCCAATTAACTGAGATACAAAATTAGCTTCGCTATTTGAAAATGGCACCATCATTATCCCTAAGCAACCACATACACCATGAACAGAAATAGCACCGACCGGATCATCAATTTTGAATTTATCCAATGTAACGATACTGAACACCACCAAACTGCCACCTAATGCACCTATGATACAGGCTAAAAGCGGTGTTGGAGAGGCGGGTTCCGCTGTAATGCTCACTAATCCAGCCAGCGCCCCATTTAAGATCATCGTTAAATCCGCTTTTTTCCACATGACTTTACAGACCAACAGTGCAGATATCGCACCAGCGGCTGCGGCAGCATTGGTATTAAGCATAATTTGACTCACTGCAATGGCATTTTCTTTGTCGGCTAAAAACAATTGAGATCCCCCATTAAAGCCAAACCATCCCATCCACAAAATAAAGGTGCCGAGTGTTGCTAGTGGCAAATTAGAACCCGGGATTGGGTATATTTCGCCGTGCTTACCATACTTTCCTTTTCTCGCCCCTAACAGCAATACTCCCGCAAGTGCAGCCGCAGCCCCCGCGCCATGAACAATTGCGGAGCCAGCAAAGTCAACAAAACCCAGTTCAGATAAAAATCCAGCCCCCCAGCTCCAATACCCTTGAATTGGATAAATAACGCCGGTCAATACCACGGTGAACAATAAAAACGCCCACAACTTCATGCGCTCGGCGACCGCTCCTGAGACAATAGACATAGCCGTGGCTACGAAAACTACTTGGAAGAAAAAATCAGACTCTAGTGCATGATCCGCATCCGCTGAGGCTTCTCCAATCAGTGCGCCAAAGCTTGGTACAAATCCACCTTCTGAATTTCCTACATACATGATGTTGTAACCAATCAACAAGTACATAGTGCATGCGATTGCATACAACGCGATATTCTTGGTTAAAATTTCGGTGGTGTTTTTTGATCTGACCAATCCCGCCTCTAACATGGCAAACCCCGCAGCCATCCACATCACTAAAACGCCCGATATCAAGAAGTAAAACGTGTTGAGCGAGAATTGTAATTCTATAATTGTGTTGTCCATCAGTTGCCTCTCAAATTGCTTCTTCGTCTAATTCACCAGTGCGGATCCGCACTATTTGCTCTAGGTCATACACAAAAATTTTTCCATCACCGATTTTTCCAGTATTGGCTGCTTGTGTTAGTGTATCTACGACCCGCTGACAATTTTCACTGTGTGTTGCAATTTCGAGTTTTATTTTGGGAATAAAGTCGACTTGATACTCAGCACCTCGATATAGCTCAGTGTGACCTCGCTGTCTGCCAAACCCTTTGACATCGACAACCGTCATACCTTCAATGCCTAATTCGGCGAGCGCCTCGCGAACTTCATCCAATTTAAATGGCTTAATAATCGCACTTATCATTTTCATCGTTGACCTCCGGAGGAGTGTGATTCCTATTGTTGATGGAATACACAATCCAACCTTTATGCCAACAAAATTAGATGTTACTAATCAATAAGATAAGATATTTTTTGAGATGGGAAATTGCAAAAAGTGCACTTAGGTGGTGCACTCTTCCAATATTTGATTTGATTTGGTGCAGGCACCAACTGCACTATTACGGCCTTGTGCTTTTGCTTGATACAAAGCTTTATCTGCGTGACGCATTACCTCACTCAATGTGGGAAATTCACATCGTGCGATACCTATACTTACAGTGCAATGTAACTTGTGCTCATCTATGGAGAACATGTTCTCGGCAAACTTTCTTCGGAAATCATCAAACGTAGCTTTTGCTTTCTTTATATCTTGCTCCGCTAACAAAACAGCAAATTCCTCTCCACCGACGCGAGAAACGAGGCTATCTGAGAATGAATCTGTCAGCAGCTGGGCAACTTGGGTAAGGATACTATCCCCACCTAAATGACCATATTTATCGTTAATCTCTTTAAATAGGTCCAAGTCCAGCAGAGCCAAGCAGCTATGTTGTATGCCTGTTTTAAGTAACTTGTCCATTTGCTGGCAGAAATAACGGCGGTTATACAAACCAGTTAGATAATCACGATGAGCATAATCTTTAATATCAGCAATTAAATTTAGCTGCTCCATCGTTTGCATTACTCGACAATGAAACTCTTCGTTCATAAAAGGTTTCATTAAAAAATCATTGGCACCATATTTAATAAACTTGGCAGAAAGACCGTGTGTTCCAGCACCGGACAAGCCAACAATAGCAAGGTCATCACGCCCTCGGAAGTTACGCACAGCTTTAACCAACTCAAAACCATCCATCGTTGGCATAGCATAATCGGTAAGCAGTAGTTTAATCTCTTGCTCAGCCTTCAACATAGTAAGCGCTTGCTCACCATCTTGAGCTTCAAAAACAGTAAACAGCTGCTTTTCTAACATTTGTCTCATTACCGCTCGACTGATCATGGAATCATCGGCAATGAGTGCTTTGCAGCCCTGGTTTCTTAACAATCGACTGACGAGTTTAATCGCATACAAGTAGGAATCACGATTATCCTTAATCACATAATCAACCACACCCATTTCGAGCATTTGTTGGCGACTATATTCATCAATTTTAGAGGTCAGTACGACTGTGGGGACATTCTGGCTCAAAGTTAACTGCACCACCTCTGCGTCCATCGCATCAGGTAAAGTTAAATCGACCAAGGCCAAGGTGTAGCGGTTGCTTTTTAGTAATGCTTTACTTTCCTTGAGTGACCAAGCAAAGTCTATATCGACATTTAAATGTTGTGATGCCAAATGGCGTAAGATTTGTTGAACAACCTTACTATCTTCAACAATTAATACTTTTTGCATGGAAGCTTTCTCTAGTGACTGCAATGAGAGATGTAGTTAAACAAGAATTTAACAGGGCTAAATACTTTAATACTACAGACATAAGGGTGAAATATACGCGATTTTTGTGACAAAAAAAACCTACATCACCCCTAATTGGTAAACAAATTGTAATAGGCTGCGAATATTGCTATTTAGTCTCATTCACTTTGAATTCAGCGCAAAAAAAGCATTAAATGGACACTATTAGTGAATTCTGAGGATTACCATGACCGCTGTACCTAAAATAATATCAGGTCTATTGTTGCTTTGCATTAGCGCCATCAGTGCCGCCAATGTTAAACAAACTGAAAAACTAAGTTTTGATATCGATCATCAAATCACAACAAAACATAAAGCAACAATAAATGGCACTCGCCTAAATTATACGGTCTCCACTGGTACGCAACCACTGTGGGACAATGAAGGCAACCCCATTGCATCACTACACTATACCTATTACACAAAAGATAAGGTTAAAGATCTGTCGAAACGCCCGCTCCTTATCTCCTTTAATGGTGGACCAGGCTCCGCATCTGTATGGATGCATATCGCATATACCGGGCCTAGAGTATTAAAAATTGATGATGAGGGTTTCCCTGTTCAACCCTACGGGCTTAGAGATAACCCATACTCGGTGTTAGACACAACCGATATCGTATTTGTAAACCCTGTCAACACTGGATATTCAAGAGTGCTACCTGACAGTAACGGAAAAATGCCAAGTAAAGAATTGCAAAAAAAGCAGTTTTTTGGAGTCAATGCCGATGTCAAATATCTCGCAACTTGGCTAAATACCTTTATCAACCGCCATGACAGAGCGCTATCGCCTAAGTTTTTAATAGGAGAAAGTTACGGCACGACACGAGTCGCAGGGCTGGCACATGAGCTGCAAAACAAGCAATGGATGTACTTAAATGGAGTTATTTTAGTCTCTCCTACCGATATTGGTATTAAGCGAGAGGGACCTGTAAAAGCAGCAAATCGATTGCCGTATTTTGCCGCCACCGCATGGTACCACCAAGCGCTCAGCGAGGAGCTACAAAATAAAGACCTGCTTGAACTTCTAGAGGAAGTCGAAGCTTACACACTAAACCACTATTTACCAGCTTTGGCTAAAGGCGCCATGATCAGCGCACAAGAGAAACAATCTGTGATCACTCAAGTTGCAAAGTACGCTGGTTTATCTGAGCTATTTGTCGCACAGAATAACTTGGATATTCCAAATTCAGCGTTTTGGAAAGAACTTCTACGCGAGAGAGAGTTCACCGTTGGTCGGCTAGATTCTCGTTACCTTGGCATAGACAAACGCACCGCTGGTGACATACCTGATTACTGGCCAGAACTAACATCTTGGTTGCATTCATTCACGCCAGCAATCAATCATTATTTCCGCCAAGAACTAAATTATAAAACTGACATTAAATACAATATGTTTGGTCCGGTGCGTCCTTGGGACCAAACAAAAAATAACGTGGGTGAGCGATTACGCTTAGCGATGGCACAAAACCCTTATCTACATGTCATGGTGCAATCCGGGTATTACGACGGCGCAACTAACTATTTTGATGGTAAATACAATTTATGGCATTTAGATCCAAGCGGAAAAATGAAAGAACGTTTAAGCTTTAAAGGTTACCGCTCAGGTCATATGATGTATTTGCGTTATGACGACCTCAAATTATCAAATCAAGACTTAAGAAATTTCATTTTAAAGGCAACACCTAAAGCCGGACAGTCTGCGAAGTACTAATATCATCAATGGTGTGAAAGTATTGCTTTCACACCATCTCAGCCCTCAAAGCACGCTTTTGCTCTACATTGTTGATTTACTTAGATGGCTCTTTGGCCGAAACCCAAACCGCATTTTCTACTGAATAGCTTGCTCTTAGACAAATTCCGTTGCTGACATTGATAACCGCCTCCCACTTCAACGGATTAATTAAATGCTTACGATAACTTTTTGGGTATACTCTTCATATTAGAACGAAAATAGGATCATATATGAGTGACCAATTTAGAGTTGTCTTTGTAGGGTTTAATGCCGATACCGATAGCCAAAACGCTATGGAGAGTCTCGCTGTAAAATTAGGCGTGTCGAAGGAAAAAATTGTCGCGTTTACACAGGGCAGACCACTCTTTGGCGCCGCTGATAAGAATAAATGCTTGAAACAAGCGAAACTGTTGGCTATTTACGGGTTTCAAAGTAAGGTACAACCGCTACAAAATAGTGCGCCTAGTACTGCACAAGTAGATACTGCTGCCAACGAACGCGTCTTTGAAGCACTTGATTACATCACCAGTAGCCTGATCCGCATTGAAGAAAAATTAGAAGAACTAGAGCAACGGATAGACGTACAAACGAAAAGCATTGACGAGAAAGATGACGAGCAATGGCAAAACGATGAGCTGTTTGATGAGCTGGACTTAGACTCAGAACCTAAGCCCAAATCTAAAAAGCTACTTTTTACACTGTTAGTTATTTTATTTATATTGCTTATCGTACTTGGGTTCAGCCTTGCTTTTCCAGAGATGGTGAAGTTCTAATGCAAAAAAATTCAAGTTCAAATATAAAAAGTTCGGAGTTGAGAAAAAATATTCGAATTGAAGTACGTAAACGAAGAAAATCTTTAGATGAAAATTTTCAAACTCAAGCTGAATCCTCTCTAAATATTAATTTTTTTCAACACATAAACCCTGCAAAAAACACCGCTATTGGGGTCTACCTTTCAAATGACGGAGAGCTTGAAACAAACCTTTTAATTCAATCACTTTGGGATAAAAATATCGCAGTATTTTTACCCGTTATACACCCTTTTAACGGCAAAACTTTGCTGTTCCAAAGGTATGAAAAAAACTCAACCATGACTCAAAACCGCTATGCTATCTTAGAACCTAAATTGAATTGCAGTGAAATTTGCCCAATTGATCAACTTGATTTCTTACTTATGCCATTAGTTGCATTTGACGAACAAGGAAACAGGTTAGGTATGGGTGGCGGTTATTACGATAGAACCTTGGCAACATATTATAACCAAGGTTGGACAAAACCTCGTTTAATTGGACTTGCTCATGATTGCCAAAAGGTCAGTCAATTACCAATTGAAGCTTGGGACGTTCCTCTTCCTGAGATATTGACGCCAACTCAATATTACCAATGGGGCTGATTTACTGCCGTTGCTAAAAATAGTGCTCTGTATGCAATTTATAATCATACAACTCGAGTGTTTAAGCGTATAATCTCAGCTTAATTAAAGACAACAAAGTGATTACGTTATGACACAAGATGAAATGAAAAAAGCAGCCGCGTGGGCAGCCCTTGAACATGTACAAGAAAATACAATTGTTGGTGTAGGCACAGGCTCCACGGTTAATCATTTTATAGACGCACTGGGAAGCATCAAAGATGAAATAAAAGGTGCTGTCTCTAGTTCAGAAGCTTCTACTGAAAAGCTCAAAGCACTCGGTATTGAAGTATTTGAATTAAATGATGTAGCCCAACTTGACGTCTATGTTGATGGTGCCGATGAGATTAACGAGCACGGTCATATGATTAAAGGTGGCGGCGCGGCATTAACTCGTGAAAAAATCGTTGCGGCTGTTGCTGACAAGTTTGTTTGTATCGTCGACGAAAGCAAACATGTCGACACATTAGGCAGTTTTCCACTGCCTGTTGAAGTTATTCCAATGGCGCGTAGCTATGTAGCCAGAGAACTTCTTAAACTTGGTGGAGATCCTGTCTACCGCCAAGGTGTGATCACAGATAACAGCAACGTCATTTTAGATGTTCACGGATTGAATATTACAGATCCAAAAGCACTTGAAGAACAAATTAACCAAATCGTCGGTGTTGTCACAAATGGACTATTTGCCCATAGGGGAGCAAACATCGTAATTACAGGGACACCACAAGGTCCACAAACTAGGTAATAGGAATGAGTCATGAGTAAGGTATCTTTGTCCAAAGATAAGATTAAAATTTTATTGTTAGAAGGCGTGCATCAAAGTGCGGTTGAAACTTTGAAGCGCAATGGGTATAGCAATATCGAATACCTTAAGACATCGTTACCTGAAAGTGAATTAATTGAGCGTATTAAGCATGTTCATTTTGTCGGTATACGCTCGCGAACGCACTTAAGTGAAGCAGTCCTAAATGCCGCTGAGAAGCTTGTTGCCGTGGGGTGTTTTTGCATTGGCACCAATCAAGTGAACTTGGAAGCCGCTAAACGGCTTGGTATTGCGGTCTTTAATGCCCCGTTCTCAAATACTCGTTCAGTTGCAGAGTTAGTGTTAGGTGAAATTCTGTTACTACTTCGCGGTATTCCAAAACGTAATGCCATGGCGCACCGAGGCCAGTGGTTTAAATCAGCCATTGGCTCATTTGAAGCACGAGGTAAAACCTTAGGCATCATTGGTTACGGCCATATCGGCACTCAGTTGGGGATCATGGCTGAAAATATTGGCATGAAAGTAGAGTTTTATGACATCGAGGATAAGCTCACGCTAGGTAACGCACAACAGGTGCAAAACTTAACTCAGCTATTACAACGTGCTGACGTGATCAGTTTACATGTCCCAGAAACTCCACAGACTAAAAATCTCATTGGCATGGCTGAAATTGAAGTCATGAAGCAAGGGGCTATTTTAATCAATGCGTCGCGCGGAACCGTCGTAGATATTGACGCGCTGGCAGAGGCGCTGCAACATGAAAAACTAGCGGGCGCTGCCATCGATGTTTTTCCTGTAGAGCCTAAATCAAACGATGAAGAGTTCACCTCTCCTCTCAGGGAGTTTGATAATGTAATCCTTACGCCGCATGTTGGTGGTTCAACACAAGAAGCCCAAGAGAATATCGGTATTGAAGTTGCTGGAAAGCTGACTAAATATTCTGACAACGGCTCGACAGTTACCGCGGTGAACTTTCCTGAAGTATCCCTGCCTGAGCTGTCAAATCGCAGCCGCTTGTTACATGTTCATGAAAACAGACCTGGCGTACTGACTCAAATCAACCAAGCGTTTGCGCAACACGGTATAAATATCGCTGCGCAATACCTGCAAACAGATGACTGTATAGGTTACGTTGTTATTGATGTTGATAGTGACCATTCTGAGGTTGCTTTGAAAGAACTCAGTGCTGTTGAGGGCACCATAAGAGCACGTATCCTGCACTAAATATCCATATTTAATCAAAGAAAAACCGGCAACTTGCCGGTTTTTTTTGGTTGCTCAAGGAACCTCTTGATAAGGTCACTCCTGCTCACCAAAAACAAAAAAGCTGCTTATTAAGCAGCTTTTTATAATCAGTATGATAACTTGGCATTAAGCCATGAAATCAACACCTTCTTTGATGTCTTTTTCAAGAGTAGCAAGCATGTCGTCTTTTGCTTTTTGCTCAAATGCGCTTAGCTCACCGTAAGGTAGTAGCTCTTCAACACCGTTTTTACCTAAACGAATTGGCTGTGCGAAGAACTCAGCGTCGCCAGTGTTACCTTCAACATAAGCGTACTCAAATACGTTTTCTTCGCCTTGTAAACCTTTAACAAGTGAGAAACAAAAACGTGCTGCGGCAGCACCCATTGAAAGCGTTGCAGAACCACCGCCCGCTTTAGCTTCAACCACTTCTGTACCAGCGTTTTGAATACGTTTAGTAAGAGAAGCAACTTCTTCATCTGTGAATTCCACACCTTCAACTTGAGAAAGTAGAGGTAGGATAGTCGTGCCTGAGTGACCACCGATAACTGGTACTTTAACTTCTGATACGTCTAGGCCTTTCAGCTCAGCGATGAAAGTTTCAGCACGGATAACGTCAAGTGTTGTTACACCGAAGACGCGCGCAGCATCATATGTACCCGCTTTCTTGAACACTTCACGTACGATTGGTACAGTGCCGTTTACAGGGTTTGTGATGATGCCAACGAACGCTTTAGGACAGTTCTTTACGATACCTTCAGCTAGAGTTCTAACGATACTCGCGTTTACATTGAATAGATCCGCACGGTCCATGCCAGGCTTACGTGGCATACCAGCAGGGATCAATACAATATCAGCACCAGCTAGTGCTGGGTCTAAATCGTCTTTTCCGTAGCCAGCTACATTAACAGCTGTTGGGATGTGAGAAAGATCAACGGCAACACCAGGAACAACTGGTGCAACATCATATAGTGCTAGCTCAGAGCCCGCAGGTAAACCGTTTTTAAGCAGAAGTGACAACGCTTGACCGATACCACCAGCGGCACCTAATACAGCAACTTTCATTATAATTCTCCATATATTGAAGGTAAGAATTTAGTGTGCAGTAAAGATAATGAAAAGCGCGAGTAAAGACAAATTAATCCGCATTATTTTCGAGATTTTTTCGACTATAGTTGTAAACAAGAGACAACTTTTTGCAATTTGTCTTTACGATACTCCATGAAAATAACTCCAGCGTGAAAATTTGGGTAACTGAGATGATTTGTGTAAAATCGGGCAACCAAAATTGAAAGAAGAGATGTATATGCAAGCGCAAGACAAACAAGAAGCCTTAGTGAAAGCCTTTAAAGCACTTTTAAGAGAGGAAAATTTCGGTTCTCAAGGCGAAATCGTTGATGCGCTAAAAGACCAAGGCTTTGACAATATCAGTCAAAGTAAAGTGTCTAGAATGCTGAGTAAATTTGGTGCTGTCCGAACAAGAAATGCTAAACAAGAAATGGTTTATTGCCTACCAGCTGAAATGGGTGTACCCACAGCGAAGAGTCCCCTGCGACAGCTCGTCATTGACATCATGCACAATGAAATGATGATCATTATCAGAACTAGTCCTGGTGCTGCTCAGCTAATCGCTCGCTTGCTAGACTCTTTAGGCAGTGCAGACGGTGTCCTAGGCACTATTGCTGGCGACGACACAATTTTTATTGCGCCTGCGAAAGTCTCTGAGATAGATGCAACATTAGAAAAAGTAAAAACCTTATTCGATAATGTATAAAACCTAGTCGCCACTCATGATTTGCGCCATCTCAGTTAAAAACTGCAAAGATGGTGCAAAGAAAGACGCCCCCATATCCGCTTCCGAGTAATCCAACAGTGGATCGTAACAATCATGCCCCGACAATAAGCCAAATCGACTCATCAATACTGTTTCAAATGCGTTGCCGTGAGCTGCACAACTTAGATTGATACTTCCCTGCTCAAACACATCACCAAATGGCATACTTTGATCAAGCAACAGTACGAGACCTTGTGCATCTTTAAGCTCAGCGCGACTTGCGTGACTAAATGCAACTCGAGGTTCAATTAAATTATTGTCTAGACGCGTACGCCCCATCAATGCTTCTTGCTCAGTAATCTCTAGTTGCTGCCATCGAGCCAAATCGAACTTAACTCTTTGAATATGGATATAACTACCTTGATGATCTAAGCCATTAGGGTTATCAACTAAAGCCACTTTGCGTTTGAAGCGGCCATGAGGCGACTCACTGGCGTAAATAAAACCATTGAAGTTACGGCCATCTAAAAAGCGGAAGCCTCGGACATGCGCAACAAGCTCTACACTACCTGAAAGCATGTGTAATACACTTTGAGCAAATAAATGATTTACATCTTCTCTATCAGAACGGATCACATAAAGCAGATCAAATGGTTGACTATGAATTAGGTGATCTGCGGACTTAATATGTGGAAAACTCTTTAACTCAGGCGGAATAAACTCAGGATATATATGCGGCCAATACTGAGCGCCAATCGCAACAAAACTGCTAAGCATAGACTCTGAAAACCTGTCGCTCAACTCATCTTGGAGTCGCCCTGCCTGAGCAAGCGCCTCTCGCACAGCTTCATCTTGCCCTTCAAGTACATTGAAGAATAAGTGTAAGCCATGCAAGTTTGCCTCTGCACAGATCCCCGATTGCGGCTGGGCCATACCTTTTCCCTATCGTTATTCGTTCTAAGAAAAGAAATTTACCGCATGAGGCTTAATTTTTAAAGAGATAGGTTTAGACAAATCTAAAGGATTGTCAGCTGGTTTAGCAATTTCCAACTGCTGCCCTTGAAGCTCGATGGCGTATAAATACTCTGTACCTACAAACCTCTCTTGATTTACTTTTATCTCGCCACTGTCGGTATTGTACAATTCAATATGACTCGGTCTAACAAAGATTTTCCCTTTATTTTGGTCATTTTTTTGTTGTGTTAAAGAGTCAACCAGTCCGAATTGCGTTTGGAAAGAACCATTTCCAGAATGTGTCGCGTCCAAGTATATTCCTCGCCCTAAAAACTCTGCCACAGTCTGATTTTTCGGTTGTTGAAATAGCTCAGTTGGACAACCTAACTGCGCGATTTTACCTTGGTGCATAATCGCAAGGCGGTCAGAAAAAGCAAAAGCTTCATCTTTGGAGTGACTGACAAAAATCGCTGATACTTTTTGATCTTTGATAATGCTCCGTATATCGCTTATCAACTGAAACCGGACTTGCGCATCTATGTTAGAAAAAGGCTCATCTAACAGTAAAAGGCTAGGCCTATAAGCCAACGCTCTTGCTATCGCTACACGCTGCTGTTGACCACCAGAGAGTTCGTGAGGAAATCGCTTTGCGTACTCTCCCAAGTGAACAAGCTCAAGCATCTCATCTACACGAGATTGTTTTTCGGCTCGGCTTAACTTACTCAAACCAAACGCAACGTTTTGAGCAACCGTTAAGTGTGGGAACAGCGCATAATCCTGAAACATCATACCTACATTGCGATGCTGCGGTGCGACAAACTCTCTTTCCCCATTAACCTGCTTTTGACCGATACGGATCACGCCTTTTTGCGGCCTGATCAAACCCGCGATTGCCTTCAAAGTGGTGGTTTTACCGCAACCACTGGCACCGAGTAAACAGACAATTTCATTTTCTTTGACTTGCAGGTCAAGGTTATCAATAACGGCGTGTCCGTCATAGCTATATTGCAATGATTCAATTGAAAGACTGTGCATTATGTTTGTTGCTCCATTGAGCGGTTCACTAAATAAAGGGGGATTAATCCAACCAGCACAATAAACAACGCTGAAATAGAAGCGAGTTCTAATTGCTCATCGCTGACAAATTGAAACACATGTGTCGCTAAGGTTTCAAAATTAAATGGCCTGAGTAACAGGGCCGCTGGTAGTTCTTTCATACACTCAATGAAGACCAATAACCCAGCCGTTAAAATGCCTCGCTTAAGCAATGGTATGTGAACACGACCAAGTGTTTGTAAATTGTTTTTACCTAGCGACGCACTGGCCATATCGATGCTTGGACTAATCCGAACAAAACTTGCCTCTACAGCACCATGTGCAATCGCATAAAAACGCACCACATAGGCAAATACCATCGCAAAAATAGTACCGCTCAGTAATAAACCAGGTTCAAAGCTCGTACCACTAAACCATTGGTTTAGGTAGTCATCAAACAAAGTTAATGGTAGTAATACGGCAATAGCCAACACAGTGCCAGGTAAGGCATAGCCCATACTTGCAACTTTCCCAGGTACACCTTTTGATTTTTGGTCACCCACTCTTTGATAAAAAACCACAAGAATACTGAGTAGAATAGCAATACAACTGACATAAAAACTAATTTTTAGGCTTTGCCATGCATAATTAAAAAACGCGTCATTCCAAGCTTGATCGAAATAGTCTATGGCATAAGAGAACAGTACACCTACAGGAATAAAAAACGCCAATATTAAAACTAAACTACAAAACGTGGTAGCCAGCCACCCACTTTTGCCGCTGAGTTCGTATAAACTCGTATCGTTCACACTGCTTTGACGTTCATGCACCACATTACTTTTGCGGCTCATTTTTTCTAAGGTCAACGCTACAAACAAAAACAGCAACATAATGCCCGATATTTTCGCAGCAGCCGTCAGTGAATAATAACCAAGCCAAGTATCATATACAGCGGTTGTTAACGTGCTCACAGCAAAGTAGTGTACCGTAGCGAAGTCTGCCATGGTCTCCATACTTATCAACGCGAGCGCGGCAACTATGGCACCTCGAGACAAAGGTAAGCTGACTTTTAAAAAGCTTTGAAATGGGGATAACCCCATTAATTGACTCGCTTGCACTAGTTTAAAAGATTGCTCTCTCAAAGCTGTTTTAAAAATCAAATACAAATAAGGGTAAAGAACTAAAGCTATCATGACAATCGCACCGGGTAAGGTACGTATATCAAAAAACCAATAGTCGTCGGGGCTTGACCATCCAAACAAGTCTCTTAGAAAGATTTGTACAGGGCCTGCATAATCGAGCATATCAGTATAGACATAAGCGATAATATAGGTCGGCATTGCAAGCGGCAGCATTAATGCCCACTCGAAGATACGTTTGCCGGGAAAATGGCAATAAGCGGTCAACCAACCAAGAGGCAGCGCGATCAGCGCACTGAGCAGCAGCACACCGGCAATAAGCCAAACAGTGTTGCTGATATAGTCCCACAGAACTGTATTCCACAGGTGTGAGAATACTTCCGACTCTCCTTGCAATGATTCAAAAATGAGAAACGCCAGCGGGGTGGACAGGCAAATACCTATCACCCACGCTGTTATCTGCCAATTCGACAGTTTATTTTTTAGCTGCATTAAAGGTCAAATTTTACCTCATCGATTAGCTTAAGCGCTAATGGACGGTATTTACTAATTTCAGCAAGTGGCAAGCTGTCTTCCTTAAACGCTCCCCAAGAAGCTACCATTTTAGATAATTCGACGCCCGGCTTAACCGGATATTCCATATTCGTCGATGCATACATGTTTTGAGCCTTATTGTCCGTCATAAACTCTATGAGTTTCAAGGCATTTTCTTTATTTTTTGCATACTTGGTTAAGACCACACCCGACACATTTAAGTGAGAACCGCGATTTTTTTGGTTAGGAAAGTTGATGTAAACAGAGTCAGCCCAAGATTTTTGTTTGTCATCTGTCATCATTTTGCCAAAGTAGTAGCTGTTACCTAGGGCAACATCACACAGTCCTTCCTTCACTGCTTTGACTTGTGCACGGTCATTACCTTGGGGCTTGCGTGCCAAGTTATTTTTAACACCCACCAACCACTCTTTTGTTTCAGTTTCACCGTGATGAGCTATCATCGAGGCTACAAGACCTAAGTTATAAGGGTGCTTACCAGAGCGAGTACAAATTTTTCCTTTAAATTTAGGATCTGCCAACTCTTCGTAGCTAAGAGATTCCAATTTGCCTAAACGTGACTTAGAAGAGTAAACATTACGCACTCGCTTAGTTAATGCGACCCACTGACCTTCAGGATCTCTAAATGAAGCTGGAATATTGCCTTCTACTTTTTTACTGGCAATTTTTTGAGTTAGACCTAAGTCTTCTAATTGGATCATTGCGCTAAAGTTAGAAGTCAAAACCAAATCCGCGCGAGAGTGCTTCCCTTCACGCTTCACACGCTCAATTAAACCTTTTTTTGCAAAAACAACATTCGTTTTAATCCCTGTTTGCTTAGTGAAATCATCAAGGATAGGCTGTATTAAAAATGGTTGGCGAAATGAGTAGATATTTACTTCATCCGCTGCGAAGGCTGGCATACAAGTCACAGCGGTCAATATTGTGGCGATAGCTCGTTTCATGAAGGCTCCAAATCCAAACAATTATTATTATCAACTGATTCTAACGCGATTATACATAAATTACATCCCACTGAGGTGAGTGACTCAAATTATTATTGCCGTATAAAGACAATTTATATGTAAGACATATCTCACTCTGTATGTAGAAATCGAGTAATCTACACTAGATTTAACTGCCCTCAAATTAGGAACCTATTGTTATTTAATAATTTTTAATTATTAAATAGAACATAGACCTTTTTTCATAATCTTCAAGGCAATGTTTTAAAGCACAAAGCTGCATATACTGTAACTGTCTTTAAGGGAGAGACGTCGCAAGGAAAAAGGATGTGGTAAGCACCACATGGATTGGATCCCTTTCTGGAGCATGGAACTAGGATTATGATGTATTTGCAGGACGCAAATATTTAAGTAGGGATGTTCACAAAATCAGGATGTCAGGACTTAATGGAGTTGGATAGGGTAATGGAGTGGCCCATAAGGAATGATTGCAGGGTAATATCAAACATTGGATGTATTGATGCAACTTAGGATGGGGTTAGGAAAGCCCAAGTGGATATGTGCAGGATGCGCAATAATTCGCAGAACCAAAACACCAAGCGAATTGTATGGAAATGAATTAGGGAGTTGAGTTACTCAACATAGCAGGATGCTGTTTAGAAGATTCCGTCAAGCGCGGCTCGAAAGAGTCGCGCTATCTTCGTGTTTGCTTTATGCTTCGATGAACTTACTACGCTTTCCTCTTAAATACGCATCTCTAAAATCTATAAAGTGCTCAGTGAGATTCTCAGCAGCTTCAGATTCACCATTTTCGGCCAAAACAATACATGCCACCTCTGCTGTGCCCAGCTGATGTTCGTGGGGAGCAACTCGTAACTTATAATTTGACATGCTCTGTGGTGATATTGACAACACGGGAAACTTATCGAGATAAGGGCTTTTTCTGAACATTTTTTTTGCTTCGCGCCAAGTACCATCTAGAAAAATATACAGTGGCTTTTTTGTCGCTTCGCGGTGCACTTTTTTAATCACGCGTTGAGGCTCGACATTGTCTTTGGGAAAAACAATGATAGGTTGATATTGTGGGTTTTCTAATAGAGCAATTAAAGCGCTGTCTGGCTCGGTTCTGTCCCACCTAAAAGCATGATTATCAGGCACAATATCTGCGATCAAACGCCCTGTATTTGATGGTTTAAAGCTCTCGTTGTGATACATTAATAAACATACAGCACTGGCGCACTGAGCTTGCTTCACCCCAGCACAAATACATAGAGGTTCAGCTAACAAACATGTCTCACAGCGAGCTAGTTTAGAGCCGCGAGCTTTAAACTCTCTTTTCGACTCAGAAATTTGCTGCGTGCGCAGTGCCAATACAGAATTGCCCAAAATAATCTCCCAAATAAAACGACAGGCCATTGTACCAAGTCTGACAATAAAAGGATAAAGCTATTATTATGAAGGTTAATCAATCAAACAGACTCAAATATCGGCTCCTCACCCCTGCCGATAGTCACCTACTCTTTAAATTAGACCAAGACCCAAAAGTGATGCAGTTCATCAACGGTGGCAAAGTCACTTCACAAGAAGATATAGACACGATCTTCATACCCCGACTCAATCAGTTCACCAATGCAGAAAAAGGCTGGGGGTTATGGGGCTGCTTCTTAACAGATAACAATGAATTTATCGGTTGGATTTTGGTACGCCCAATGGACTTTTTTACTGAGCAAAGAGATGACTCTAATTTAGAAATTGGTTGGCGGTTTATGCAATCGAGTTGGGGACGGGGTTACGCTACAGAAGCCGCAATGCAGATCGCCGGCGCGCTAACTGAGCACCACTGCGCAAACAAGTTGACGGCGATTGCACTTGAAGACAATAGCGGTTCGATAAACATTATGAAAAAAATAGGCTTAGAATACGTGACAACTACTGTTCATAGCGACCCGCTAGGGAGCGCGGAAGTTGTCGTCTATGAAAAATCTCTCATTACTTGAGTAAAAAAGAGCGGGGATCTCCCGCTCTATCTTTTACATTGATAAATAAATCACTAAGAAAGCACCAAGCGCCAATCGATAGATAACGAACGGCAACATACCCATTTTCTCGATGACCTTTAAGAAAAAGTGAATACATGCATAGGCAGCGAAAAATGACAGAACCGCTCCAGTAACAATGTCCGAAACATTAAACTCATCTCCCTCTGAGATTAGCTTATAGGTCAAATAACTGCCTGCAGCGGCAATAACCGGGATTGACATTAAGAAAGAAAAACGTGCCGCACTTTGTTTATTAAGGCCCATCATTAATCCAATCGTCATTGTTATCCCAGAGCGCGACGTTCCGGGAAGCAACATTGCAATGACCTGAGAGAGACCAATACATAACGCCATAAACCAGTTTATTTGATAAATCGTTTTTATTTGCTTAGCCGTTTTATCTGCATACCAAAGTAACAAACCAAAACCGATAGTCGTGCCCGCAATGATCCAAGCATTTCTCGAGTACTCTTCCACAAAATCTTTCGCAAAATAGCCAATGATCAGTGAAGGTAACGTCGCGAGCAAAATAAACCACCCTAGCTTACTGTCATCTGTTGTCCCCTGACTGCCAAATGATTTAAACCAAGCGGCAAGGATCTCTGCAACTTCTTTTCGGAAGTAAATAATGACCGCGAATAACGTGCCGACATGAACGGCCACATCAAAAGCAAGACCTTGATCCTGCCACCCAAATACTTGCGATGGTAATATCAAGTGCGCAGAACTTGATATTGGCAAAAACTCAGTTAGACCCTGAATTAACGCTAAAACAATAATTTCAATAATGCTCATATCAGTTACAGCTCCACTTTCCATAGTTTTTGGTTCGGATTATGATAGTTTTCCCATAGAGAAGATATGCTTTCACCAGTTGTTGGCAGTGCGACGTGACCACCAACTTCGGATAATGGCAACAATACAAATGCATTTTTAGAGATCTCATCCCTTGGCAGCTGGGCGGGTTGCTCACAAATTAGGTCATCATACAGCAGCAGATCCAAATCCAAAGTTCGTGGGCTGAATTTCTTATCTCCAGGCGTTCGACCATTATCACGCTCAATTTTCTTTAGTAATTTGCAAACTTCTTCTACACCCATTTTGGTGTTTGCTGCAAATACCGAATTATAGAAATTCCGGCCATTAAAACCTACTGGCTCACTCTCATAAACATTGGAGTGTTTGTAGTTGGGAAAATGATCTATCAGAGCTGCAAGCCCATTTTTAAAATGTCGTTCTCTATCAACATTGGAGCCAATGCTAATGTATATTTCTGCCATGCTACTTTTTCCGATAAATTTCAATGCCGACAGTCTTTGCCTGTGCGACTGCAGCAGGTTTGCTGACTTTAATTCGAACGTCACTCACTGCAAACTCAGTTAATATCATTGCAGCTAACTTTTCCAATAACGTTTCTAAAAGCTCTACTTGTGTTGTTTCTGATAAAGTGATTACACGTTCGCTTACCTTTGCGTAATCAACTGTAAGGTTGATGTCATCTGTCTGCGCTGCTGGGGTAATATCTGTAGACATTTCAATATCAAAATAAAGGCTCTGTTTACTTTCTTTCTCAAAGTCGTAAACTCCTATTATGGTCTCGACGTGCAATTGCGAGATATAGACCTTGTCCATGTATACTCCTAGCATGACTAATATGGGTCGGCGCAATAATTTAGGCCGGGTAAAAAGAATCGCGATCATAGCCCAAAACAAAGCAATAAAAAATAAGGAAGCTTGTGTTAGTCATATTAATGTGTATTTGTGCTTATTTATTTGGATCGATTTCCTCTGCGATTTTGATTTCGAGGATGTTTAGACTACCCGATCCTCGCTTTTCTGGCTCCAATAACCCTGGAGCCACTAACGTTTTGCGCATAGGCGGTAAACTCCCCGCAGCACTTGTACTTATTTTTGACGTATTAAAAGGGACTATCCCTGTTTGGGGCGCTTACTTTTTAAACATCGAGCCAGTTTGGCTTGGTGCGGTTGCAGTCAGTGCTTGCCTTGGCCACATTTACCCGATTTTTTTTCACTTCAATGGTGGCAAGGCCGTCGCCACCGCATTTGGCGCACTACTGCCAATCGGTGTGTCATTAGCTGGGCTGCTTATTTTAACCTGGCTGCTTGTACTTTGGGCATTTCGCTACTCTTCTCTTGCTGCCATAGTCACTGTTATCACTGCACCATTCTACACATGGTTCATTAAACCCCAGTATACATTGCCAGTAGCTTTTTTAACGGTTTTGATTATCTTCAGACATCGAGCAAATATAAGTAGGCTCCTGCAAGGAAAGGAGCCTAAAGTCGGTAAGAAAACACCTAAAAAAGATTAAGAGATTGCCGGTAAACTATCCAGTGGCCAGCGAGGCTGTGTTTTCATATCTAATGGTGCTGTATGACCAGCTTTTAGACGTTGCATACCAGCAAAAGCTATCATCGCGCCATTATCAGTACAAAACTCAGTGCGAGGATAATAGACCCGCCCTTTCATCCCTTGCATCATACGTTCAAGCTTGGTTCTCAACTCCACATTTGCGCTCACACCTCCTGCAATAACAAGGCGTTTTATACCCGTTTGTTTTAGGGCACGCTTGCACTTAATTGCTAGCGTATCAATCACGGCACTTTGAAAAGCGTGAGCAATATCAGCCTTAGTCTGTATATCGTCGCCTTCATTTTTAATGGTGTTTGCCGCTGCTGTTTTAAGACCGCTGAAGCTAAAGTCTAAACCAGGCCTATCAGTCATTGGCCTTGGAAATACAAACCTGTCAGCTGTGCCTTGTGTTGCTAATTTAGCTAAAAGAGGGCCTCCTGGGTAATCCAACCCCAGTAGCTTGGCCGTTTTATCAAATGCTTCCCCAGCTGCATCATCGACCGACTCACCTAAGATTTCATACTCTCCAATTCCGGCAACTTTAACCATCATGGTGTGACCGCCTGAGACAAGCAATGCCACAAATGGAAATTCTGGCTTTTCATCTTCTAACATAGGCGCTAGTAAATGGCCTTCCATGTGGTGTACTGCCACCGCGGGAATATTCCAACCAAATGCCAAAGAGCGTCCAATAGATGTACCAACGAGGAGCGCGCCGACCAACCCGGGACCCGCTGTATACGCGATGCCGTCTAGAGAATCCGGGCCACATCCAGCCTGTTTAAACGCCGCTTCAATCAGCGGAATCGTTTTGCGGACATGATCCCGAGAAGCAAGCTCAGGCACTACACCACCATAATCCGCATGTACCTTTACCTGACTATATAATTGATGCGCAAGTAACCCCTGCTCATCATCATAAATTGCAATACCAGTTTCATCACAAGAAGATTCAATACCTAAAATACGCAACCTTGTTCTCCACTACATTCTTTACTATTCACGCTCAATCGCTAAACCAATATTGGTTTGGCCATCGATGATCGCTTGCGCTTTTAACTGCTTGATTGTTTCAGAGGAAATTCGCCCCATCCCTTCAACAAAATCGATTAATTCACCTAAAACCTCGATTTCATATTGCATCAATGGGTGCTCTCTGACGAGTTTATTGTCCGGAGTGATATCTTCCTGTGCCAACAAAAACTCAATATACCTTGCGACCGTTGCTTGAGATATTTTTGCAACATTGACAAACTCTATCTCATCTTTTGTCATAAGACCTTGAATAAATCCAAGCAGCGCTGTTGCCATATCAATCGCAGGGTAAGTACCAAACATGTCAAAATCTGATAGTTCAGGTACATTAGGTTCTATTTTTTCGATTTGCTTTTCTAAGCTAATTTTGCTTTTTGGCAGTAGTAATTTTTCCCAGCACAGATTTAGTGCATTTCTAAACACCTGCTCATCACCAAACCCAGTAGCTTCACTAAATAAACCATAGTTTGGCGTCATTCTTTCCAAAATAGCAGCCGCTAGTGCTGCTTTTTGTAAATAGTTCAACTCACGAATGCGCTGAAAGTTATTTGCTTTGCTCATACTCATTTCCACAATGCCAGCAATACTCAAAAGCTGAGCCATTCAGCTCATTGCAATATCGACACTGCCAATCTAATTTTGATTTTTTCTGGTGATAGTTTACCAAGATTTCTTCTCCAAGGGGCAACTTTATCGCTGGTACAAAGATCTTAATGGTATTATCTGCAAAAGGCAGTTCGCCTAAAGTGGAAGACAGTGCCTCTCCTTGCATTGTCGTTTTTATACGGGCTTGGTGTAAAAGGCCATTTACAAGGTGTGCTTCAATCATATTATCGGTGCTAAAAACACAGCACCATTTATCTAGTTCATTAACCATCGCACTCAATGCTAATTTTGCTATCATAAACAATATTGTAGTGTGTAAATTGGAAGAGCTCTATGACGCTTACCACACCTGGGTTGTTATTTCCCGCTATTTCATTGCTGTTACTCGCTTATACTAATCGCTTTTTAGTGCTCGCTCAGCTAATTCGCGAGCTAAACGCTAGAGAAGGTGACACTTTGCGCCCGCTCGTTGTGCAGCAAATTAATAATTTAAAAAAACGCATCAAACTAATTCGTTTAATGCAAGTATGGGGCGTGTTCTCATTTATTCTTTGCACGCTTTCGATGTTTGCTTTGTTCATCGATGTTAATTTGCTGGGGATCATCTTATTTGGAGTCAGTTTGTGCTGCTTGATTGGATCTCTCATGTTGTCCTTGTACGAAATTCATATTTCGTGTGATGCAATAGAGATTGAGCTAAATAATATTGAAAAAAAGCCACTCCAAGATTAAGCAACTCGTATTGACCTTACTATACTGACATTATCAATAGCTGAAGGTAGGTCATGTGTGAGCGGTTTTCTTTTTTCAAATGAGCAACTAAAAGAGGAAACTTCACAACCCGAAGAGCGCGCTTTTTGGGATGTGTTGGTCGTCGACGACGAAGAGGACATTCACCAAGTAACCAAGTTGGTTTTATCCGACTTTAAGTTTGAAGACAAATCTCTGCGTTTTCATCATGCATACTCGGCCAAGCAAGCAATGGAGATACTGGAAGACCAAGAATGCATTTCAGTCGGGCTCATTGATGTTGTGATGGAAAGCAACCATGCAGGCCTAGATTTAATCAAGTTTATTCGCAATGATATGGCGAATCATGATATCCGCTTAATTCTCAGGACAGGTCAACCTGGTGAAGCTCCTGAAGAGTCCGTTATTCGCGACTACGATATCAATGACTACAAAAATAAAACAGAATTGACCGCTGTTAAGCTAAAAACCCTGTTGTACTCCGCTCTGCGTTCACATCGTGATATACAGACGATTGAGCTACACAAAAAAGGGCTGGAAAGGATCATTGCGGCTTCATCCAGTTTTTTGGAATGTGATAATGTGCAAGATTTTGCATCAACAATTCTTGAACATGTTGCGCAAGTATTGGGACTTTCCGACTCCGAAATTTATTGTGCCGCCGCAACAAATAAGCAAACCGATGCAGGTTCTCAGTTTAAGCTTTTAGCGGCTTCTGGAGAGGGTATAGAGCCCAGTTCAGATAAAATTCCAAATAACGTCAAAAACCTATTTATTGAAACCCATAACAGAAAAACTTCTTGCAAGTCTTGCAATGAGTATGTCGGCTACTTTACTTCTAAAGGTGGCCTAGAAACCATGCTATACGTTAGTAAAGAGAGTTCATTGCGAAGTACAGACTGTCAGTTGTTAGAGTTTTTCGCCAATAACATCGCGCTGGCTCACGACAATATAAAGTTACGAGAAACAGTCAAAGAATCACAAAGAGAGCTGTCATATATCCTTGGTGAAGCCGTCGAGAAACGCTCTAAGGAAACAGGCTCTCACGTGAAGCGTGTCGCTATGTACAGTAAGTTACTTGCGGAATTGTCTGGCATTAATAGCTATCGCTCAGAAATAATAAAAATGGCATCTCCCCTACATGACATTGGCAAAATTGGGATCCCCGATGTCATATTAAACAAACCTGGTAAGCTGACCAATGATGAATGGGAAATAATGAAAACGCATGCGCAATTAGGATTCGATATATTGAAAAAATCAACGAATGAAATATTGCAATGTGGCGCAACAATTGCTCATCAGCATCACGAAAAGTGGGATGGTACTGGTTATCCACGAGGCCTAAGTGGGGAAGACATTGATATTGTTGGAAGAATTACGGCAATTGCTGATGTTTTCGATGCTTTGGGTAGTAAACGCTGTTATAAAGAGGCTTGGTCGCTTGAAAAAGTGCTTGAAGAGATAAAATCGCAGAAATCTAAGCAATTTGATCCCAAATTAGTTGATTTGTTTATAAATAATCTGGAACAATTCATTTTAATCAGAGATACCTATCCCGACTAAAACTTTGTAAGCGAAATGTAAAAAATTCACTTGGATGTTTCCTTAATCTGTATTAGTATTAGGAAATCAACGTCATGATTGCATTTTTGTTGAAATAAAAGGAATTTCAAATGAGATTTGAACAACTTGAGCAATTTGTTGCTCTAGGCAACCTACGTCACTTTAGACAAGCTGCCGAACAAACCCAGATTAGTACATCAGCTTTAACAAGAAGCATACAAACTCTGGAAGATGAAATTGGGTGTGAGCTTGTTAAACGCTCTACACGTTCAGTGAAACTAACAGAACAAGGTGAACTGTTTCTAAATTACTGTAAAGCGACACTAAGCGAGCTAGATGTAACGAAAAATACCATCAAGCAAAGTTTATTCGGTAGAGATCAACAAAAGTTAGTTGTTGGTTATACCGCTAAAGCCAGTGAAATTGTGCCAATGTCATGTGGTCGATTCTTAGCAGATTCACCAAATGTAAAAATTGAGATGCAACTGCTTGATGAGCATGAACTTACGAGAAAGCTTCAGCTAGGTGAGGTCGACATCAGTGTTTACTTATCATCAGCAACGAGCTTAATCAGTGATATTCACTTGCCTGATCAACTTATTCTTTTTGTGTCTAAACAACACCCTCTTGCAAAACAAGAGTGTATTCGTAGAGGTGAATTATCACAGTACCCTATGTATAGCTGCTTCTCTCAATCTAAACAGGTTCAAAGCATGCTAAACGAAGCCGTTGAAGGTTTAAACAAGTCAACTAGTGTTAAAATTGGCAATATAACACAAGTGATTGATGGCTTAAAAAACAGCCAAAGCTTCGCAATTGCAAGTATTGAGCATTCAAAAACGATTGCACAAGATCCTGAGTTAGCGCTTCTTAAGACTAACAAAGACAATAGTCATGAGCAGCTAGTTATCAATACCAACCACCAGCTTAGTGGCAATAGTCATGTAAATAGCTTATTGCAGTTGATTGAAAAAACAGCCTCTCAATTGCAAGTAAATGGTGCGCCAGTGCATTCTTAATCCTTCTCGATACTCGCGCGCTAATGCCCACACTTTTTACAGTGTGGGCCAAACCTTAACCAAGAAATACACCAACAAACAGCATTAAACCAATATAATTATTGTTTAAAAATGCTTTAAAACACGCTTCTCTCCCTCGGTCAGCTATTTCTCTTTGCAAATAAACCAATCCGAAAGTCGCAATTGTAAACGTCACCCAGTACCATATACCCAGCGAAAAATATAAGCCTGCAACCAACATACATGACATAAAACTAATATTGAGCAGCGCAATAATATGCCTATCCCATTGCCCAAACAAAATTGCGGTTGATTTAATACCAATTTTCAAATCATCATCTCTATCAACCATGGCGTACATGGTGTCATAAGCAACCGTCCATAAAACATTTGCAATAAATAGCAGCCATGCAATCAATGGGACTTCTCCCGTAGCAGCCATAAAAGACATTGGGATCCCCCAACCAAACGCTGCCCCTAGTACAACCTGAGGGAGGTGAGTATATCGTTTCATAAAGGGATATAAAGAGGCCAGTATTACACCGCCAATAGAGAGCACGATGGTTTGCCAATTTAAGGTAAGCACCAATAAAAATGATGCAATTATCAGTACAAAGAAAAGCATTAGCGCTTCTTTTTCTGACACAGCCCCACGTGCTAAAGGCCGTGTTGCTGTCCTTTTTACCGCTCCATCTACTTTTCGATCCGCGTAATCGTTTATAACGCAGCCAGCACTGCGCATTAAAAAAGTGCCTAGGGTAAATACAAAGATATGCAGTAGACTTGGATTGCCATCTGATGCCAGCCACAAACTCCACATCGTAGGCCATAGTAATAAGAACGTACCAATGGGTTTATCAAGTCGCATTAATTGCTTGTATTCGGGGTAGTTTTCAAACCGCAATGTCGCACTTTTCATTTATTCGATCTCGCTGTTAAACATCTCACATACCAGAACTTTAGCAGAGTGATTGGTAAATACACTTCGTCTGGCAAAAACAGGAATGTCCGTTACACCAA
The DNA here is from genome assembly GCF_030135505.1 of Pseudoalteromonas obscura. Taxonomy (NCBI): domain Bacteria; kingdom Pseudomonadati; phylum Pseudomonadota; class Gammaproteobacteria; order Alteromonadales; family Pseudoalteromonadaceae; genus Pseudoalteromonas; species Pseudoalteromonas obscura. The sequence continues at coordinate 290,974 of NZ_JASJUT010000006.1, forward strand.
AAAGTTGCCACAACTTCAACTGCGCATCCGCGTCTTCAACACAGCCGACTTCCAAATCACCTCTTTGCCATGAAGATTGCTGAAACAGCTTGTCACCTAATGGGTTTTCACCAAGGTTTTTTAGCCCGTACTGGTTCGCTTCAAGCGAAATCCAACTCTGAGCATAAACATGAGGTTTATCATCGCAATATAGCAATACTTCCCTGCATATGGCGGTTTCCATTGCATCGCCAAGTAGTCGACAAATATAAGCAGGAGGCGTTAGATGCTGCTCATTAATCACTTTCACTCTAAAGCTGCTACTTTGACTCTTGAGTAAAGCGGTCAAAGAGCCTTGTTCCAATAGCCGATCATGTATATTTTCTGGCGCTTTGTCGGCAACTTGCTCAAAGCTGCCCCAATTAAAATCTAAAGAAATAGGATATTTTAACAATTCAATTATTCAATTAAGACTAAACGCAGACATAATAGCAAAGCTTGGCAATGCAAAAAAGTTCACTATTATCTTAATGCTCGCTGTTCATGCTCTACAATTAAGTATAAACTAACGATATTGTTGATATTTAGTTACATATTTTCAGGCGATTATGGTTCGTACTCTTTTACTATTAGTGGCACTTACAATCAGCACAGCAAGCTTTAAACTCAAGGCCGAGTCTAACGTTGGCTACTATGGTTTCGAGCCAGATATCATCACGAACTATATTGGCCAATCCAACAAAAAATTGGGTTATGTTCGAGTAACCATAGATCTTATGCTAGATGATATCGCCAATATTGCGGTAGTCGAGCACCACACTCCATTATTGAGGGATGCCATCGTGCAGATCCTTAGTAAAGAGCCAGAAGAAACCATTAAATCTTTAACCGGCAGAGAGGAGATCAGACAACGCTGTGCAGCAAAGCTGAAATCCTTACTAAAAGATGAAACTGGACAGGAGATCGTGAGAGAGGTCTTATTTACTAAGTACCTTTACCACTAAGACGTTGAGCTAAAACTGCGAGGCTCATCCCCGATAATAGACCAAATAGGTGGGCCCAGTTTGCCATACTGATAAATAATACATCTGCAAACCCCAAAATCATCCATAACAACATGAAACCTATAATTGGAGTTGATAATATGGGTTGTTGGTCTTTGTTCAATTGGGGCAATACCCAACAAAATCCCATTTGGGCATAAACCACTCCACTCAAACCACCAAAGTTTTCATCAACCAATAAGAACTGCGCCCAATTACTCAATAATGCACTGACCGTAAAAACAGTGATTAAAATAACAAAGTCAGTTCTTTGTACAATTTGATTACCCAAATATAGCCACCAACTAAGATTGAATAGCAAGTGTATTGCACCAAAATGCATAAAGGTTGGCGTGATCCAGCTCAAAGGAAGATTAGTATCGAATTTGAGCGCATTAAATACCTCTGCGGGCGTAAAATAATAGTAACTGCCATAAACAAGCAGTGAAATTATAACAATGCTCTGAATAAACCAGTTTAAGTGAAAAAAACGCTGCAATAAATTTAGCTTAGCACTGTGATACTGCAAGCCACTATCTGTCGCACCAACTTGCCAAGACGCCTTGCTATATTTCTCATGGTACGGATTTGCCAGAAACTCCTGCCACACTGTATCCGCTCTTTGCCAATCGCGGTCATTGACCCATACAGATACATTTCGTCCATCTTCACTATGTAGCTGACTGTCTATCCCTAGTGTTTTCAGATAATCAACGGCTCCTTGAACCGCTCTAGGGTCTGAGAAGGAGCCTAGCAGTTTCATTTTTCGATGTGGTTAGGAAGCGCTTGCTCCCATTGAGTGAAACCACCATCCATGCTGTACACCTCTTCAAAACCTTGCTCAACTAAGTAGTTTGCAGCATTTTGAGAGCTGATACCGTGATAACAAACGATAATAATTGGTTGTTCAAATTCTTTTTCCTGCATGAAGCGCGCTAAATTTTCATTGGACAAGTGCTCTGAACCAGGTATATGACCCGCAGAAAATGAATTTGGGTCGCGTATATCCGCAACAACAACCTCTTCTCGTGACATCAATTCTTGTGTTTGTTCAACACTAATATGTTTAAAAGACATTTCTCTCTCATTAAAAAAACGGCTTCTCAAGCATCTATACCTAGCAATGGGCACACACTCAAAAAGCCGCTGATTATACTTCAGACGTAAGTTACTTAGTCCAGTCTAGGATAACCTTGCCTGACTGGCCCGAAATCATTGTATCAAAGCCTTGCTGGAAATCATCCACATTAAATTCATGGGTAATAATTGGCTCTAGGTTCAATCCAGATTGAATTAGGCTTGCCATTTTATACCAAGTCTCAAACATCTCTCGTCCATAGATCCCTTTGATTACAAGACCTTTAAAGATGACTTGATTCCAATCAACAGCCATATCACTAGGAGGAATGCCTAGCATTGCAATTTTACCACCGTGATTCATGTTGTTCAGCATGCTGTTAAAGGCCACTGGCACACCAGACATCTCTAAACCAACATCAAACCCTTCCGTCATACCAAGTTCTTGCATAACATCTTCTAGGCTTTCATTTGCTACATTAACCGCTTTTGTAGCACCCATCTTACGTGCCAGATCTAGGCGATATTCATTAACATCGGTGATAACAACATGACGAGCCCCAACATGTTTAGCAACTGCTGCCGCCATAATGCCAATTGGGCCTGCACCTGTTATCAGCACATCTTCGCCGACTAAGTCAAAAGACAAAGCCGTATGAACTGCATTGCCAAATGGGTCAAAAATAGATGCCAGTTCGTCTGAAATATTGTCCGGGATCTTAAATGCATTATAAGCTGGGATCACAAGGTACTCTGCAAAGGAGCCTTCTCTGTTCACACCTACGCCAATTGTGTTGCGGCACAGATGAACGCGACCAGCGCGACAGTTGCGACAATGCCCACATGTGATATGGCCTTCGCCTGAGACGCGATCACCGACTTCAAAACCACGGACTTCCTGACCCATATCCACAATTTCCCCAACATATTCATGGCCCACCACCATAGGAGTTGGAATTGTGTTTTGTGACCATTCGTCCCATTTATAAATATGAACATCGGTACCACAAATCGCGGTTTTACGGATCTTGATCAATAAGTCATTGTGCCCCATTTCAGGTTTAGGCACATCTGTCATCCAGATCCCTTCCTCGGCTTTCAACTTGGATAATGCTTTCATAATATTCACTCGTTAGAAAGTAGGTGCAAACGCACCTAGCAATTAAATCACACCTAAATCTTTACCAATGCGGATAAACGCAGCAATGGCCTTGTCTAACTGCTCTTTAGTGTGCGCTGCTGAGATTTGCGTACGAATACGAGCTTGGCCTTTAGGTACCACAGGGAATGAGAACCCAATCACATAAATGCCTTCTGCCAACAAGCGATCGGACATTTCAGCTGCCATTTTTGCATCACCTAACATCACAGGAATGATTGCGTGGTCTTTACCTGCACACGTAAAACCAGCGGCTTCCATCTCAGTACGGAAGTGCGCCGCATTTTCCCAAAGTTGGTCGCGCAGTGCTTTGCCATCTTTAAGCATGTCGAGTACTTTAATAGACGCTGTCACGATTGAAGGCGCCAAGGAGTTTGAGAATAGATATGGACGAGAACGTTGACGTAACCACTCAACAATCTCTTTTTTACCTGAAGTATAACCACCTGAAGCACCACCAAGTGCTTTACCAAGCGTACCAGTAATAATATCTACTCGATCCATTACTCCGCAGTACTCAGGCGTACCTGCACCATTTTCACCGACAAAGCCAACGGCGTGAGAATCATCGACCATTACTAACGCATCATATTTGTCTGCCAGATCACAAACTGCGGCTAAATTACAGATCACACCGTCCATTGAGAAAACGCCGTCTGTTGCGATAAGTTTCGTCTTTGCGCCCGCTTCAGTCGCTGCGATCAGCTGCTTCTCTAGGTCAGCCATATCATTGTTTGCATAGCGGAAACGTTTTGCTTTACATAGACGAACGCCATCAATGATTGACGCGTGATTCAATGAATCCGAGATAATCGCATCTTCTGGACCTAAAATAGTTTCAAATAGACCAGCGTTCGCATCGAAACATGATGAGTAAAGAATCGTATCTTCTGTTTTCAAAAACTCGCTAATTTTTTCTTCTAGCGTCTTATGAATATCCTGTGTACCACAAATAAAGCGTACAGATGCAACACCAAAGCCATGGTCTGACAACCCTTGTTGTGCAGCAGCGATCAAATCTGGGTGATTGGCTAAACCTAGGTAGTTATTTGCACAAAAGTTAATTACGCTTTCACCCGTTGAAACAGCAATTTCAGCTTGCTGTTGTGATGTGATAATACGTTCTTTTTTATATAAGCCTTCAGCTTTAACTTCTTCTATTTGTTGTTGAAGTTGGCTGTAGAATGCCGCTGATCTCATGTAGAGTCTCCATTGGTTGCACGGAGTGTGTATACCTAACTTGATTACTGAGGTGAACACACGACTTTAATGATTCAAAGAATGCGTTGTGATTACACAATATAAATCACTTTCTTCGACTCGTTAGACGCTAAAGCTCAGATTAAATCAATAAAAAGGATACACACCAAATGAAAAGTCATACTCAAGCCAATTACCCACTTGTTGTATGAATGAGTTAAATTACTTGAGTATATTTTAAAAGGTTCGCAAGCGAATTGCACGAATTGTGATTATCTTGTTTTACCTTCGCGTAAAGCTGACTGGTCGTTACACCAATTTTTTTGGTACTTCAGCTAAAGAACCACATACCAAATCGGCATGGGACTTGTCCTCATCGCTCAGAACTTGCCCTGAACATACTAATATTTTCGTTGTCACTCCGGCAGCTTCTGCAGCCTGCATATCAGACACTTTATCACCGACCATGATGCTCTGCTCTGGGTCAATATTATGCTCTTCAATGGCTTGCAATATCATACCCGGCTTAGGCTTTCTGCAATCACAGTCCAATAAATATTGAGACAGCGCCTTTTTGGGATGATGTGGGCAGAAGTAAACGCCCGAAATATTGATATCATGTGATGAAAATTGTTGGCACATCCAGTCACTTAACTTTTGAAATTGCGTTTCATCATAGTAACCACGACCGATACCAGATTGGTTTGTGACCACAACAATTTTAAAGCCTTCGTCTGAAAAATATTTACAAGCTTCAAATACGCCGTCGATAAATTCAAACTCTTCGATGGCATGCACATAGGCATGATCGTGATTAATAACGCCATCCCTATCTAGAAATACTGCTTTAGACTTCATAGTTTCTCTTGCTCAACAACTTTATCAAACATCGCTTTAACTTCATCAACGCCAATTTGCGCCATCAGCTCTGCACCCTTAATTCGAGTTCCCCAAGGTAATTCATTGGCTGGTTTACCCTTTTGAGCGAGGATATTTTTATGATAGACCTCAATGACATAATCTTGAAATAAATACGGACCGGTACGCTTCGGATTTGAATGTGCGTATAAGCCTATAACAGGCGTACCAACCGTTACAGCCATGTGCGCAGGCCCGGTATCTGGTGCAAGTACAAGCTTCGCTTGCTTAAGCACGCACAGTAATGTTTTTAGCTGCGTTTGCCCAACTAAGTTCAAAATTTTACAGTTAGCATGCTCTACAATTGAACTGCTCAAATTACGTTCAAGCTCAGTAGGGCCGCCGGTGAGCACAATATCAAAGCCTTGCTCTGCCGCGTAGTCTGCCAATGCGGCATAGCGCTCAGGCAACCAATTACGTTCTTTTTTACTTGCCGCAGGGGAAATAACCAAAATGCGCTTCAAACCGCTTAAAAGAACTTCGGCTTGCTTCTCATCTTCTTCTGTATAAGGCATTTCCCAACATGGACTTTCCTGTTTGGCACCAATGGCTTGTGCAAATTGCTGGAAACCTTCGAGAACATGAGGCTCCGTTTGTTTCGCTATTCGCTGATTAACAAACAGCGAATGTAGCTCTTTAGCACGCGCATTATCAAAGCCGATTTTGACTTTGGCAGGAATAAACAAGGCCGCTAAATTGGCACGAAAAGCCACTTGCATATGTAGCAACACGTCAAACTTAGTACCTTTAAATTGCGCTTTGAGATCTTTAAATGCGGCTTTGCCGCGTTTTTTATCAAACACCACAAACTCAACACCGGGTAAGTCAGCCAGTAACATAGCCTCTACTTTACCAATCACCCAAGTGATCTTGGCTTGTGGATGTGCACGTTGAATAGCTTGAACAGCCGCCACTGCATGACATACATCGCCAATGGCCGATAACCTTAGTATACAAATAGAAGCAATTGATTTAGACACTCAGTCCCACCTAATCTGTTTATGAACGCACGATCTTAAATTAATCACTTCGATTTGCAACACTTGTGCATTTCACTCAAGAGAAAAAGTCGTTAAACTTGCCTCACTTTATTTCAGTGCAAGCCGATTATGCTTAAAATAGAACACACCAATAACAGCTACATTTTACAGCCTCAAGACTGTGCAATGAAGATTACACATAATTGGTTTAGGGTGGAATATTGGCGTCAAAAAGAAGCCATTATTACAAGCAAACAAGGCCGTGCACCGGCATGGTTTATCGAATATCAAGAAAACCAAATTGGCGTTCTCAAGCACTACTGGCGAGGCGGATTAATTGGCAGGGTGCTGAGCGATCAATATCTGTTTGTAGGACTGACTCACACTCGCGTATATAAAGAGTTTAAATTACTCACTGAACTCAAAACGTTAAATCTACCTGTACCAGCCCCCATAGCTGCATATGTGGAAACACACTTTGGTATTTATCGAGCTGACATTTTAACGGAGGCCATTTCAGGTGCCAAAAGTCTATGCGAAGTCCTTCGACAACGCGTGGCAGATAATGTCGAATTACAAGCTATTGGACGCACCATAGCTGAATTCCACAACAACGGTGTTTATCACGATGATCTCAACATCAACAACGTCCTTTTTGACAAACAAGGGGTCGTGCATCTAATTGATTTTGATAAAGGTGATATTCGTGAGCAAGAAACAACTTGGCAACAGGCGAACATAGACAGGCTTGAGCGGTCTTTTAAAAAAGAAGCCAGCAAATGGCCAGCTTTCTTTTTTGAAAAAAGACATTGGCAAACATTACACAACGCCTATAAAGCACATCTAAACAGTTAACTTTTACTTAGTTGTGCTTTTTTAATTACATTCGAGGTTGAGCAACCATCCAAAAAAGACAGGACCTCAACCTGGCCCCCTTGTGCTAAAACATGCTCAGCACCGGCAATTTCCTCGACTTTATAATCGCCACCTTTTACTAAGATGTCTGGGCTAATTGTTGCGATTAAATTAGCTGGCGTATCGCCTTCTTCTTCTTTGCCAAATGGGATCACCCAATCAACAGAAGCCAGAGCAGAAATAACCATAGCGCGTTCGTTCAGTGGGTTGATCGGCCTCTCAGGACCTTTTAGACGTGATATTGATTCATCATTATTCAGCCCAACGACAAGCTTGTCTCCCATCGCTTTTGCTTGTGCCAAATAGCGAACATGCCCTGCATGTAAAATATCAAAACACCCATTGGTAAACACGATTTTTTCACCATTTTGCTTAGCAAAAGAAATGTGCTGCAATACGTCTTCGAAAGGCGCTTGATAATGCTCACCTGTTTCTCTGAGGTACTGACTTAGTTTTGCACTCAACTCTTCAGGTGAAACAGTTGCAGCGCCAAGTTTGCCGACGACGATACCCGCAGCTAAATTTGCCATCTCCACTGCGTCTTTGGCATTCAATCCTGCGCCTAACATTGTCGTCAAGGTCGCAATCACTGTATCGCCAGCGCCAGTGACATCACTCACCTCTAAAACTTGCGCAGCAAAATCATGTTTTTCATTTTCAGAAATGAGCGACATCCCCTGCTCAGAACGTGTTAGCAGCATAGCGCCTATGCCAGCTTCAGCAATCAGCTTTCTGGCACTCTCCGTTAATGTCCTTTCAGAGCTAGCATCACCACCAGCTAACTTAAATTCATTCAAGTTAGGGGTGATAAAATCGGCACCTCGGTAAACTGACAGATCACTGAGTTTAGGATCAACTAACACTGTTTTACCTGCTCGTTTAGCAATCTCAATCATCTCTTGGATATTTGCAAGTGCGCCTTTATTGTAATCAGAAAAGAGTACAAAGTCATAGCTATCAATGACTTGCTTTAACTGTGCTACCAGTAAAGCACTATGCTCTGGCTGAAACTGCTCTTCCATATCTAGTCTGACGACCTGCTGATGACGACTGATCACTCGCATTTTAGCGATAGTTGGCAAAGTCTCTACAGCTACGAGCTGAGATTCAATGTTGTCATTTTCTAAAATAGTGCGCAGTTTGTGTCCGTTATCATCTTGACCAATTAGGCCCAACAATCCCACTTTGCCATCTAGATGCGCAATATTCTTCGCTACATTGGCTGCCCCACCAGCTTTATCTTCTAGGCTACTTACCTTTACAACTGGAACTGGTGCTTCAGGAGAGATCCTGCCAGTATCACCATGCCAGTAGCGATCGAGCATCACATCACCCACAACGAGAATGCTGGCGTTGTGCAGGTTTTGTAAAGCAGCTAGTTTCATAGGCTTTGCTCCGCAATTAGCAAGTCGACCGCTTCACATAGCCAGTGGCCGATAAACATGTGGGCTTCTTGAATACGCGCGGTTTCATCAAAATCGATGATGATTGGTAATGTAGCGATGTCTTTTACATCACCACCTTTTCTACCTGTCAACGCCACCGTATAGGCACCTATTTCATTTGCAGCAGCTAGTGCTAAATTAATATTTTCACTGGTGCCTGAAGTCGTCAGTCCTATCACCAAATCTTCCGGTTTGCACAAAGCCTGAACTTGCCTTTCAAAAACGGTGTTGAAGTGATAGTCATTGCTATGTGCGGTTAAAATTGACGTATCTGTTGTTAACGCGATTGAGGCCAAAGGTCCACGCTCTAATTTATAGCGAACTACAAATTCAGCAGCTAAATGCTGCGCATCTGCCGCGCTTCCACCGTTACCAAACCAAATAACCTTGCCACCAGCGGCGAGCGTTTTTTGACACGCTTTTAAAAGCTCAATTGATTCTTTATGGTAATTTGCCATATTAGCAAATAACGCCATATGGCGCTCCAAGCTATCTAAATAGCTATTCGCAATCTGTTCATTGACTGACATAGTGAACCTTAAATTTTTTACAAGCCCAAATATTGTGCTAATTCTTAATACTTACCCGTGTCTTACCAGTATACATTGACTGAAAGCCAAGTGTAGTTTTCTCCGTATACATCTTTTCCAACAGTCAGGCTTGTTTCCAATTGATAACCATCTATTTTTCTCGAGTTTGACAGTTTGATTTCGTGCATATCCTCATAGGTATCACTCACACCACCTAACTCATTCGCGTAACCGCTTTTGTTTTTCACACTCGTCAGCTTCACGTTCCACATAGAGTCTAAGCTCTCTGTATAAGTTACCTCAAGTACGTTATTGGTAGTGGGTACGCCATCATTAAATGTTCTATTGTTTGCCGCAAAGTGCCCGATAACAAAGTTATCGATACTATTACCTGTTTTTGCATAGATTTTATTTACATACCACAAGCTATGCAGGTTAGTATGTTCAAACCTGATGGCTATATCTTTGGTTACATTCGGAAGATGAACACCAAAGCTCGTGACATTGTTACCAAACAAGTAATTCTTATGTTCTCGAGTATCCTCACCACCATGCTCTAGATACCACTCAGCGGTTGTCCACCAGTTAGTTTTGAATACGGTCGTCACACTTGCCCATTGATCTCCAAGCTCTGCGTCTTGGCTACCTGTTTTACCGCTGTTATCATTTCCAGCAGGATCAAAATAGGCTTTAACTACATCTTTGAAATCAACCTTTCTCGGGCCACCACCAAATTGCATAATACGGTTAATACCAATTTTCCAATTCTGCAATGGTTCAAAGTTGAGTTGTGTACCCGCGAGACGCGGAGTGCCATCATGTAATGTATTCTGGTACATAATGCCATCTTCAACATGCTCTAGCTCCGAATAAAAAACTTCAAAATCGAAGTTCCACCAGTTTTTTAGAGGTGAATTTAGTCCCAAAGAAGCGGATAAAGGTGCTTTCGCATTGGTAGAATAAATAGTTGCGGAGTGCTTAAATGGAGAAAACCAGTGCTCTTTATAACCTAAATTTAATTGCAAATTTTCTCCGCCTAGTGCGTAGAAGGTATTATATGGCACCAATTTACCAGACTCTACTCGATATTCTGCGCCCAATTGCACCAATGAGTTTTTGCTGCCTCGATAGATCCCCCCCAAAGACAGCTCTGCATATTCACCCGAGTAATTTCCACGATCATTCGCAAGCTTTTGCTCTTCTCCGGAATCTACACGTAATTTTATACCTCGACGCGTGATGGCATCTTGTTGCAAATACGGTGCAATACGCGCTCGAATACTGGCTTGTAAAGCTGGGTCTATGTTGCCAAGTTTGACTATGTGCTTATTAATCTCAGTAATGCGATAAGGTTTGCTCATCGGTGTTACTGCCGTTAATGCAAACATTTTATCTACTTGATACTCTAAGATTTTATCTTTGCCGATAGGAAGAAAAGCGGTCGGCATCGCGTACACCAAAGAAGAGCTTAAAAACAGTATCAAAGTAACAGCAGACAACAACTTTTTATAAATTGACAACATTTTATTTCTTTCAAATACAAACAGGGGCGAGCATACTAGCAAATTAAGGGCTTTTGAGCACGCCCAGATATGTGTAAAATTGTTATAGTAATTTTCATCCAATCACAAACGCGTTAAACTGCCCTTTTATTTGTACCCTGATGCCATGACTCGATTTATATACTCCACCATGCTGCTGCTGCTTGCGCCACTCATTTCGATTTACTTGTATCAGATCAGAGGGAAGAAAAACCCCGGCTATAGACGCCATTTTAGCGAAAGGTTTGGACAGGTAGATACCAACATTCCCGAGGGGGCTATTGTTGTCCATTGTGCATCTGTGGGTGAGGTACTCGCAGCCGCCCCTTTAATAAAAAAAATGCAAACTCGCTACCCATCACATCCGCTAGTGATCACATGCAACACACCAACTGGCCGAGCGGAAGTACTAAAGCAATTTAAGGGTTCAGTATATACTTGTTACCTGCCAATAGATTTTGCGTTTTCAACTCGTCGATTTATCAAACGTTTAAAACCTAAGCTAGTCGTCGTATTAGAAACTGAGCTATGGCCAAACCTCTTTCATTACGCCAATCAGCATTGCTGTCCCGTTGCCGTGGTCAATGCCCGTTTGTCTGAGAAATCGTTTCGCGGCTATCAAAAATTCTCGGCAATAAGCCGTAATATCATGAAGAATATTAAAATACTCGCTAGTCACAATGAAGAGGATGCAAGCCGGTTCATTGCATTGGGGCTGGAAGAAAGTAGAGTGATTACAACTGGGTCAATTAAGTTTGATGTCACCCTTAGCGAAAATGATATATCCAAATTGAGTGACATCAAATCTCAGCTTGGCGATCGGCCGATATGGATAGCGGGGTCAACTCACCCAGGTGAGCATGAGCAAATTATCGCAGTACATCAAAGTTTATTGACCACAATACCTTCATTGCTGTTGATCATAGCTCCGCGTCATCCCGAACAATTTGACTCGGTTGCAAACTTATTGCGTGACGCTAACCTAAAGTTCAGCCGTCGCAGTTTATCATTTGAAAATAACAGCGAAGTACTATTAGCGGATACCTTAGGCGAGCTTAAATTTTTATATGGCTGCGCGGACATTGCCTTTGTAGGCGGTAGCTTGATCGAACGAGGGGGACACAACCCACTGGAGGCCGCTGCAAGTTCAGTGGGTGTATTAAGTGGACCAAGTACTTACAACTTTTCTCATATATACCCGCAACTGAGGGCAATGCACGGAGCTATAATATGCTTGGATAAAGCCGAACTAACTGCGCAATTGAATACGCTCTTAAGCAGTTCAAATACCGCTCACAAGCTGGGACAAAATGCGCATGCCTGCTTGGCAAAAAATCAAGGCGCGATTAATCGCACGCTCAATATTATCGATTCACTGTTGGAGCAGTAAATGAGTGAACATATCATCAATACGATGAAGAGCTGGGTCAGTAAGGTCATTGTAAAATATAACTTTTGCCCATTTGCCAGAAAAGAAGTAGAGCAAAACGCTATCTACTACCACATCAGTAGTGCTATCAGTCACGATGACGCAGTCATGGACATGCTAGAACAGTGCTTTGAGTTGAATCAGAATCCAAAACGAGAAACCACTTTAATGAGCTTTTCAGAAGGCTTCGTTGATTTCGGGGATTTTCTAGATTTAGTCGATTTAGCAAATGTTATGCTTAGCGCACAAGGTTTTGAAGGAACATATCAAATTGCGACCTTCCACCCCGACTACGTTTTTGCAGACAGTGATGAGGCGGATCCAGCCAATTACACCAATCGCGCCCCCTTCCCTACCCTCCATCTGATCAGAGAAAGTAGCATGGCAGCAGCTCTGGAAGAATATGATGACCCAGAATCTATCCCAGACAATAACATTCGCCTAGCAAGGCGAAAAGGTGAAGCTTTTTGGCAACAGCTACTCGCCAGCTGCACGCATCATAAATAGCCATTTCATTGCGGGCTTGCAGCGCAACTTAACGCAGCAAGCCAACAGATATATTTACTTTTTAACCCACTTTCCATTCACTTGAATAAAGTGACCTGCAGACGTTTTTTTATAGGTTTTTTCCGCAGCAAGCTTTTCTACTTGCGATAAACTGATGCCATTTTTCTTGGCCAATTGCTGGTATTTGGCTTTGCGCTTTTTGTTGATATCCGCAACGAGTTTTTTCACATCTCCTGAGCCTTTAATGACACCTAAATACCCAGCTGCGTTTTCACCAACCATACCTTGTGATTTGGCTTCATTGATTGATAAAGCCATCACAGAAAAGCTCATACATGCCGCTGCGATTGTGGTCAAAATAATTTTTGCTTTCATGTTCTCGCTCCTTAGAATAATTCACTGTCATCACTAAACAAATCGTCTAGCTCTTTGTCTACTTTCACACGGATTTCGTGGTCAACTTTTACATTTAAATTGATGGTGATAGGTTCTTTGGTCTCAACTTGTACTTTATGAGTACAAGCTGAAGTGACTAAAACCAGCATCAAAGTTAGCATCCATTTCATGCCTTCTTGCTCCTGTTAGTTTAATGCTTTTTCAACTTCATTGGTGATCTCATCGCTTAGGCGCAATGCTCTAAACAACTGAAAAATATTCTCTTTATGCGTGTAATTAAAGTTAATTGGCTGAGGTTCAGCCTGCTGTTCATTGACACCCGTAATTTGCACAGCTAGGTCTAACCACCCATCTGATGACATATTTACGTCACTTGATAACTTTTCAATATTGAGCCTTTCCAACATACCAAATGCCGTTTCCAGACTCGGTTGTTGTGCTTTCAGCGCTTCGACAGACTCATTATTTTCAATACTCAATAACCCGATATCAATATTATTGAGCTTGCCACCGTTAATTTCGAATAGCCCGCCTACTACCGCAACTGGAAGCTGGCCGTGCACTCGACCACTAAGCTCTACACCAGCGTTTTTAGCTGCATTTGCTATCACAGCAAGGTCCCAATTATTGGCCTCTACTAAAAAGCTCTGATCTTGGTTGGTAAGCTTAATCTGCTTTGTAAAAAGTTGGCCATCAAAGATATTCGCGCTGATATTACTCAGCATCGGATCCCCTTCAGAGGAAGACAAAATCGCTTTGAAATTTTCTAACACAGCACCTGAGCGGACTTCTCTAATATCTATTTGGGAATCTTCGAAAGCGATCTTACCTGCATTAATTTTCCCCGCAACAGGTATGTTTAAACCGCTTAAGTAGTGTGAGTCATATAAGATCCCCCCTTCTTCAAGGGCAGCATTAAACGTAAACGATTGTTCGTTTACATCACCTTGCAACGTCGCGGAGATCGTGCCTTCGCTAAGCTGCAGCTTTGGCTCAAACTGCGTCAGTATCGGCTTCAGTGTCAGAAAGCTCTGTTCGGGAACCATCACGGTCAAATGATGTAACTGTTGATCAACTTGTTGCTTAACCAGCATTTCAAAATCATCTAGGTGTAACACATGCTCAAGAGAGGTCTGCTCTGCTAATAAACCGGCCGATGTTAAAACAACCTGCCTAAAAGAAAGCTGAGGCGTCGCAACTAAGCCAAGGTGCGTCTCTCCATCCACCTCTGCGTTCACTTTATTATCTTTAAATTCACCATTCAATGTTAGGGTATGAGTGACATCTTTGCCTCTTACCTCTGCTTTTTTAAAAGAACCAACCTGAAACTCAAGCTGACCTGTGAATTGCTTATCTTCATCAAAACTCACTGCACTGTTTAGCAAAACATGCTTACCTGATACATCCTGAACCTGATATCGCTCGGCACTAAATTGTGTTTTAAATACATCTACTTGCAGTGCTTGTAGAATGCCATCTGCCAACTGTTTCATGTCAACATTGACATGAGTTGTTAAGTTCAGCTCTGTATTGTCCAGTTGAGCCTGTGAGTTAGCTATCTTACCCATCGACGATTGCGTTGCTAAATCAAGACTGACAGTTTGCCCAACCTCGCCTTTTAGCACGTAATCACCTTGGCTAACAAAATCTTGAAACTTCAAGTCTTGGGGTAACCGTACCTCTTCGCTGCTGAGTAACCAATCCCCCTCAAGAGATAAAGTTTTATTTCGTATTCCCAATTTTGACTGAAGTTCAAGCCAGCCAAGCTGTGGATTGTGATGGCTTAGCTGAATATCTGTTTGCACAACTTGCTCACCCACATCAAGTGATAAATTTTTCAAATTTATGGCTGTTGCGCCATTGTTATCTTCAAGAGTTAGCGCTGGTATTTCAGCACTATTGGAAGATATATTGAGCGGCTTGGGCAGCACAACACGCCAGCTTGCACTTAACATATCTTTATACGCCCCCCGCAGATGCTGACTTAGCTTTTCACAGGCACTGCCATCAAGTTTAATATCTAGTGATGATAGATCCGCATCGCCACTTTGCGCGTTTAAATCCCAACTACTAATCAGCTCTCCTGCAACCTTTGCAGTGATCTCACATCCATCTAGGGTACGATCTAAGATATTCGCATCTAAGCTCACCGATGCAACAGCTTGAATACCGTCAAATGTTGAAGATAATCGCCCCGATAATGTCTTTATTTGAGACGGCAGATAAGGGGTGATCCCGTGGCTTTGCAGATCAGCATTCAAAGTCACTTTATCGTTATAAACTAAGACCTGCGCCAATATATCCCCATTCAGTGTGAAGCTATCAAGTTCCGCTTCATGAACTGACACAGACAGGGGTTGGCGTAATACAGGGGACTCTAAATGCAGCTTTTTTATCGAGATAAGTGGTCTATCTGCTATTAATGGCAATGAAAGCGGCGTCATTACTGCCGGGGTAGAGCCCGATACAATCGGCTTATGCTTAACCTTCAAATGCGCTATTTCAACCGATTTAGTCGAAACCGTTATATTTTCCCCGAATACATCCGCTTGTTCATTAGAAAAGCAAACCTTGCTAATGTGAATTTCAGTGAAACCAACAGGAGACCACGCCAAACAACTCATTCGGCCTTGCTCTTGAGTGAGAAAATGATTTGCAGCCGCAATGCTGAGTGGCGTTCGGAATATAAAAAGCGTGGCTAGCAACAGGCAAAAGCTTATCACGGCATATAACAAATAACGGCGCATTAGTTCCTAACTATTTTGCAATCTGAACAACTAGTTTAAGTCATCATACACACAATGTAATGTAGAAGAGCGTAAGAAGTTGTAAAATGGGCTAAAACGCATATAAAACAAACAGGTACTAACTAGAATATCGCCTAGAAAATGCTGATAAGTACATCGACTCCCATTAAAGCTTCGTCACTGCATACACATTCCAGGCCTAGTAAATTAACCCCGTACACACTTAACAATTTTACTGCCAATAAATAAGAATTTGGTTTGCTCTGACCCATCCTAGTATGGGTTGACACTTTTTATGTCAAAACGCTCGATGAATTTCATCGGGCGTTTTGTACTTTAAGGCTGTGTGTGGCCTTTTCTGATTATAGGTTTCAACAGACTGCTT
>NZ_JASJUT010000007.1:0-203324 GCF_030135505.1 Pseudoalteromonas obscura
AGTAAAAAGTAATTTTATCCTTGCTTATCAATCTAGACTCTTCTTGTTTAATAAAATGAATATATTCCTAAATTATATTTATTTCTACCATAAGGCGGATTTTAATCCCGCGGCTCAGAAACCCTTAGGCTGGAAATACATTTCTACAATTTAATTCTAACTTTAAAAAAGAAAAGAAAGAAAAGTGCCTGTCCTATTTTTTCTGCGCTGTTTTTGTACATGAGTGCTCAAATACCTATTAAGCCAGCCTTTGCCTAATTACTTCTCACAACTGTCATTTTTTTCCAGTTGTGACCGCGCTCCTTGAATGATAGAGTAGTCCCGTAAAGACGAAAGGATATACAACAGAACAACATGGATAATCTATACAACCTCCCTCAATCGATCGAGAAGCGACAACGATATTCAAACGTAATGTCATATCAAAATGACAATGTTATTGACAAATTTACTGAATCGTTCGATGTGTCCAGAGATGAGTCCGCTGCCATTTTCGAAGAGATGAAAAAGTTACTGTGGTTAATGCACCAAGCTTCAAATGAGTCAGGCCCAGAAATCTATGTGCATAAGGAAATTTTAATCATCGATGAAATGTGGCACACCTTTATTCTGTTTACTCGAGATTATGAGGCTTTTTGTCTTCAATTTTTTGGTGAGTTTTTACATCATAGTCCGACAACATTACGCGAAAAAGAGCAAATGAAAAGTGACTATGATAACGCCCAAAGTGTATTTTTAAGCGAGCGTAAGGCTGAGTTAGAGGCTCAATACTCGTACGTTTATGATGCTTTGGGCGAAAACACTTTGCTCAAGTGGTATCAAGAATATCCAGAAACCTACTCTGAGCAAAACATTAAAAACCTTAGAAAATACTAATCAACCATTTTTTGGAGAGATCATGAATAAATCAAAAATCATCAATTCACTTGTAAACAAAAACCTAGAGCGTAACAAGGGCGCAAGATTCTGTGGATGCGTTATTTGTCTTGTTGATAGAAAGCCTGGTGTTGGCCCAAAAAACAAATAAATTGAATGAGGCTGTGCCACATTGGTACAGCCTATTGCTGGTTGCAATGATAATTGTAAGAGGTAGTAGAATTTGTCTGAATTTCTTTTTGATTACGAGCGTGCTTTTAATCCCTTAATTACAGGCCATTTAGAAAGTGCCTCTTTTGACCTAATGCTAAACCAGCAACAAGCGAAGCAAATTCAGAGCTTTCTTGCATTAGAAAAGGGTATGAAAATACTTGATATTCCCTGTGGTACTGGGCGTCATGCAAAGTTATTGGCTGAGCAAGGGTTTGAAATTGATGCATTAGACTACAATGCTTTATTTATTGAACGAGCCCAACAGTTTGCAAAAGAAGCCGGTCTTTCTGTCAATTTTATGCAAGGAGATATGCGTGATCTCAGGTTTAAAGAAAAGTACGACAGAATATTTAACGTTTTTAGTTCGTTTGGCTACTTTGACGATAAAACTAACTTGCAGGTGATGCAAGAAATGTCATCCGCACTTAAGCCCGGTGGACGTCTGTTGTTAAATGTTCTCAACGGTGAGTCAGCGGCAGTAAAGGGCAGTGAAAATGGTATTGCGCGTCAATTTAAAGGCTTGGATACGCAATACGATCCACAAAGTAAAATATTAACAACCAATCGTGTGCTTAATATAAAAGGCGAAGAATATAGCTATGAGTTTAAGGTGCGTCTCTATAATGCCTCTGAACTAACTCACATGCTCGAAATGTGTGGCTTAGTACCTTTGGAATGGCACGGCGACTGGGCAGGCTCAGCTTTAACCAATGCTTCGGCACAAATTTTTGTTGTAGCTGAAAAAAGCTTTGTTGCTTAGTGCTCCAAAAAACTTGATATAAGTAATGGAGTTAGCTGTGAATCTACTTGAACAAAATCAAAATAGTTTTGAGCAACCAGTGCATGTTGCATTGACCGACGTAAGCCAAATGAATGGCCTAAATTTGGTTGATTATATTAAATCGTGCGTGGCTCAGTTTGGAAACATATTCACATTGTCTATTTTTGGTGGGCCGAAAATCACATTAGTTCAGGAACCAGATCTGTTCAGTGACGTCGTGGCAAAAAATAAGATGAATATTAACCCTGAGCTTGTGGAGGTAAGGAGTCAATTTGAAATTGACAATGTATTTTGCGATGAGCAACAAATTGCACAAATGAATCGAGACTTTGTACTCGCACTAAAAGGGCAAAAGTTAGCAATCACAAAAGCACGTTATGATGAAAGACTCAATTTTGAATGTCAGAAATTTGCTGAGCGCTATTTAAATACACATAATTATTGTGAAGTTGAGTTGGCCGAACTGCAACTTAAAACCATGATAAAGGCAAGCCTATATTCACTTTTTGGTAAACCTTTAGCGAGCGACCAAGCTATTGCTGAATATTTTAGCTTTAGTGAAAGTTTGTCACCGACCGTTTCTGATTGTAAGCAAGCTGCAAATGACGCAAGCTGCGCCAAAGAAAAGCTGCTTTTACTGTTTGAACAAGTCCTTGCTGAAGCGCAAACTCCACTTATACAATCGTTAAATATAGGGTTGTTTAGCAGCCCAATGATAAATCAAGAGGACAAGGCAAAGGTATTGCTATATTTTTTATGGGGTTCGCTGTCGAATATATTGCCTTCGATGCAATCGTTTTATCGAACACTTGTCCAGCACCCCTCCTATGTTAATGAAATTAGAGCGAACCCCAGTTTTGATATGTTGCCCCTTATCAAAGAAGTGCTTAGATTGCGTGGAAATAAACCCATTTACAGGTTGGTAGAATCTAATATCAAGATTCAAGGAACTGATGGAAAAAAATTTGTCGTGCCTAAGGGACATTGGTTGGGTTTTATTTCGCAAATACACCACCAAGACGAGAAGACTTTTAGTGATCCAAACAAATTTGACCCATCACGTTTTTGCAAGGCCTTTGGTCATACAAAAAGTAACAAGCGCCCGTCGCTATTTGTATATGGTGTAGGAAACTCAAAGTGTCCAGGCAGTGCCTTTGCAAATCATATGATGGCGAGCACGGCAATGTATTGGCTAAAACATTTTGATGCTAAACTGTGTGGCTCGCATCAAGCCGAAGCCATACGTATGTTCGATTCAGTATTGGGTGACAAGCAGTCACTTTTATTGAAAAAAAGAGCTTAGCCAACGGAATAAAGAAAAGAGTCTGTCCTATTTATTTTTGTGACTATTTTGAAAATCAACATTCGGAAGTACGAAACAGATGGTCGGTTGCTAGCTGTAATCATTGAAGATAAAAATAATGATTACGATGGCTGGGTGGCATTTGAGAGTCTGAAAAGTGTTGCTAACGAGATTGCATCGCATAAAAC
The DNA here is from genome assembly GCF_030135505.1 of Pseudoalteromonas obscura. Classification (NCBI taxonomy): domain Bacteria; kingdom Pseudomonadati; phylum Pseudomonadota; class Gammaproteobacteria; order Alteromonadales; family Pseudoalteromonadaceae; genus Pseudoalteromonas; species Pseudoalteromonas obscura. Next base: position 3,362 of record NZ_JASJUT010000007.1, read on the forward strand.
CAGTTCCAAATTATTACCGTTTACAGAGTTTACTGAAGTTTATAATTACGGTGACACTGAGGTAACACTGCAATACTGTGCTGATACTGGTGATATAGATATTGTCAGTGATTCGAGTAATGGGATAAGCACTTTCCTTGATAAGTTAGTTACCAGTTATGACTTTGAGCTAGCCACATAACAATGCAAATTAAAAGAAACCAAATGGGACAGACACAAGTTCTTTGCAGGCAGGCCAAGTGCAAAACAAAAATACTGTGAACACTTAAAATTAAAGCGACGAGCCAACTTGCTCAGTGTAGTGAATTACTAGCCTAGACTTTATATGCAATAACACTTCAACTTCAACGTAGCTTTTTTGAAGTTACGTGGATAGCCATGTCTGAAATCCTGCCAGAAGCGTAAATTCGAGAAAATTTCCTGCGTAAAAAAGTAAATGTGGGGTTGCTGAACCGTTTGTTTCTGTTTTGAAACTCACCAAAGTATGGTTATGGTATAAATATATATGGGTGTCATTTTTAGTGTTATTTACCAAACCTGAAAGATTACTCAAAACCCGTTTACGAGTTTAAAGGAGATAGATGAGTTGAAGATTATAATGACTATTCTATTTTTCTTAGCATTATTTACTGCAAAGTTTTTAGTAAATGACTCCAAAGAGACGCTGAAAGAAGATAAATTTAATTATGATATTGAAATAGTCAATAGTGCGATGAAAGTCTATTTTAAAGAAAATGGAAAAAACGTTGATGCTATAGAAGAATTAGTCCCGAAGTATTTAAGTGAGATACCTAATTGTCCATACGAAGGGGTTTATATGTTGAAAGAAGGGAATGGTGAATTAATTGTCGTATGCAATTGATTTTCAGCAGGAAATTTTTAGGCTTTACTTTCCGGGTTCAATTTGAGGAAAATAAACATGGAATAAATGATTTTAAAAGAACCCTAATCTAAAGCCCCAGCACACTTGCTGGGGTGTTTTCATGTTTGGTCGCGTTTCGTCGATTTTTTGGTCACGCCTATTTATTACCATTCACCTGCTAATTCATTAGAATCTGTGTCAATATATGGAACAATGAGTGCGCCGTTAATGGTTAATGATTTGTACTCGATAAAACAAAGCTTAGAGAATATAGCTAGATTGAGTGATGGGAATTAATATGTACGAATTTTTTATGGTTTTGATCGCTATAGTTTTAACTAGTACACATTTTTTTATTAAAATATTATGGAAAAGAAAACGCTTTAATTATCTATACCCCTTACAGTTTTTTGCTCTATTTGCGAGCTTTTCTATTGCAGAGTATTTTTTTGAAAAACCGGGGTTCCAGTTTTTTATAGGAGCGTTGGGTTTTTTTCTTTTTGTTGTTAACCTATTGCTAATGGTTGCGCGGAGAAAAAGTTAACGTACTTAGCATATGTTGATTTAAACCCAGTCAGAGCAAACATGGCAGAAACCCCTGAAGAGTCCAGACCACACCAGTATTAAAAAGCGTGTTGAAACAGCCAAGGTGGGTAAGCAGCCCAAATCACTAATGCGTTTTGCAGGAAACCCACGAAAGCACATGCCCAAAGGCCTACCGTTTGAATTTAAATATTATTTGGAGCTTGTAGATTTAACAGGTCGGTGTATTCGAGAAGACAAACGCGGATTTATTAAGGATTCTCAACCCATTTTAGCCAGGCTCAATATCCACCCAGAGAATTGGTTAAAACTCACCACCCAATTTACCAAAGTGTTTAAAGGCTCGGTGGGCAGGCCAGATGCAAAACAGAAATACTGTGAACACTTAAAATTAAAGCGACGAGCCAACTTGGCTAAGTGTAGTGAACTGCTTGCTTAGCTTGTAATACGAATTAAAACACCCACTTTAACCATAACCAATTAAAAGTTACTAGGCTACTCATGCCTGAAATCCTGCCACAAGCATAAATTCGAGAAAATTTCCTACGTAAAAAAGTAAATATGGGGTTGTGGATTCGAGTGTTTCTGTTTTAACACTCACTGAAGTATGGTTATGGTATAAATATAAATGGGTGTCATGGTTAGTGTTACAATCTTTTGTGAACTCAAGCGGAGTTGTAATGAGTAGAACAGTAATGAGGTATCAAAGTGGTTTTAAAGGTATTAAGGCAACTTTTTCATAGCAGGATGTTTATATTAGGTGTAAGCACTCTGGGCATTCACTCAACAAGCTATGAGAGAACTGACTTTGGTTGGGGAGTAGAAGCTATTTTTGCTTTGTCTTCAATTTTGATAATAGCTTCGATATACAGAGCATGTCTAGAGAATTATAAATGATTGTTAATAAATTAACATGATGTATATGGGCATTCTATTTATGTAAGATAGTAATATAGATGACACCCAATCCTAAGCCCCAGCATTTGCTGGGGCTTTTCTGTTTCTGGTCGCGTTTCGCCGATTTTTTGGTCACGTCTATTTGACCTAGATGGTCGCATCTATCTTGTAATAAACTGAAACAGTTCATAAGTAGAATTTCTTTCAATATAAGAAGGAAAATTTAAGATGCGGAAAAGTAAGTTCACTGAAACACATATCGTGGGCATGATCAAAGAAGCTGAATCTGGAGTGCCTGTAACGGAAATATGTCGTAAACATGGCGTTGGTCAAAGTGCATTTTATAAGTGGCGTTCTAAATATTAAAGTTTATAGATGACATAAATATTGTGTCCATATACTTTATTTTAATATATTTTTTAAAAAAACAATTTAAGTTATTATGTATGTGATTTAATTGTGTTGTTTTTGTGTTTTATATGTTGTAATGTGAGGGGTAATAAGAGTGTTAATTTTGTTTAATTAGGAGGTGAAATGAAATTCAAAGGTTTTTTAATTTCTTTTATGGCATTGTTTTCTATTAATTCGTTTGCGGCAGTTGACTGTCAACCCCGTAAAGTTATTAATGTTCAGGTTGAGAATACTAAGGTGTTGGTTAATTTAGAGGGAGCAAATTGGCACTTGGTAGGAAATCATGATCACCCCGCTACCGAGATGAAATTGTCGGTTTTGATGTATGCTCATGCACAAGATAAACCTGTTACTCTGCGCTTTCCTGATGGTTATAACTGCACTAACTACGATACAAGTACACCTTCTCTAATGGTTAGATTAAGTAATTATTCGTATAAGCCATGCGTTACCTATTTATAAATAGAGTGAAACGAATAGGTAACGTAAAACAACTTAATTTTACCAATGTCGGTCGACTACTGTGCCAATCAAAAATCAACGTGTCGAAAGGAGTTAATAAATTTTAACGCATTCAGGAAAAACCAAGTGCTGTCGTTATATTCAGTGTATTTCTAATCTCGGTGAGAGCCATCACCATTAGTAAATAGTGAGCACATATATAGATTAAGGCCTCCCAGGCGACACCAGCAGACTACCTATAAAGGCTGTGCAAAAAGCCACCATTATAAGTGTTGAAGTATCAACCTAAGAAAATATGGTATAAACTCATTCTATTTATTTTAAGAGTGTTATTAATAAACCTAAATAAGGTTTTTAATGGTGTCTTATGATGCTTATTGGAGTGTTTCATCTTTTGTAAAATGAAAAAGTGCCCCAAGCTTGTACTTAGAAGCAAAGGGTTATTTTGGAATTGTCAAAATTTGCCAGATCAAAGAGCAACAATCGATGGTTGGCTGATCTACAAATAGAAGGACATGTACCTTGATATTAATGTCTATTGCGAGAAATTAAATATTAATATGCAACTTTACCCGCGTGATTATCAATTGGATCAACATTGGACTACCGACATTACTGACCTATAAAAGTGAAAATTACACTAAAATTAAGCGCTTTGCTCAGCTTAATGTTGGGAAACTTTGGAAATAAAATAGGTTGAGCGTAGGTAAAGCCGGGTCAGCGTTGCCGACCCACTTTTTCGTAGTTAGTCGCTCAAATCGGCGTCATCTGATTGCGGTTTAGCTTGCCTGTGGGCGGCTCTCGCCAGGATTTCAACATAGAATGAAGTTAGGTTTTCTTGTTGGGTTTGATCAATGAGTTTATTGATTTGAGATACATGAACGGCTTCAGCCTCTGCCTCAGTATTACCAAATTTACAATCAAAGTCCCAAAAATCTGCACCTTCAGGCAAAGTTTTGTTGCGCTCCCGTTTAAGGTACTTTTTTATTTCATATTTAACTGCGTCTACACGCCTTGCTAGTTTGATTTTGGGGTGAGTTAATTCAAATGTTTTTTTCATAATTGCCTTTAAACAAGAAATACTCTGGTCTGCATTCAGCTTGACGAGTAAAGGGAGAACTTTTGACTGCTAATCTCTTCTTAAGGAGAGGCTAGCAAGGCCATTGTACTGTAAGTTTAGCAGACTGGCATTAACTATTAACCCATTTTAAAATTTGTTTTTGGGCTGGCCCGATAGTCGTTGCATAGGTTGACTTGCACTGGCATCTCTTCGGGAATAGAGGGGTAAAGGCACTCATATTAATTTAGATAAAGTTTAATAACTTGTTTGAACGTTAATAGGAGGTGAGTTTTGGGTTGCTTTTTATGATGGCGGCACAGAGAAGAAAAGCTAGCTTTGTATGTGTTAAGAAAATAACTGTATACCTTGAAGCGTAAGGTGAGTACTTTGTGCTCGGAAGGAAAGCGAAATATAAACCTTTAATGGCTTTCATTTTAGTTGAATAACTTTACTCTCAGGGAAAGTTGTAATTTTTTTCTAAATATTTTCTTTTGTTTTGTTCTTGGGTACTTGTTTATTGTTGGGTTTAATTGTACAATGCATTTTTTATTTTCTATTATTTATAGGGACTTAATGATGTTAAGAATAGTAGCATTGTGTTTGCTTTTAATTCCATTTTTTTCGAGCGCTTCGGTAGGCTATACTGGTCAAGTTAAAAAGTATTCAATAGAGGGTGGAATTGTAAAGTTTGCTGTTTGCAACTCTGATTCTTCTGTTTGTCGAGGCTTTTGGTTTAAACCTGAAGGTGATTATGCTGCTGCAATGTTGTCGATAGTTCTAACTGCTAAAGCAACAGGTGACCAGATTTATGTTCATGGTCATGCTGTTTCTGAAAACCCAGCAGGTTGGCAATATGGTTCCAATAGCAAAGTGTCGAGTATTATCGCGAACTCTCAATAATTCTCGAATAAAATATAATTATATAAAAAGCCGCTATTTTGCGGCTTTTTATTTTTCAAATAAAGCAATACGGTTTGGTTGATGTATGCTGCCATTTTTGCAAATTCCGAGTTATATAAAATGCTATAACTGTTATTCATGTGTTGAAATAATCTAATTAGCTAAATAGAACGGACTGATTTTTTTATTAAACTGATTAAGTTTGCTTTCAATACATGTAACGACCAACCGTTTCTAATGCGTTTATTTAACTGTCTCATAGCCTATTACCCCGGCTAAAATAAACATTACACAGCCTGCTAACCTGTCTTGCCAATGACTTTGGTTATTGTTTTTATTAAGCCAACTCCCAAGTTTACCAGAGAGCAATGCAATCGAAATATCACAGCATAGGGTGATTAAGGTATATATTGCCCCGAGTACAAATAGCTGTGTTGATACTTGTGCTGCTTCGTTATTTACAAACTGAGGTAAGAAGGCTAAAAAGAACAGTGCTGTTTTTGGGTTTGTGAGCTCCACCACAAAGCTTTGTTTCATGATGGTAAAGTTATTTGCGTTGCTCAGTGAGGGAGTACCAGTCAATTGTTCAGCAGGTTTAAAATACTGCCAGCCCAAATATACCAAGTACACAGCCCCAACAATTTTTAACCCTGTGTAAGCAATAGGGGAGTATTTAAAAATGGCTGCTAACCCTAATACTGTCGCAATAACATATACAAAAGATCCTAAGGCCATCCCGCTTGCTGCTGATACACCTGCGCTTGGTCCTTGACTAACACTACGTGCTATTATGTACAAAATTGAGGGGCCTGGAGTAATACTCAGTAAAAAGCAAACGACAGAAAAGGCCGCGAGTATTTCTAGTGAGGGCATGGTGAGTCCTTATTTAAAGTCATTGGTTTCTAAGTAAAGGGTGTTAGTATTTTTAATATCAGTCAATTCGAATCTTTTAACTGGTCCGTTCATTGAGCTGTTTAGTTCAGCAATTTTCCCTGCACGATAGTCACAATTGGCCGTTGCTATTTGGTCAAAACTTGGTGATCTCCCAATCTTGTGTACGAGCAAACAGGTGTTGTTGCCCAGCCCTAGCGTATAAAATTGCCCATTGCGTTGAGACGAGTTTATGTCCTTATTTAATATCGTGTTTTGAACTTTAAATGTGATATCTGTGTGCTTAATTTTGCCAGAGCGTTCAAAGTGACCGATAAAGATATCTCCTGAAAACTTTGTAAGTTGACCAGCTCTTAGCTTGTTTAAAGAGAAGGTTTCAGGTCGGACGGTTATGAGCTCATGCGCTTTTAAAAAAGGAATTAGTTGCGCTTTGTATTGACTTGGCAGCTGCGTTTCAAAAATGAACTGTACGGCATGTTTTCCTTGTGGCATCGGGAGGTGGGATGCGTATATACGGTCATTAATTGCAAATAGAACCATGCCGTGTAAGCCTATTGAGTGATCATGTGCACGAATAGAGCCACAGCAGATAAGTAGTAAAAAAATAAAAGTGTTTTTCATAGCAAACTATTAAATTAAAAAGTGTGGAGTTAGTCTAGAATATGTTATTTTAGATTCTAAATCGTTTCTAAAATGTGGCTTTAGATTCCAAAATGGAAATAGCAGATTTACACAAATTTTTAGTTATCGCGCAGCAACAAAGTTTGCAAAAAGCGGCTCAGCTCCTTGATACATCACCCAGTGCATTATCAAAATCATTAAAACGATTAGAAAGCTCTCTACAAGTAAAATTGTTTGACCGAGTAGGAAAGTCATTGCGTTTAAATGAACATGGTGCGATGTTGCAACCTAGAGCTGTAGCTTTGACAAATTTAGCTGAAGATACCAAAGCACAGTTAAAACAGGGAAGTAAAGCGATTAACTGTGTTGTTGCTGCTCCTAGCATTTTACAATTCAAGTGGGCAAGTGTTTTAGCACGTCAATCCAACACGAATAAGCACATTACACTGACTTTTGACACACAATATGAATCAAATGCATTACATAAACTGCTCGCAGGTGAAGTGGACTTAGCAATAGTAACCGGTGAAGTTGTAAAAAATCTGCCAAATGACATTCAATTAACAGAGCTAGGTAAACTAACGATGCAGATTGCAATGGGGCAGAGTCACCCTTTGCGCAAACAAACAAGCACCAGCTTAAAACAACTCGTCAATTACTCTTTTGCAGCGCCTGATACTTCACCGTTTTGCGGAGAGCAAAGAGGTGTTGGATGTGATGGTTGGCTGGCACCAAATATTGCTAGAAATATAAAGTGGGTGGTTAATGATTATGCCGTACTTGGCCAACTAGTTAAAAGTGGGTTGGCGTTGGCATATTTACCTGATTACATCGTGAGAGAATGGCAGTTATTTGAATTACCAAAATGCTCTGAAAATTTAGAGTACACTGAGCATGTCTATATACTCAGCCATAAATCTGCACCCAGATGGTTAAGTCAATTGTTACAAGACTTACGTACTGACTGATAGATAAAAATAGTTAAAGGCTGCGCTTTTTGCTCCTGCTCTCTATATTAGCCAATGCATCTTCTGCGATACCTTTCCATTCCTGATAGCGTTTCAACAACTTTTTTGCCACCTAGGTTGATCATTGAGGCCTACTACTTGGACTTTTTAGTCTTAATTTAGTGGTCTTGGCGTGGGACAGGCACATTTTTGTCCTGCCCAGTTTTATAAAGCCAGTTGAAATTAGTTTGGGACAGTCACTTTTTGGCTTTCCCATAATTACTCTCGATATGGCAGAGCACTTTATTTTAACATGCCTCATGTTAAGGGTTGTGGAGATATGTATGCGCTGAGGACGTCACATTGGTGTATCCACAATAGAGCGTGTTAAACAACCTTCAGAGCAATACGGCTCCAAGCGGGTATTTGCTCAAGGTTAATGGAGCGACAATATGGGACAGGCGCATTTTTGTCTCTGTTCAGTTTAATAAGCTTCGTTGATGTTGCCATCAATTGTAAGCCACACCACTAAAAGAGTTTTGCGGTTTTTCTTATAGGAACTAAGACTATGTGCCTGTCCCAGACAATTATCCCCAGACTACTCCCATATATCACTTTTAAATTAGCCAGGAATAGATGCAAGTATGATGCTTGATTTATCCTCAATTGACTTTGTTAATAAAACGTTTAAATATCGCTTTGGTTAAAAAATAACCAGTCAATTCATTTGCTTTGAAACAAGGATAATTAAACAGGTGATTTATGAAAAAGTCTTTATTAGTACTTTCGTTGGCGTTTGGACTGTCGGCTTGTAACATCGATGACAGATTGCAATTTGCTTCAGAAACCAAAAAGAGTGAGCAGGTTTATCTGAGTGCCCAAAATACGGGCTTACTGATTATTGATGCTCAGGAAGAATATGTGATGGACAGCGATATATTCTGGGTTAAAGTTTTTTACCCTGAGTATCAAATACCAGCGCAAAATGTAGACCCGCAATTGCACGCTAGCATCGACCGAATTGCACAACTGGCACAAAAAGCCAATGATTTAAATATGCCAACAACCATTACTTACGAAGCCTCCAACACCGATCAAGGTTTAGATTATTCGGCTTATATAACGCGTATTGCTCAAGCACTTGATGAAAATACACAAAGCTTCTTCAAACAAACGTTTAACTCAACACTAGAATCTGACATTCATGCCGCCATGGAAGCTTGGTCTGATGCAGGTATTTCCCGAGTGGTAGTCGCAGGTGCAGAAACCGATGTGTGTGTTATGCAAACCGTTTTAGGGCTCAAGAAAATGGGCTTCGATGTCTATTTAGCAAGTGACGCAACGTTTTCAACCGAAATCTATGAGCGACCCACTTTTAAGCGTTTACAACAAGCGGGCGTAAAATTGGCAACGGCCAGTGAAATTATTGAATCAATGGAGTCTAAGGACAAATTGGTCTATAGCCCACGCTACGCAGTGGGTGAACGTGATGAGCTTCACCAAAGCGATCGTCATAAAACCGCGATGATTAATTTTAATATGGATGACACTAGCCTCGCGATGGCTGAGCATGACAACAAATTAGCGACAGAGCCGAGACTTACATTTTTAGGCTTAGAGCAGGAGTTTTTATTTAGCTATATGCCGAACTTTCATGTTAATGAAAAAGGAAAGCCCTATACATCCAAATATCGTAAAAATGCTAATGTGGTCAGCTACAAAAAAATTGATCCAGTGGTTGCTGATATTAAAGCTGCAGGTAAGACTCAAGCTGTTATATCTGGCGTAGTTTCTCAATTTGGCTTGTATGACGCTGTTTATAAATTAATTGAAGCGGGTATCACTCCAATCATTCTGGAGGACGCATTGTTGGGCTCTGATGTGGACCCTGTCCATTATTTGGATTACATTTATCAGCTTGGAGCTGTGCCCAGTACGCAAAAGTCTCATGGCTATGAAATGTTTGTCGAAATACAACTTGGAGACTTTACTGAAGAAGAAATAGCGGCTTACTATCAAATGATATCGCTAAATGAGGTCGTTATTCCTGAAGTATATCCGCGTCTACGCTAAATTTTCTAAGCTTTATATAGGGCTGATAAGAGTAGCCCTTATTAGGTCGCAGAGTTCAACGGACGTCTGTTCTCAAATAAGCCAGTTGAGTTCTGCTCAAAGCTTAACTATTTGCGTGGCCCTTTCGAAATTCACTGGGGGTTTGTCCTGTTGTTTGTTTAAATGCTTTATAAAAGGATGAACGTGCGTTAAACCCCACCTCCAATGCAATATCGAGCACGGTACTATTATTGGCCAATATTTTAGGTTTGGCAGCCTCAATACGCCATTGATTAACAAAATCGAAAAAGCTCACGGATAACGTTTCATTCAGCGTTTGTGATATATAGTTTGGCGAAATATTAAGGTGCTTTGACAGTTTTTGTAAGGATAGGTTTGAGTCTAAATAGAGTTTGTCTTGCTCCATTGCTGAGTTTATTTTTATTGCAATCCGGGCTGATTGTGTTTGACCTAAAGCGGAGCGCTGATATTTTTTAGTGGGGGAGTGCGTATCATTGGAAGGGTTGTCGTGTTCTTTGCTCATGTCTTGGATATCTCCATCGTCTAGATCAGTGAACGCAGGCTTTTGTTGCAGGCCAAAGTGGGTTATGCACCAGATTAATAGAACAGACAGGCTCATCTCCGTATTACTATTGAATAAGGCATGGTCAAATAAGCTTGAGGAAAATACTGTCACTAAAGAAGATAGCCACACGCTTACTGAAATAAAAAGTAGCCAATTCATCCAGTTGAGTTCTTTTTTATCATGATTGGAATAAATGTCTTTTAACTTTTTACGATATTGATTCAATCTGCGTACAATCTTTAATAGTGTATAAGCACATTGGATCAGCCAAAGTATCATCATGATCAAAATTCCCAGAAGTAATGTGCTAACAAAGGGATCATTTACCTCTTCATCAAGGATGAAAATGGCATTATGAATGTCTTTGGGTAAAAATATAATCATCACGGAGATCAGTAAGGCTGGCGCTAATAGCACATAGTGGCCAAGCTGCTTATGATGCAATTGCCAAGGTGAATCAGCTGTAAGTCCTTCAACATAAAACCATAGTGATGGGGAAAGTAAAAATAGCACTGGAAAAGCAAAGGCTGTGTACAAAGCATAGTAATCAGGTAAAACAGAAGATATCGTTGAATTTAACGCCAAAACAGCACTGGCGATTAAAAACAACGCCAATGGCAAATTCATCGCACACTTCACCACTCTTGATAAAAGAATAGGCACACTGATACAAACTTGCCCAACAATTATCATAGTGAGAATAATTTCGATAGGGTCGACCAAACTCTGTTCCTTTTATTACTTTTCTTTGAGTGATTCAAATATAAATAAGTGTCCGTACTTATAGTCTCGGACGACCTAACTATTTATAAGTTATATCGTTTAGCTTCGTCAACAACCCCTTTCCCAAGGGCTTAATTTAAACAACGGAGTTAATATGAATACGATAAAGGACATCTCCATTCCTTTTGAGGACTACCAAATAAACGTAAAGCTAAAGCTTTCAGCACTTTGGGTCGCAGTGATGTTTTGCTATGTGTACGGTGATTACATTCAAGTGTTTGTGCCTGGTATCATGTCCGAGGCATTGCTCGTGAGTGCAGAAAAGGAAGGTATTCAATTTGAGTTTTTTGCCGTCGCGCTATTAATGTCAATACCAAGTGTCATGATTTTTCTAACCTTGACACTAAAACCTAATATCAATCGAAGATTGAATCTCATCATCCCTAGCTTATTTGTTGTGCTACTTGTATCCATCAATTTAGAAACCGTGTGGGGCTTTTATCTTTATCTGACCGGGCTGGAAGTTGTGTTGTCTTTGATGACAATTTGGCACGCATGGAAGTGGCCAAAAACCGAAAACATGAGCTAAGCATAAGCGTAAAAAGTAGCTTAGCCAAATCGTAATAGTAAATTATATCTATATCTTTCAGGCAATTAAAAAATATTTTAATGGACTTCTACTATGAAAAGATTACTTCCTTTTGTTTTATTCAGTAGCTTGAATTACGCATATGATTCAATCGATTTACAATACAAAGCCGATGACAAACTTATCATGGCAGATACAGACTCAGCTTTTGTAGCCGGTAATGGTGAATCTGCCTATTTACAAAAAATCGATCTTAAAACTCAACAAGTCTCTTTGTTAGCTGTACCAGATAAGCCAATTATGTATAGCGTTGGTAAACTTAAAAATCATCAAGGAAGCCAAGCTTTTGTGTTAACTGAGCGGGGAGTGTTCCACGCTGATGCAAATAAAATAAATAATTTGATAGAAGCTGAGACTTTGTTTCAGCCTGACACTTTCTCGTATTTCAAACATCAAACGTTTACGTTAGACGTAAATGGTGATGATTTAACAGACTTTTATTTCCCCGGCATTGAAGAGCAGACCATTTATATCCAACTCGATACTGGCAAGTTTAGGCGCATTACACTTCCACTAAAGGCTAAAACAGTTACTCATGCGTCAGATCAAAACTTGACGATTAGTCATACATTGCCTCGACCTCCTACTTTGGCTGACATAAATGGAGATGGCATCGATGACTTAGTGTTTTATGAGCCAAAAAAGGTGCAGTATTTTTTGGCAACCCCTCAAGGGCCCAGCAAAAAACAGCAAACGCTCATTACTTTTGATGAAAGTAGTAAACAGAAAATCGAGAAGTTTAGCGATTTTAACAATGATGGTTATCCAGATATTCATACGATAGAGAGTCTCTCTGATGGTGATGAAGAGAAGGATTTAAACAGCGAAAGCATTCATAGGGTTTTCTTTTCTGAGCAGACGAGTAACGGACTGGTTTTCAAAGACAGCCCAGATATTAAACTTACTTTGGAGGAAACTAGTGCCATTGCCAATATCAGTGACTTTGACGGTGATGGGCTGGATGATTTGGCGGTGATCTCTTTTGACATTGGCTTTATGGATATTATCTCAATTGCCAGTGCTGCGATGGAAAATAAAGACGTTACGCTTGATAGTACAATTAGTATTTTTAAAGGAACAAACGATAATCAGTTTGAGAAAAAAGCAGCTGCAAAGAAAAGTTTCGAAATAACGATGAATATGAACGAATCAAGCAGCGGGGCTGGCAAAGGTATTATCTTTGAAGACTTCAATGGTGATGGATTAACTGATTTATTGATAAGGGCAGATACCAATGAGCTTAAAGTTTATTTTGGTGATGAAAGAAGAGGGTTATCGCGTAGACCTAAACGAATTAAACGTTCGTTACCAAGTTCTTCGGATGATATTTACAGTTATGATATTAATCAGGATGGAAAAGAAGAAATAGTCTTGAAGGTAATTGACAAAAAAGGAGGTTTTAGGCTGGATACCGTTCTAATCACTAAGTAATTTTATTATGTTGAGCAGTCTGCCTTTGCTTTGATTAGGTAAGGTCAGGCTGTTTTATAAGGAATTGAAATTGTGAGTAAGCTTATCTCCGGGAGACTTTTATTTTTTGAGTTTCTCGTATTTGCGCTAGTGCAACAGATAACTCGGGGTTTTGAAGTTGAGTACCTAAAGCAAACCCTAACTTTTAAGTGCTTTTTTCAAACTAAACGTTAAAAACAAGATAACAGATAGCGCATGGTGGGATTGCAAGAAAATGTAAGAAAGGACAGGCATAAATTTAAAGTACCTAGATGTGCTGAAACTCGGCTACCACCCAATAGTGCTGAGGCAGGATAAGTTTGGGTACTCAGGTAAATAACATGAAATAACATTGGACAGGCACAAACTTGTTGCGTAAACAGACCCCTTCTACTACTGTTTATTTATCCAGTTTAAAGCGGGGTGTAAAAAGAATGACCAGAGCAAGGAAGGCTTTAATAGATTTATCGTCGACGTCTTATTATCACTTAATAGCGAGATGTGTACGTCGCGCTTTTTTGTGTGGGGAGGATAAGTATACCGGCAAAAACTTTGACCATAGACGTAGGTGGTTGGTCGAGCGGATGAAATTGTTAAGTAGCGTATTCGCGATAGATATAGCGGCTTATGCCATCATGAGCAATCACTATCATATGGTTGTAAAAGTGAATAGAAAAGAAGCAATAAATTGGTCAGATGATGAAGTAATAACGAGATGGTACCGATTATACAAAGGCAGCCCAGTTATTGATAGATATTTACAAGAGCAAGTGCTCAGCGAAGCAGAGAGATCGCTGGTATCTGAATTAATTACTAAGTGGCGTGCGAGGCTATATGACATTAGTTGGTATATGAAAAACCTCAATGAATATATTGCAAAGAAAGCAAATAAGGAGGATGACTGTACGGGCAAGTACTGGGAAGGGCGATATAAATCACAAGCGCTTTTGGATGAAGTTGCTCTACTAAGCTGTATGGCCTATGTAGATTTGAACCCAATACGAGCGCATATAGCAAAAAAGCTTGAAGAGAGTGATTTCACATCAATTCAAGAGCGATTAAAACAATTTGAGGTAAGTAGAGCTGGCAGTTCACCACAAAAACATAGAGAAGCAGAGCGAAATCCATCTCAACCTAAGTTGCTAAAGCCATTTGGTAGCTGCAATAAAGGGAACACCTTGCCATTTTCTTTGTTGAGTTATTTCTCGCTGGTTGATTGGACTGGGCGACACATTTACTTAAAGCAGAGCGGGTATATAGAAAAGGAAGATTCAGATATCTTGGTATTATTGAATATAAAAGAAGCAACATGGCTGGATATGGTGAAAAGCTATGGTCGGCATTATGCAAACTTTGTAGGTGCACGGTCAAAACTGAAGGCACATGCTGCTAAAAATGATGTGAGTTGGTATAAAGGTGTTGGATAGTATTGGTTTGAGTTTTCGTTCTCTGCGAACCTAAATTTTCACTTGTTTATCAGTATGAAAATATTCCTAATTGTGAGTTTATTTCTAGTAAAGAACATAAATCTGTAACGCATGCTTATATGGTAGCTCTAACGGTAGCGTTGTTTGGTTGTAATGTTACTCGTTTTTAAAATGTGCCTGTCCGATTTTTGTGTAATGATTCCCGCTCAACTGATTTACATAGCGTTGCTTTAACTATGCTTTTGGACCCAAGCTTAGGTGTAATATATCTATTATCGCGAGTGATAAAGTCGTGTAAGTAAAGACTAAAAGCTTCGATACTGTATTGACTAATTCTGGCTTGAAAAGGTGGGGTTATATCTATAGCCACTTTTGTATTTAAGTAATTTTAAAAGGTTGTGATGAGATATAATAAAATAATCATTAATAAATAAAACTAAATAATCAACGTGATTAAATTTCATTTTATTGCCTTTATTGCGGAAATTAGTGGATGTAGGTGATGAAAATCTAATATTATCTATCTGTATGTGTATAAGGTACTTTCTTATTAGTTGATAAGTAGTGCTAATTATATACAGTACACCCTGAAGGGAAAAGTTATTGAATTAAACAATGACTTCCACAATTACTCTAACAATCTAAATAAGAAAGGAAATCGCAATGGGAAAAAAAACAACTCTACTACTTTCCATGCTCTCAGCGTTGAACATTCAAGTGGCGATGGCGCACAGCACCGGGTTTTATGCAGATAAAGATAACAACCAAGTACTGACATTTGAGCCTCAATCGATGAAAATCAAAGAAGTCATCAACTCAATAGGGGATAGCCCATACCCTATCGACAAAGCTGGCGACGGACAAGTGTACGTGACTACCAGAAACACGCAATCTTTGGATGTAATTTCTAGCCAAACGTTAGAAATAGGTGGTGTGATCCCTCTAAACCACTTTCCTCGCTCTGTAACTTATAACAAAAGTAAAAAGCTGGCGGCAGTGTCGGGTACCAAGAAAGCGGTAACAAGCATCATTGATACAAAGACCAACGAAGTGATTGCAACAGTTGGCAACGAAACTCCTCTAACAGTCAATGACTTTGGTGGGGGCCTTGCTACCGGGCATCCATTTTGGGTAAGTGAAAAGCAGTTTTTGATTTTGGACAGAGCACGCAGAACGTTAGAGCTCTATGAGGTAGGGGTTGAGCAAGGCAGTCATGTCATTTCGCATAAATACACTCTTGCGACACCTACATCTGTGCATCACATTATGTCGACACCTAACGCAACTGGTTGGAGTAAAAATGTTTTCTATGCAGTATTAGAAGGCTCGCCAAAAAATGGTGTCGCTCCAGGTATTATGGCGTTTGAGCTGTCTGATAATAAATTGTATCAAAAGCAGATCAAACATATGCCAGCAACTGCTACAAATGTTGGGACAATGGGTGCACATCATGCTTCTTTCCACCCTGACGGCGTTCATATTTACTTAGGATCAAACGAGGGCAAAACCTTTGTCATCAATAGTGTATCTATGGAAGTAGTTTCAACTATCGAAACGGGGAAAGGAAATGGTCATACAACAATGATCCCTGGTCGCATGTTAGCTGTGTCAACCAATCACACAGATACCTTTATGACGGTGATAGACTTAATTACACACAAAAAAGTGACTGACATTGAGGTGAGTCCACCTGCTTCTTCAAAAAGCCGAAAAACTCAGTCACATACATCTTCTTTTGATCCAAAAAATGATAGATATTTTTATACCGCTGCCAGTGATGATGGCCGTATTCTTGAAATTGATCTAGACACGTTCACTATTTCACGTGAGATCGAAATGTCTGGTAGTTATCCAATTCAAGGGACTTTTGTGTGGTAGCACTAAAAAGGCGTAATTAAACATAATCGTGGGCACCGTAAATATGAAACAGCGTGCCCTTTAAATTCACTATTTTAACTATTCTTCGCTATATCTTTTCACTAAATATGGACTATAGAAACCTTTGTACCCTTCTAGGCTTTAAATAGTGTTATAAACAAGCAAATTCTGGGTTTTAAAGTTGCAAGGTCATAATTGTATTTGTTCAACCTTTTTTAAGTTTAGTTAGAACTTTTCTTATTCGAGAGGTGATTATTAATAAGTTTCTTTTGGCACTTACGGGTGTACACATAAGCTTGGTAGCGGGTGATGGTATATATGAAATCTTGCTAATTTCAATAGCAATAGATTAACTGGCTTACATTTTTACTCTAAATTATTAGCTGATTGTGAAGATATAGAGTCATATATATTTTTAAATTTATTGTGCTATACACAAGCTTCTTTATAGTGGAACACTTCTTTGAAAAAACGGACAGCCAGTTTTTGTAGGTGTTTTAGGTTTCCTCCTTTTTATTATTTATTTAATGCTTATGGTTTTCAGTAGGAGAAGTAAATGAAGTGCATATGGGGCAGTACTTTTCGTTTTAGAGGCGTGTTATATTGTAATTGAGTATTAAACCTTTCCAGAGCTCTCGCAATTTTTGATAGTGCTTTGACGTTCATTTTCTAAAAAACAGCATTTGAAAAGAAGGGGCTGTTCCTTTTTTAGTTTTTCATAAAATAGCAATACCTATATGGCTGGGTGTCATTCAAGGTTGCATGAATTTTGAGGTGCTTACTTGTTTGAAACATTCAATTTGTTGACAGAAATAGTGTGGTTCTATCGTTTGGATTACAACGAAGAACGCACACATGAAGGCTCTGTTAATCAGTCGCTGGTTGTTTACCAGGCTAATAACTAGAGATTACAGATGTTTTACTTACAGGTAAGTGGAAACATCCGTAAGTGCTAAGAAGCTTTCCATCGGTATTTTCTAATTAATTCAGACTTAATTATTTAGAAAAACTTCAGTGAAGAGGCCGCATCGTTAAAACCAATATTAACTAAGTTGTTTTCTTGACCTAGTACAATTCGGTAGTCACCACCAAAATCCCTATCGCGGTAAAGAATTACACCAGTCGAGTTAATGACTTTGATTGAAGAAACTGTGTCGTTAAAACCAATATCTCTAAAGTTACTAACATTGCCGATTACGATACGATATTCATTGCCATAATCTCTATCTTTGTAAAGAATAGCCATTCCAGCTTGGTTATTAATAGCATTGTCAAATGCGTATAACTGCTCGCTGGATAAGTTTTCTCTGATAGATTGAGTTTCTTGAACACTTAATTCGCTAACAAATTCAAGTTGTGCTGCTTGTGAAGATAGTGATGCAAAAGCAAAAGCGGTTAAGAGTAGTTTTTTCATTTTCAAATTTCCTTTTAGTTTAAAAAATCGAGGCCACTTTAACATGCTGAAAACCTCATGTAAATATATCTTATATTGTATGCAATTTAAAATAATTGGGAGCGTGTGGCATCTACATTTTGTTTGTAATTAGACAAAGGTGTTACATGTGTCTTAGTTAAGGTTAAAGTTAACGCGGCTAGTTTATTTCTATGGCACGGAAAGTAATTGTCAGTTTGGTAGACACCTGTTGCTAGGCGTATGTAATCACGTTGACGTTAACCTAAGCCCTAATATTTAATCAACAACCAGCAAATTCTGGGGCTGCAGAGCCATTTTAAAAAGGTTTTGCTAGGCTGAACCAATTAAACTGATTCAGCCCAACCTTACAAATCACTATCAATTGTTGTGGTACTAAGCCTTGTCCAATGCTTGAGCAACATCTTCAATAATATCATCGATATGCTCAATACCAACCGAGATACGAACTAGATCTTCGCTTACACCAGCCGAAGCAAGTTCCGCTTGGTTTAGCTGTCTATGTGTTGTGGATGCTGGATGACACGCCAATGACTTTGCATCACCAATATTAACTAAACGAAGGATCATATTGAGTGCATCAATGAACTTTGAGCATGCTTCCATACCACCTTTAATTCCAAAACTGAGTATACCTGACGCTTTGCCACTTGTTATCTTATGGCAATTCTCGTTATCCGGGCTGTCATTGAGCGCAGCGTAGTTTACCCATTCTACTTTTGGGTGGCACTTTAAAAACGCGGCGAGCTTTTCTGCATTTTCACAGTGGCGATCCATCCTTAAGCCCAATGTTTCAAGGCCTTGGAGAATTTGAAAGGCATTCATTGGCGACAATGCTGCTCCGGTGTTTCTTAGAGGCGCAACGCGACAGCGCCCAATATAAGCTGCCGCGCCAAAAGCTTCAGTGTAAACCACGCCGTGGTATGATGGGTCTGGTTCGTTCAAAACTGCAAAACGCTCCTTATTGGTAATCCAGTCAAACTTACCAGAGTCAACGATAATACCGCCAATTGACGTGCCGTGACCACCAATGTATTTCGTTAAAGAGTGTACGACAATATCCGCCCCAAGTTCAAACGGGCGGCATAGATAGGGCGTTGCGACAGTATTGTCAACTATCACAGGTACGCCGTGTTTATGTGCTATTTTTGCTAAACGGCAAATATCCACAATGTTGCCCGCAGGATTGCCGATAGACTCACAAAAAATAGCTTTAGTGTTTCTATCTATCGCAGCTTCAAACCCATCAAAATCATCATACGAAACCATTTTGACCTCTATACCTTGCCTAGGTAAGGTATGGGCAAATAAATTGTAGGTACCGCCGTACAATTGACTGGTGCTGACAATATTGTCACCAACTTTTGTAAGGCATTGAAGCGCATAGGTAATGGCTGCCATACCAGATGAGACAGCTAAAGCGCCTATACCTCCTTCCATTGCAGCAACACGTTTTTCCAATACATCATTCGTTGGATTCATAATGCGGGTATAAATATTGCCTGGTACCGCAAGGTTAAAAAGGTCAGCGCCATGCTCGGTGTTATCAAAGGTGTATGAAGTCGTTTGGTAAATAGGAACGGCAGCAGACTTAGTTGTTTGCTCTGATGTATAACCTTCATGTAACGCAATAGACTCTAATTTCACAAGATTCTCCCTAAAAAGTGCATAAAAAGCCCTGCTATTGCGCCCTCAACGCTGAAATCCTCATCATGTAGGGCGCAACAAGTTTATTTATAGATTTAATTAGAGAGAATGTAGCATACTTTTTATTCAATTAAGTAATTAAGAGAGTAGATATACGTAAGATAAAAGTAGCAGAATACTTTAGTTAGGTTAAATAACTCAGATTTTGGTGGTGTACGAGGTTTTTTTTTGATAGGGGCGCTCGTATTTCAATAATATTAAGCTTGTCTGCTGTGAATTAGACAATAAATACAAGGGTTAAACTGAGCAGGTACCGTGTGGTGTAGACTCTATCTTACTTTTTGCATCGCTCGCCTCCTGTACTAAACAGTCTTGGTGTGCATTTTGAATCGAATCTGTAAAAAATTGATAGGCTTTTTCATCGATTAGGTTGACCTCTCGGAGAATACTCATTGCTAAGGTTAACTCTTTTAAAAAAGCTTTTTTACGAGCCAATATCACGGTATTTTTACCATCTTCACCTTCTTTATCGAAACCTTGCCCCAACTCTGAATTTACAATGAGCCCAGTCGGGCTTATAAAGGTTGAAATAACAACCATGATTTCACCAAAGTGACTGGTTGCTTTTCCAAAGTCATTTAACTGGCTGATTTTAATATCAGACTGCACTCTCGAATGATTCAGTACTGGGGCAGAAGCTGACATCGAAAAGTTTTCTACTTTTTCGTGAGAGTTGTTTGGAAATGTTCTTTCATACATCTTGCCCTGGTTTATCGTCACTTTGGCCGCAAATTCTTTAGAATAACTAGCATACTGCATGAGTAAATGATCGACATGATCACCAAATAGGTTTTTATGACCGATGTAGAAAGCGAGTGTTTCTTTTTTTTGTGCTAAGTTATATTGCTTGTGCGAGACTTCTAATTGGGCTTGCATCTTAAGGCCGCGCCAATATAGTCCAACTAAAGAAGTTAGGGCGATGAATAGCGTGAATACCCCAATTGGCAAAGAAAAGGTTTCGTGAACACCTGTCCAGTTTTCAAGCTTAGTCGGGTCATAGTGTAGCTGATCCCATGTAAAGATAAATTGAATGACTAAGGTTAACAGCGGAATAACCAAGGTACTAACTAGTAGCCAATGAAATATCCGGCCCAACCTTACAATTAACATTCTGTCGTCATAGCTTTGTATTTCTGCATCTTTTATATTAGTGTTTTGAAACCATTTACTAAACAATGCCTTTCTCCCATTTTTGTGTGCAACCCACTCAATTGAATGATGTTACTGTATGTTAATTGTTTAACCAAGTTTATGTTTTAGATTTGATAGCATGTAAATAAAGTCGCGAAAATAGGTAAGAACCGCGAAAAGAGGTGAGCTGTGAATATCGAATAATAAAATAGATAAAGAATTCTGTTAACGTACTGGTGCACATAGTAAATGGCGCTATAGCTTTTGTATATGGCAATAGGGCAAATCGACCCCGAATTGTTTTAGATGAAGAATATCTACATATTGTTACTTTCAATGATACGCGTAGCGTGTTTTTAAAGTGCAATAAAAAAGAGGCTGCAAGCCGCTGAGAAGAAGCCAGAAACAATAAACCGAGATGTTTCTATTGAGGAGCCCAAAATAACGGTGACAGGTAATGAGGCTGAGCAAGGAAGAAGATCAAATGTTGCGCTTTAAGTCTCGGTTTTCAATGGAGTTTATAAAAAACGGAATTGACAGCAATATAATTAACATGATCACCACGTTCAAGTTACATCCATCAAAGAGAGAAGGTGTTGACAAATGTGAGAGTGCTTGACACGTCGAACAAGAGCAAATTTAAGTATGCAATACTGGACTCTAATACCACCGTAGTTATAAAAGAGTTGCGTTTTCACTGACACCTACTGTTTAGATGTTAGAGAGTCATTTTGCTTTTAGTAGTTACGCAACAACTAAAAGTTGCTGCGCTTGTATATTAACTAGTTGGCTACCTTTGTATTAGATGAGGCTCTAGATTAGTTTGTATAACCTCTCTGACGGTTGCCCCGCCAATACTTGCACAGGTTTGTCCGTCACGCAGATATAGCTTGGCAGCTTCCCCCCTTACAACCGGGCGGACAAAACGCCATGGGAAAAATCCAAATCTTTGCGAACCAACATAATTAACCACAGCATTGGCGTTCACTGCGTTTGCTTTTCTTGCAAGGTGCGGCAAAATATCTGAGACACTACCATATGTTCCTTTTCCATATTTAATTTTATGAATTTTCTCAAATGATACATCTGAAGATGGCTCGCCTGTGATTAAACATATATCAAGAGAGTCATCAGCGATTACTGTAGTTGACGCAAGTATTGATAATCCGATTAAGCTTTTTTTTATCATGAATTGATACCTAATGACCTTTCCACTAAAGGGGAGACAGTAAAAGTGGGATTTTATATCGTTTGTGTGTTATTCGAAATAATTGAACAGCATAATTTATTGATTTAATTTCCAAATGGGTAATAAACAAACGCTTTGTTCGGAAAGTGCACTTGTATGTTTGTATTGACGGCAACTGAAAGCATAATTTTAGAACTAATTAACTTGAGGCTATGAAGACTACAAGAAGAATTAACATGATGCCTTCGTTAATTTGTAGTTAGAATTGAATGGGTGTTCTCAATAGAGGAGCTTCTTTTGAAGGTTAAAGTGTGGACTATTCATGATGGCAATCGTACGGAAATGACTAGTGAGCTGGGTTGATGCCAAGAACTATCGCTGTATCTTTCCACGCATGATGCGACCAAAAAGTTAAAACGGTAAGCGAATTTAACGCTGTGCTGTGAATTACTAGCATAAACTTAAAACGCTACTAACTATTCTCACTATTTTTAAACTTGGCTTTTCTTTATAAGCTCGTATTATATTTTTTATTTCTTCTCTTGCTGAGGCGTTATTAAATGAATTTATTTATTTTTAGTTGCCATTAATTTCTTTATGAAAATCAATTTTGATTTTTATCTCTTTGTGGATATAATCTCCCTTTTTTGAGGGGTATGTATATGAGATTATTAATTGTGCTATTGGCACTATATAGTGGGTTGAGTTTTGCGACACCGAGTCACACTGGGAAAATAACATCTATATTATCTGGGCCAGTGTATGGTGACAAATTATTTATAAAGGTTGAAGGTTCACTAATCAAAAAATCTTCTTGCCATACAAATACAAATTTTGACTATGTGTTAGATACTTCTACTGCTTCTGGTGAGCGGTATATGAGCATGATCCTGACCGCATATGCGTCAGGAAGAAGCGTAACTATCACAGGTTACGATGGGTGTTCTATTTACACTGGCGTAACTAACTTTAGGTCAATCAGCTTAAAGTAATGATATAGGCAAGTAAATCGCCTTGATTTAGTGGCTATTTTTATTAGCCACTAAATGTTTTCAATCAACATAAGCAAGCGTTACAAAAAGAGCGTACTAAAAAAAGCATTTAATAAAAAAGTATTTAATAAACACTTTATTAAAGTTAGACGAAGCTATGTTTTTTAACCTAGCTTTATCGATTACGTGTAATGTATCTTAAACCATCTGGATCGCCTTTTATCAACGTAATGCTATATGTGTATGTACAATTCATTCACGAGCCCTTGTACTTACAAAGTGAGGCACAGGGTCTAATCTGACCTCACTTTGCTTCTGCAATACTCACTAATTGCGTGTCTACTTATTAACGTACTGTATTTCGGAGACACCGTCTTGTATGGGGAGTCTAAGGCTCTCTAAAAATTCAATGAGTTCTTGTTGCTCGTTCGCTGATAGATTGTTGAAGTTGATGAATTCTTTTTTCGCCTCACTACCCTCGGCACCGTGCAACTGTATGGCTTCCAATAAAGTCCTCGCTCGACCATCGTGCATGTAAGGAGCTGTGTCACCAACTCCCCAAAGTGGACGTGTCACATAGACACCTGGTTGAGCAGCATACCCGTCAGTATCCGTTGGCTGTGGATAATTATCAGACAGTTTTTTACCCATAAAATGGAGTTTCAAGTCACTGTATAAAGGTACTGAAGTTGTAGCCCCGTTTTTGCTAATTAACCTAGGCCACACATAATCAGGGACTTGGTTGTGCGCATATCCAGTGAGATTCAAATCTATTTGATAGTTACCTTCGGCTAAATGTTTGACGTTAGTGGTGTGAAGGTGTGGCAATGCGGTTTGATACAGTTTTTCAGGGGTTATTAGCTCATTAGAACGAGTCAATGCTAATACTGACTGGTTTTGAAATGCATGTTTGACTTGTAGTTTAGCTTCTTTTGCGGCGCCTGAAAGTTGATCTGCTGGGTTGATCAGTTGTGCTACTTCCGGAGGGCATGCTTTATCGTCAGGCACATCAGGGGGGGTCATTATAGTCAGTGTCGGATTGTCCATTGTCAAAGTTGAAGTGTGGCAGTTTATACAGCCGACCTGCTCAAAGAGTGCTTTGCCTGGTAGCTTTTGTGCACCTTTGTCGTTGTTAGCTAGCTGAATAGGTGGCCTAAACATACTGACATATGCCGTAAGGGCGGTCACGTTACCTACTGTGATCTCATTAATAAGACCATCTAAATCACAATCCTTGTTGCCGACTTTCTCAACAGCCTGCACACTGAAGTGAAAATCTAATGCATCACGGGCAAAATGTCTGACTGTGGAGGAAATTCCACCCCATTGGAACGGGCGAACAACAAAGTCTTTCTGCACGCCCACAACTTCTAAAGTATTTTCATCACAGTTATCAATTCCACCCTTTGCACAAGTCACTGAGTAACGACCGAATTTAATGCCTTTTGATGTCAATTGAATACTCTGAGTGTTGTTTCGATACAATAGAGCAACCATTTTGGTGGCTTCTACTTGTGCTTGTAATTCGGTTGTCATTTCCGTCGCTAACCGCTGGGTATAACCCGAACCGAATACATGAGGAGGATTGCGTACAAACTTGGTCATTACAGCTTTGTTTTTTGGATCTGTCCCCAGTAGTTGATAGAGCTCCTCTGGAAACTGGTCATTAATAAAAGCATTACTGGCTACAGCGGCTGAGCCTCCTTGTGCCGCTGGCTTTCTAACCTGAGCGATTGTTTTAGCGCCATTTGGAGTGTATTGACCAATGGTATTGTGGCATTCAAAACAGCTTTGTGAATCAAGACCATTCACTCTTAAAAATGGCCACGCTGCTGGGTCTTTATCGGTACCACCACGGTTATTCCATATATACCTTTGCTTAGATCTTGGTCCCTTTGCGCCTTCACCATGGCCATTGGCGGGGTCAAAAGGAACATTAAACTGGTTTTGTCCAGCCTCTAGTAATTCATTTAGGGAATATCCACCGGCCAGCAGCGTATCTTGATCAATACTCGGAACGCGCTGTGGGGTCTCACTTCCGCCTTTTGGGAAAGCGACGTAGAGATCCGGTGAAATTTTACGTATCCCAGAATCCGAAAATTGAAATATATTCGACTCTTTAGGCTTCTCTTGATTGGTAAATACGTTGCAGCCAACGACAGTGCTTACTAATGCAACAGAAATTGCACCCAGCTTTAGCGTGACCCTTGATGTGTTTAGACGGTGTTTCATCATAGTCCCTTGCTCTTTGTGTCTCAAATCAAACCATTCTTGCTAAGAACAGCCCCATTCAAGCGTATCGCACCGCCTGATTTAAGGTATTACATCCTGTTACATCAAATCAGTCAGCAGGTGTAATAAAGTGTAAGGTTAATTGGCTGGCATTTTGATAGATCGGATCTAAGGTTTCGGTGAGGTAAGTAGCAATCGAGGGGCGCGTATCTACTTTACTCGATACAATTTTGGCTAAATTGGTGTCACTCAACAAGTATGCTATTTGTTGTTTCGTGTGTTGTTTGGACAGTCATTTTTGATCTTGTCAACGTAGTTCGCTCCTCATTTACTCCTTATGTACCGTCAAAGTTTGTTCGTAAAGTTACGCTCGATGCCTATAGAGTTTGTATTGCTCCATAGATGCGACTGGGGATGGCATTAAGTGGGTTTGCGACAAGCTAAACCCATAAAGGAATTATCATGATAAAACTTGTCAATGCTTCGCCCTTGCTAAAGGCAAAAAAGCTCATTAAACCCAAAAAAGTGACCCGAGATGACCTCTGGACATTGAAGGCTCTGCACGAGCACCTCCAGTGGGCGGTTGATGTTGAACTGTATACAATCCCGTTTTATATGGCGGCAATGTATTCGATAAAGGATCAGTCAACCGAAGCTGGGCGACTTATTAAGTCTATCGTTAATCAAGAAATGCTGCATATGCAAAGTGCCGCCAACATCGCCAATGCCTATGGTACAGAACTTCAAATATGTGCCCCAATGTATGGTGGAGAGATCCCACATCTAGACTTTGATTTAGATACACCTAACCCCAAAGATATTTACTACCCTTATTCAACAGCCATTGGTGCTTTTGATATTCAAAGATTAAATACCATGTGTATCATTGAGTATCCGGATTGGTCCGTGCCTGATAGCAAACAGGTATCCGATGAGTATGGTTCAATTGGTGAGCTGTATAGTGCAATAGCAAACGGTTGCCATCAATTAAGAGAATGTATTCAAGGTAACCATAAACAAGTTAATCATTTTGAGCGCTTCTATCCAGATACGCAGTTGACCATTACTGAGTCTCATGAGCAGGGACTACCTCAAGTGAATAACCTAATCGATCTGATCGTCGATCAAGGGGAGGGGGTTGCCAAGGATGCACAATATGTCCCCCCTGAATATCAGAACCGTGTTGATGACGTTCAGCCAACGTGGGATCACTATGAGAAGTTCACTTATATGCTCAAGCAGCCACTGCCAGAAACATTTGCAATAGAACCCTATGGCGAGCGGCAGAAAAAGTTACAGGAAATCCAACTGTCTCACTTCAATGAGTTCCTGTTGATTATGAATGAAACATTCACCACAGGTAACACGCCCAAAGACTTTGCCACTGTGATGTACAAAAATGGCGCGGCGATATCTGCATGTTGGCAAAACGGTGTACTACCCGTTTTTTCGATGTCCAATGAATCATAAGGAACATGAGTATGTCTAAAACAATATTTAGAGTTCATCCAGCTATAGGCATTGCACGTGTTGGTAACAGTGAAGAATATTACCTTGCACCAGAGTCTATCGCAGCGTTGCCTCAACCAGGAAAGCCTGAAGATAAAACAACGGGCGGACTGCCGCTCGACCCAGATACTGGAGAAGTCATAAAAAGTAGCCAGCTGAGAGATCAACAAGGTGCATTTAAGCGACAAGCTGCGCGTTTCAGAGTCTTTGCATATAGCGACCTTGATAAGCCAAGCTACCCCGAACAGGGTGCTGAACAAGAAGTGACAATAGGGTCTCAGATCCAAGGGAAGACGGTTATAAATATTAAATGGTGTGTGCACTTAGCCAATAAAAAATCGGCATGGTTTGTCAACGACGATGATCATGGTGTTGTTGCTTATGAAAACGGAAACTTTCCGGTATTAAGAAATTTACCTGAAGGCTTAGACCCATACAATGAGAGCCGTTTACGCCGCTTGGTAATTGATGCAGGGCCCAGAGTGGTCGATCAAAACAATGACCTTGCACAGTTTGACAGCAAAAGCCACACACAGGCTGCATATTTAAAAGGCACAGAAACAGTCAGCGTTGCGGATTATCCATTTTCCTTTCCTTATATGCACTTTGACCATTTAGATATTCCAAAAAAGGGCGAAGACACCAAACGATGTACCGGAAAGCCACTTCAAAAAAGTAGAGAGGCAAGGGGGATAACCAGCTTAGGAAACATGCTAACAGACAGTTGCGGTAGGCTAATCGTGGCGGGCGGGTATGGTAAAGCTGTTGGCTGGCGGTTAGACAACAAAGATAACCCTGTCCCTATCGATGGGCCGGTTAATAATGATCAATGGTTTGATGACACTTCGGACGGCCCAGTCACAGCTGTGATTGAGTTTGAAGATGGCTCTTGCGAAGAAGTATTTGGCGGCTGGGTCGTTGTGACAGATCCGAGTTATGCGCCTCAAACGTTAAACGTAGTATCACTTTTTGACGAAGCGTATGACACATTTGTGAGAAAGCTAAACTTGCAACCTGACGTGTTTTGCAATGGTCGCTTTAACCCAGAGTACAAACCTGCTTTTGATGACCATATACGACCTATTTTTAAAGCGACAGGGCAGCAACTTTGGAATGCCTATCTTCCGGAAATTGCGATACAAGCACATAAATCTGTGGATGAGATCACCGCAAGCGATGATCCCGACACGACAATTCTTGCTGGTTTAGCCTATATCCGCCAACCTAATCCCGGTACTGAGGCGACGTGGCGATCGCAGTCAATTGACGAAGGTGCACCACTCATGCCGTTATCGCTCGGGGATTCGAGCGAAGCGGGAGGAAAGCCGTTTTTGACGCCAACGGTCACGCAATACCAGTTCTTACATAGTTGGTCGAATCACAATTATGTAGACAGCAATGCACAAAAGTTAGGTGAAGGAGAGTATCTCGACCGAGCTACATTGCAAAACTGTCTGGGGGGTCGGTTTAGCCCTGGAATCGATATGACATGGATAATTAGAGAAACAGCCATGTATCAGGATTGGCAAACTGGCGCAGGTCCATTTCGGATAAAGCATAAACCACTTAACTATGCTGCGATAAATAATGCCAACACAGCGTTTTTAGGGTTAGGTTGGATACCAAGACACGAAGATGTGGAGCATTTAGGTTTGGAGCCAGGTGACGCGACTAAATTTATGGCGTTGCCTTGGCATGCCGATTACAACTCTTGTGCAATTCACCAAACGTCTCCCAACGACTTGAATTCAGAAACCCTTTATTGGTCTTGGCCAGCCCAGCGTCCTGTAACCGTATATGTTGCGCATGACTATGATATTAATGCCAAAGATCTACCTGCACAGCGTTACTCCGTTAGAGGAAAAGGAACTTACCCGCTGGAGAATACGCCAACTGATAAACATGATTTAGCCAATGCTGGTCGCTTTTGGGAATACCGGGAAATGTTGACTAAATGGGATGATATTGGCGTTGTTGTTCAAGGTACTGTCATTGATGATGGCAGGGAGTATTCAGAGCATGTTTATCTCGAAGTCGAAAGTATGCTGCATGGAGATGAGCCTGAGTTAGCAGCGCCTATGCCATGGCCTTTGTTAGGTGGTAGCGGTACTGCGACTCGCAAGAAGTAAGGAGAGATCATGCGCGATTTTTGTTTCGAGGTTGCCATTATTGGTGGCGGTCCTGCTGGTACAGCAACAGGGATCGCGCTTAAGAACTTGGGCATTGATAGTGTTTTTATTGTTGAAGCAGGCACCTATTCAAAGCCTAAAATAGGAGAGAGTATTCCGCCAAATACCCAAACTCTGTTCCAGCGTTTGAATATATTTGATGCTTTCTCTTCGCAACATCATGAACCGTGTTTAGGTAGTTATTCGTGCTGGGGAAGCACTCAATTGGGATTTAATGACAACTTATTTAATCCCTACGGAGCAGGCTGGCATTTGGATCGACGCCGATTTGATTTGTTTCTGGCTCGACAATTTAAAGCCTTGTCTGGCGCTCTAGTCGACAACACACGGTTTAGCAATTTATCTGTCATGAAAAATGACCTATACCCCATCAAGCTGTCATTTGAGAACCACCCTGATGTTTGTTGCCGTTTTGTTGTAGATGCAACGGGGCAGTCCGCAAAAGTTGCGAGAAAGTTTGGTGCAGCGGTGAGTATGCAAGATTTAATGGTGAGTTTTGCTGCGTATTTTGACTGTCAAGACACCCACTTGAATGAGAATAAGCTGACCCTGTTAGAGGCGGTTGAGCAAGGTTGGTGGTATTGTGCTTCAATACCCAACAATTTACAGGTTGTTAGCTTGACCACGGATATTGCGGTGGCAAAAAAGCTCAAGTTAAAACAGCCTGAAAACTGGTATTCATTACTCAAACATAGCAAACATATCAACAATCGAATTGAAGGTTCAGCGTTCCCTAATCGACTAAATAGTTGGAAAACACCCTCTAGTTTATTGAGCCCTCCTGCTGGAAACGGATGGCTTGCAGTGGGCGATGCTGCTGCTTGCTATGATCCAATTAGCTCTCAAGGTATATACAAAGCACTTGCAAATGGCCTACAAGCAGCTAAGGCTATTGCGCTTTGGTTAAATGGCGACGCCAATGGGCTGACGGAGTATCGCAATAAAGTCGTCAAAGACTTTGTCAATTACCTTGAGCAAAGGGACTATTTCTATGGGCAGGAACAACGTTGGCTGGAAGCCGAATTTTGGGTAAAACGGCGCGCTTATCTTGCTGGGTTAAAATATGGATAGGTAACATGTGGGTAAACGCGACGTTCTGAACTATCGTTCATGCACAATTTGCACAAAATCAGGTCTAGCTAGACTGTTTAATAACAGAATTGTGAGCTTGTGTGGAGAAATATAAGGAGCTTGTCTAAGCTCGTTATACGAGTCACCAAACGTTTGGGGTATCTTTGCTAAATATTGAGATCGACCCACATACGATATCTATTACGTGGACGTTGCTTTGCACCGCGCTTGTGCTGCTAATGCAGCCTGGGTTTACTTGCTTAGAAAGTGGATTGGTTCGAAGCAAAAACAACATTAACGTCGCTTTGAAAAACGTTGCAGATTTTTGCATTAGCGGCGTTTGCTTTTGGTTAGTCGGGTATGGTTTGATGTATGGTGCGAGTGCAAGTGGGTTCTTCGGTACCAATCAATTTGCCTTGGATAGCTATGACAACCCCTCAATCTTAGCGTATTTCTTATTCCAAATGATGTTTTGTGGCACCGCGGCGACTATTTTATCGGGTGCAGTGGCAGAGAGAATGCGATTTTCCGGTTACATTATCTGCTCTTTTTTAACCGCAACAGCATTATTTCCTATCGTTGGCCATTGGATTTGGCATGGTAAACATTTCGAACAGGCACCAATGGGATGGCTTATTGAGCTTGGCTTTATCGATTTCGCTGGCGCAACCGTTGTTCATTCTGTTGGTGGGTGGATAGCTTTAATTGCACTTGTTGTTGTGGGGCCTAGGTTAGGGCGGTTTACTAGAGAAGGTGAACCAAAAGAAATGTATTGCCAAAACTTACCTCTGTCAGCGCTGGGGACTTTTTTACTTTTTATTGGGTGGTTTGGGTTTAATGGAGGTAGCATACATACACCTAGCACTGAGTTGGCTCGGGTGTTTTCAAATACAGCTCTTTCAGCATGTGCAGGTGGTGTGAGTGCACTACTATTGTCTTGGAATTTACATTCTATGCAAGGAATACGTTATGTATTGAACGGACTACTTGCTGGGCTGGTGGCAATATCTGCCAGTGCAGATTTAGTAAATTTACCTTCGGCGATTGTTATTGGTGCAATCTCTGGCTGTATTAGCGTATTGCTTGGCGATCTATTAGAGAAGTTTAAAATAGACGATGTTGTAAGTGCAGTACCAGTTCATTTGGGGGGCGGTATTTGGGGTACTGTCGCAGTGGCATTGTTTGTGCCATTGGAAAAACTAAAGCTAGAAACTCACTCAGAGCAGCTTATCGTGCAGTTGATAGGGGTCGCGGCGTGCGCTATCTGGGTTTGCTCCATAGGTTTAGTTTTTTTGTGGTTAGTAAATAAAGTACACCCTCTGCGGGTCTCCGCTCAGACGGAAACGATAGGCTTGAACTTTGGCGAACATGGCATGAAAGATGAGCTGATAGACTTAATGGAGCAATTCGACAACATCGCTAAAAATGAGAATACACCCCAGCATCTTAACGTTGAACATGGGTCAAACAACGCGTCGTTATGCATGACTTACAATTACCTATTAGATCATACGAGTAGGCATTTTAAGGCGCGAGAGGAAGAGTTACTACGCCTTGCAAGTTTGGATCCTTTAACTGGGATAGCTAATCGCCGCGTCTATGAAAATGTGCTTTCGGAGACTTTGGAAAAAAGTAAAAAGTCGAGTTTAGATTTTTGCCTTTTAGTGATCGATGTAGATAATTTTAAACAATATAACGACCACTATGGTCATCAACTTGGAGACTATTGCTTACAAAATGTTTGTCAGGCGTTGTCGAGCAAGTTAACGATAAAAAATGGCTTACTTGCGCGAATAGGCGGGGAGGAGTTTGCCATTATTCTCCCAAATACAAGTCAAAAAGCGGCACAAAGTTTAGCTGAAAAAATACGTAAAGCGGTCAGTGCACTTAAAATACCACACTGTGCAGGACAAGGTGAATTTGTCACCGTTAGTATTGGAGGAGCCCGTTGGAGCCATACAAATGAAGTAAATCTTCAAACTTTATTTGATGACGCAGACATGGCCCTGTTTCAAGCCAAAAGTAATGGTCGAAACCAAGTGCGATTTAGTGGTCAAGCAGAGACAAGTTGATCCCATTTATTACGCATTGCTATTTATCTAAACAATTCAAATTTATATATTTCAATACATTCCGACGGAGTTTTGGAGAACGTCTAAAAAGTCCTCTTTGGATACGTGTATCTACACTCAGTTTCTGAAATGGGTATTTTAATATAAACAGAGCTTTAGGTGTTTTATCTTTAAGTGAGCAACTTGGTATATGTTTGTTTGACAGTAAGATATACACGTAAACGAGACGTCAATAAAGGTTATTTTAGCGAATTGCTTAACATTAAGCTTGGCTCAAAGTTTGCCCGCTTTGTAGGAGATTTAGCGCACTATTAAAAGAAACATAATTGTGACAAGTTTCTTTACATTTTGTAAATTTAGGTATAAAAAATAGATGCTAATCTATAAAAGGAGAATAATTAATGAAATTAGCATCTTTATTTCTGAGTGCGGCAATTACACTCGGCGCTGCAGCACCTGTGTCTGCGAAGTCAGTTACCGACTTCGCGTATTATCATGTAGGCTGCTATGCGACAAGTTCTGGCGATATGATGTGGTATGAAATTGCGGATACAAGCTCTCAGATAAGAAGCATTATCCAAAGGTGTACCGCAGAGGGAGGCCAATTTAGAATTCAAAAAATATACTACAGATAGTTTCTTAGCGTATATAGAGTGAATTAGTACAACTTAATAAGCTCCCGCTCGGGGCTTATTATTTTTCGTTAAGTTGAACCTCAATAGCATAGTGATACAAATGTGTTATTCAATTGAGCCTGCTTGAATGAAGGATCGAAAGTTGGGGGTAAGCGGGGGATGAAATTAACCCGTTTGTGGGAATTGTTTCACTGCAATTTTGGGGATATAGAAAATTGCAGCATTTCAAGGTGGTATAATCAGTTTTATTGCTTACTGAAGGTGAGCCAATAAGCTCACCCACAGATTCACACAAATGTTTAGTGAAGCCTTTCGATAGTAACTTTACCACCGCTTAAGCCATTGCCGCCATTGTAGGCTAATTGTGCGTAGAGTCGACCACCTTCAACTTTAAGCTTTACACGGCCAACTCCTGAATTATGCACGATTTTGCCATAACGACTTACGCCATTCCAATTGAATATAGTGTACTCCTCCAAAACGGGCTCGTAGCCATCTCGGATCCCGGTAACGGTGACTCTGTAAGTACTATTGAGAGAGACTGCGACACTGCTAGGAAGCGCAACCCAGCTGCTGTTGGCAGGTAGGCTAATACCAGCGGTTTGTTTACTGGAGTAAACCGATTGAGCATCGATACTTGGAGTGCCTCCCACTGCCGCAACGTGCCCAGTTAAGTTTGTATTTTTCAGGATTACGCTGTGAGTCCACCAGTCTTGACCTGTCATACCTTTGACATTAATTACACCACCATTTTCGGCGTCTATAACAGCGTACGCTCGATCGCTGCTTTTACCACCTTGGGCAAACACGCCGTTAATATCCAATGTTCTGGAGTTTTTCACTTTAAATACTGTCTTTACACCTTCGGCATAAAAGTTACTTATTTGGTTATTCCATGTTCTATGATCTGCAGGTCCATAGATCTCGATACCAACTCGTGAGTTTTGTACCGTAGAGTTTGCAATGTCGCTGCCCATCGCTGCTAACTTTATGCCAGTATCTGACTTTTCTACATATACATTGTCAAAGATGTTGACGTTATTAAACCAGCCATTTGGTTCTGTATTCCAATAAGCTGGCGCTTCACCATTACCATGTAAATGAATACCAAGGTTTACATTGGCGATAAATAAATCTTCGAAGCGACTCCATATTACCCACTTGCCATTAATACCCGTATTGAACCCGGATATATCTAGTTTTGAGAAATTTGATCTATAACTTGCAAACGGAATGTCGATTGCAGTGCCTTTTTTATAACCTGCTGTTTGAGACAGAGATAAATTATGTAATTCCACACCGTGTGCTACTTTAAATAAAGCTATGTCAGCGGAAGTTTCTAATTTTGATAAGTTACGTTTCTCACCATATATTTTAATTCTAGAGTTATGATTTCCTTTGCGTTGCGTTACATCAAGTGTATTTGAAACTTTGAAAGTACCCGCAGGAATATATACGCTTTTGTTATTTTCTACAGCATAATTTATAGCAGCTTGAATTTGAACTGTATCGTCAATATTGTCATTTGCAATTGCACCGAAACGGCTGTCTGTAATTGATATTACACTAGCATCAAAAGCAAATGCGGAAGAAGATAACAAGCTTAACAAGAATATTGAGTTGCGTTGGTTCATTGTAGTCCTTTTATTGAAGTTTTAACTTTCTCGTAGATAGTACACTATTTTTATAATTAATATAGAGGTGTGGTTAATATAGTTTAAATATTAATATTTTAATGTAAATGGGTTTTTAAGTGATTTATATTTTCTTGTTTGAATTATAATCAGGTTGAGATTTTGGTGTTTAATCCGTTGTGGTGGTTGTCTTTATTTTGAAATTAGGTTAAAGAGGGTGTGTGGTTATAAATAAAAAGTTATGTTGATTAAAAGCCCGGATAATTAAATTTATAGCCAATTTATCGATAAGTAAAAAGTTGCCTTACTGAGAGATTAAATATTAACCTCTCATAGAGCACACCTAAGAATAAGTGATATACCATATAAATAAAAATGGCCAACAATTGTTGGCCATCATAAAGTTATGTAGTTAGTTTCAACTATTAAAATGTATAGCGGATACCAACTTTAGCTTGCCAAGCTGACGAGCCTTTATCAATTTGAGAGTAGTTACGAACATCAGAGCCTTTGTAACGCTCATCGATCACAAGCTGACCATTTTCTAAACCACCAAAGTCATACAGTTTTTGGTCACTGTGGCTAAGCTTCTTCTCGATACCCCAGTCGCTATTAAGTAGGTTTGCAAAGTTTTCGATCATGAAATAGATCTCGCCTTTGTGCTCTTTATAGAAACCTGGAATTTCTTGTTTAAAGCTGACATCCATAGTTGTAACCCAAGGTTGAGTACCCGTATTTCTGTCAAGGATCTGACCGCGCTCAGAAATGCCTGCACGGTTAAGAAGTGCCTCTAGCTGCTCCCAGTTGAGGCCAGATTCATCCCAATTTACTTTTGGATCGTTGGCACCAGTTGGAATGTAAGCTAGGTATGCTGACGTGCGGTTAAAGTCGCGTGTATCACCAAAGTCGCTGTCATTGTATGAACCCATTGTGTAGCTGAATGGGCGGCCTGAACGACGTTCGAAGAAAACATTGAACTTAGATGCATAGCCGTCAATAAATTCTGTTTGGTAACGAAGGTTCAGCTTGAAGCTGTGCTCAACTTCATAGTGACCACGACCGACTAGGTCAACATTACGACTGTGTGTAGTTGTATGCTTGTAGTTTCCATCTGCTTGCGATGCGCCGCCAGGCACGATGTCTTCAACGTCTTGGTTTGTGTAGCTTGCAGAGATATATAGGCCGTTTTCAAACTCTTTCGCAATTGCTGTTGAGATGATGATTGATTTGGCTTCAAGATCAGAGTTGGTCATCATGATATCGTAGTTATCACGCAGATCACCTGAGTAAATGCTGTCGTAGATTACACGACCTGTTGCAGAGCGAACAATGTTTCCACTTTCATCTAACTGGGGCTTGATAGATGTGTTGCGCCATACTGCTTCGTCTTGTTTATTTTGGTATGCAATTTCCGCAGACCATTTAAAGCCATCACCTAGTAGTTCTGAATCGAACTCATATTCAAAACCTACTTGCGCACGAATACTTGAAGGCAACTCAAAGTCTGGATCAGTATATGCCGTGCTGCCAGTACCTGGTTTTAAAGAATCTTGGATCCCTTGAGGTACTTTTGTAATATCCACCTGTTCAACGTCAGCAAAGTGTGCGTTGATTGCAGCTTGCGTCGCAGCTACTTGTGTGTAACCGTCTTTTTGGAAAGGGTTGTTAAACCAAACATTTGGAATACCACCTTGGAAACGGCCAATACCACCGTTGATAGTCAAGGCGTCAGTCGCATAGTATTTGAATCCGATACGAGGCAGGATGATATCTGCGCCATCTAGGTTTTCTTGGTTTGTGTAGCCATAAGTATTCTGGAATGCTGCGTTAAGTCTTGGCTCATCGCTTGAAGCCAAACGCTC
The DNA here is from genome assembly GCF_030135505.1 of Pseudoalteromonas obscura. Lineage (NCBI taxonomy): Bacteria > Pseudomonadati > Pseudomonadota > Gammaproteobacteria > Alteromonadales > Pseudoalteromonadaceae > Pseudoalteromonas > Pseudoalteromonas obscura. Next base: position 39,375 of record NZ_JASJUT010000007.1, read on the forward strand.
ATAACGAACACCCGTAGTGATTTCTAGGTCATCAGTTAGATAGAACTTGTCTTCAATATATAATGCGATCTGTTCACGAGTTGCGTCATAAGCAAGGTCATTTACGTTATTAGTGTATGCATTAGTATATGAGAACTGATAATCTTCAACTTCGGTTCTTCTGTCTTTAATAACGTGCAGCTTCTTATTTGCAAAGTCTTCAAGGCTACCAAATGTCCAAGTACCCATTGAGCCTTCACCGAAAACATTATATAGACGTTTACTTTCTAGTTGCGCACCAAAGTTGATTTCGTGGTCGCCCATGAAGTATGTAGCATCGAATGTCAGCGCGAAAGTCTCAGTTTCACTTTTGTTTGCGTGACGGTATCTGTCACGGCCAAACTCAAATGATTCACCTCTACCACCGTCGATAAATACTTCAATCGAGCCTAAATCAGAGTTTGTGATACTGTCATTGGTAACATTTTTGTACGCTAAACCGATTTCTGTTGAGAATTCATCAGACCAATCAGAATATAGCTTGGTTGCAAAGTTGTCGAACTTAGTCGTGTACTCATATCGGCTAGACGCCATGCTTAGTGAGTTACCACCAGTTGCAAAACCTCTGTCGTCTTTTTCATCTTGCCACTGGTAAGTGAAATCGGCGCGGTGTAAATCACTAATATTCCAGCTCAGTTTTACTAGTAAGCTTTCACTCTTATCTTCTGGATTGCCGCCTAGTTCATCTTGAATACCGTAAGTGTTGTTTAGCGTGTTAACAAATGTGTTGTAATCAGATTCAGTGATATCGAATTCATGTGCAGTACCTGAACCGTCAAAGCCGTAATCCATGTCCATCTCTTGCTTCCAAGAGTTGTAGTTCACAAAATAGAACAGTTCGTCTTTGACAATTGCGCCACCAGTACTGAAGCCCATGCGAGACTCAGTTTCGATAGGATCTGTACTAGAAATCTCAAACGTTTTATGGCCATTCTCATCAAGAATGCTCGAGCCTGCGCGGTGAATCGTTTCACCATTCGCATCTTTTACATCTTCTTTGTATTTAGCTTCAGAAATATTGTCTAGTTTACCTGTCAGGCTAGGCGTACTGGTTTCATAAAAACCAGTAAACGTGTAATCATTTGAGCCAGACTTAGTAACTGCGTTAATGGTACCGCCACCAAAGTTACCTTTTTTCGCAGAAAACGGAGATGTATCTACTGAGATTTGCTCAACAGCATCTAGAGCAACAGGAGGTTGTGAAGTAGGGTAGCCACCGAAGTTCAAGCCAAAATCATCATTTTGACCAATACCGTCTACAGTTAAACTGTTTGTTCTTGGGTTATTACCTGCAATGGTCAGTTCGCCGTTACCGTTAATGCTTGCCATTGGATTTAGGCGCGCAACATCTTTAATATCGTTGTTAAAGCTAGGGACATTATTGATTGCATCTTCACCAAATACGCTACTTGATCCGCCAGCCTGTTGTACCAACTTATAACCACTTACTTCAATTTTTTCAATGGTTTGTAGAGGCTTTAATTGATTGCTGATTCTGTGCGTGTCGCCCAATTGAAGGAAGATATTGTCAAGCTCTGCATCTAGGTATTTGTCAGAGTCCAGCACTACGCGGTAAGGACCGCCTACGCGTAAGCCTTTGGCAATAAAAGCACCCGCTTCATTGGTAGTAAATGTGCTGATAGTGCCAGTTGGTTCGTGAATAACTGTAACTTTAACATTAGCTGCCGCATCTCCGTTAGGTGTGGTGATTTTACCACGCATTGCAGACGATGTATCAGAAGCGAATGCGCTTGCTGATACGCCAATAGCTAATGCTAAGGCGCCGGCCACTTTAGTTAAGCGAACGTTTTTCATTGTGTTGTTTCCCGTGTGTTTTGTATTTAAAAATTAATAAGGTCAAATATTTGAATCTCAGCTCAATGCATATTTGACTTAAACAAACTGCTCCTTCGAACGACTTTATTTCTCACACCAAAACACGGTTAGATTCTAAGCTAGGACTAACCTTGAGAGTTGATGCAGTAAAGTACAATCGATAGGAATTACTAACTAGAAGTTGATGCTATTGCCAAAGGGCATTGTGATTACGATGGTTTAATATCGGCGAGTTTACCAAGCGGATTGTTGAATCACTCAAAAGTTCGTCGACCAAAGTCATTTTTTGAGCTTGTAACAGCATTGTGTGTTGAATTACCACGTTTTAGTTTATCCAAATCATCGTTAAAAAAGGTTTTTGACGTTGTTAAGTACGAAATAGAGTTTCCATAGGACATTCATCCTGTGTACTTAAAACAATGTGTTTTATTCTTCTCTTTTACTTAAGCTATAGTCCTATGCGCTAGCAGTGCAATTGAGAAGAACCCTTTGGATTTTTGCAATTGTTGAGGCGCATTATAGCGCAATGTTTATTAACTTATCAAAGATATTGCTACTCAATGGAATAAATATTGCACAAAAGGAGAGGTGATTTTACCCCAAAGGATAAAGTTGCTGTATAGGTAATCAGTAGTTGGTTTGAAATATACGCAATGTAGTAACTTTTACTGATTGAGTAACCTAAGTGTATATTAATAAAGCTATTAATTGTTTTAGGTATTAGCTGGTTTTATCAAAAGAATTTGAGTGGTGCATGGTGGGGTTATGGTATCTCAACACCTCGAATTTATGATGTTTTTATATTTATAAATTGTGAATAGCTGATAATATATATTTAAAAAAAATAACGCGGCAGGTTGCTTTATTGTTGCTATATTTAGTTTAATTAATGAGGGTTTGATTTCACTTCTTCAGAAGTGAGTCGACGCAATCACAGCCGACTCTATGAGAAAAGTAAAGTGAGGTGAGACTCACTTTACGTGTGTTTATTTATATGAGTAGTTTAACGTTACACCATTGTAATTGTTGTAACCATATAGGCTGATGTGCCATGTACCCGCATTTGGATTAGTAAATGAGCACTGCTCTTCATTACCATTTTTCCATGGACGGCAAGTATAGTTGTTAGCGTCTGGTTGAGCGTTGTATCTCACGTAAAGGTCAGCATCACCTGTTCCTCCTGTGATCGCCAAGTTCATTTCTTTCACTCCCTGTGGAATATTCCATGTGTAGTGGGTCCAACCATTTTGATTACCTTGCAAGTTTGGTAAAGACCCGTTTACTGGTTTAACATCACCTGGGTTGCCCGGATCGCCGCCACCTTGACAGCCATTTGCAGAAAGGTAATCTGATGCACTTTTCGCTTGGGCGATACCATGTCCATAGTAATTATCACGGCCAGCTGCGCCCTTGTCTTTTGCTGTAGCGTTAATGGCTGCACGGATCTCTTGGTTTGTACATTGCGTGTGATGGCTCCAAACTAGTGCTGCTACACCTGCAACATGAGGCGATGCCATAGATGTACCACTTAGACTTCTATAAGTATTAGTTGGATAAGTTGAGTTTACATTCGAACCTGGCCCTGCAACCTCGACTTGGTCATTGTATTGAGAGAAAGAAGAGCGAGACTCGCTTGATGTTACAGACGCAACAGAAATGACCGAATTGTAAGATGCTGGGTAGGACTTAGAGCTATTTCCGTCGTTGCCTGCGGCTGCCACAAGCATCATGCCGCCATTTACGAAGTTTTGCATCGCCGTATTTTCACTGCTCGAATAGTTACCTCCGCCTAAGCTCATATTAACAACATGAGATCCTGCGTCTTTACATTGCTGGATAGCATTAATGAGGTTCGACGCGTGTGTCCACTGACCATTATCGTTAAATATTTTAACGATATGAAGGTCTACGCCAGGGTAAACACCTACCACACCTTGACTGTTGTTTTCGGCCGCTATGGTGCCGGCAACGTGCGTTCCATGACCATTTCCGTCATTATTCCATCTACCGACGGCATTATTGTTCGCAATGCCTGTGACGTTGCCGTAAGGTAAATCTGGGTGTCCTAGATTGTAACCTGTGTCAATTACACAGACTTTTCTTGCAGAGGTGTTATTTTGAGACAGTAAGTGTCCTTGCACCATATTGATACCGTATGGCGTACTTTGTGCGTAAGGGCTAATTACGCCGTCAGATTTAGTGGCATCAAGTAAGAAACGCTTTGGGTCAATTTCTATCGACTCAATAGATGACAAGCCGCGCAATGTTTCCAGACTATATTCGTCTAGTTCGGCAACCATGGCTTGTTGACCATTAAGCGAGAATAATGGTTCAGCACCAGCTGTAAAAAGGAAATTCATAGCAATAAAGTCATTAAAGACTCGTTTTTCGGCTGTTTTTTCACTCTTAAATTTAATGATGTAGCGGTTGTTGGTTGCTGATTTTTCCTCTAGCTTAAAAGCGCTTAGCTGCTTTAGTTGTTGCTCTTGCAGCACAGGGGCGTCCGCCAAAGTTGGAAAACTCATAGCTGATACCATGATGGTTGCTACTGTAGAAAGTTTAAATCGCTTGATACTCATGTTTGTTCCTTGTTGTCTTTAGTTACGGTTGTTTTGAACTGATAACTCACTTAAACATCAGCACTAAAAAACAGAGCATAAAAGTGGTTTAACTGCTCTTTCAATTTCATAAAATTGACTTAAGTTAAACATATCAGTTACATTTTGTGTGTTTTTTAAACAACCTTACACTTGGAACGGTCTAACCGCAACTCTGAAACTGACTTCAATACGCCAAGCTGTACCTTGTATGGCTAAAGTTTAAGCTGAAAGCTATTGTTAAATATGCACTTTTTATCAACATGAAAAATTTTAATAATGAGCCAAAACTACATTGTAGTTGTTAAATTTGGGTTAATCCACTTGAGTTGAAATGTTCTTTTCGTAAAAATTCGAGGAGTTATCTCTGCACATTTGCTTCATGTATGGTTTGTTAGAACAAACAGCTTGGAAATGAAGTCACCTAAGGGGGCCAAATACTCTGAGCGATAGGGGCAGTCAGTATTTATTAAGTACACAGGACTATTTTGCTGAAAGAGAGAGCCAAGCATCAACATTCGATGCCCTAAATTCGCATGAAAACGCGATTGCTGCGACAAGAAACGACTATTTAATTCGCAGTTCACCAATAGGGATAAGCCTTGAGTGCGAGTTGAAGTTGTCATATATACAGCTCAATACGTGAGAAATTAGGCTGATAATAAACATGTGCTGTTTTCAATTAGCCATGTTTCACCTGCTCGGTATGAACTAGGCTACTACGATAAGTTAATGGAGTTGAGTATAGCGGTATAGCAGTAATTAAACTGTTTTCTATGAACTTGGTCGATTCTGAACAATGTTAGCTACTTACAAAGTACTGGTCATTCGAATATCGCTAGTGTGGTTCGGGATTAATACTCAGAAAGTAAGTGCCTGTTTTTAAGTTTTTGATAGGTAATGTACTTTTTATGGGTTCTCAATATTTGTAAGCATAGTATTTTTAACTCTGGGCATTATGTATTAAACCTACTTTGTCGTTTTTCCAAAAGACATAACTAAAAAACCAAAAGCTTATTGGGGGCTAATCAATTTGCAGCGCCCGTTAAATTTAGACAAGGCGCTGCTGTTTTTAAAAAGCCCTAAATTTTAGTGGCCTGTTTCGTACGACGCTCTGGCAGTATTTGTTCTTTCCCAAGTGCCATCTTTATAAAGAATAAGTGCTGATGCCGTATTGCCACCTGAATAAGCTCTAACAGTAACATTACAGCTTGTACCACCGCTACATCTTGCAATACCGTCCCAACGAACCTCTTCAATATCCTTCGTCACATCTTTGAGATAAAAGCGGCCTGACGTTGAGTTACCGAAAGAAAAATCGAGCGCCATACAATTTTGAGTGCCATTACCCCATGAATGGCCGCTACCTTTAGCATAGACGTCACATACAACTTGAGCTGAGAAAGCAGATCCCGCGAAGAAAGTACCAGCAATTAGCGTAAGAGCTTTTAAAGTAGTTTTCATTTTAAATTCCTGTTTATTGATATTTTTTAATGTTGCGCATCAGCGCAATAACAAGGTAGTAAACAACTCTAAGTGGAGTCAATAGGGTGAATTTCTCTTTGATTTGTCTGTTCTTGCTTATTAAGTAACTAGATTTTTCTTATAAGTCGGATAATTTATCTAAAGCTATTGAGGGTGAATTATTTTGATTTTTTCGAATTTGATGATTTACCTTCTTATTTTTTAACGTTTGCAGTGCTTTGATAAGGTAGGTCAGGGCGAAAGAGATAAAATTCAATTTATTTTATTCTTGGTTGGTGCTTTTGCTTTGAATTTAATATTACATTCTTTTAACGGGTTGATTTTATGAACTATAAATTGCAGATTTTTATTTTTCTTCTGTGTAAATGGTAAGTAAATTTGAAACTTTCAAACGTCGAAAAATTCAACGTTGTTTTTTTGTTGCTTTTTTGTTTCCAAGTGTTTTAGCGATTCAAATTAGAGTGTTTTTCAATTTTTAGTCGATATACACGTAAGGCATGAATGCGCATCGACTAGGAAAACAATACACGTTATAGATCCTAGATTAATGAAACATGAACAGTGCAATAGAGGAGGGGCAACTTGGGTTGAAAAGAATACCCTTGCAAATTATTCTGAATCGGAACCCACACATACAGGAAGTATCTTCGTATATTTTTTTATAGGGCTCAAACCGGGTGGGTTGAACTTATATTTTCAAACATCGAACCAAAGTAAGTTAAGTCGTATTACTAGGATAAGAAAGACACTCAGGTAACAATGAGAGTATTAGGTAAGTTATACAGAAGTCACAATACACGCACTGAAAAGCATCGCATTCACGTCTTGCCGGCCAAGCGGATCTTTCGACAGGCTATTACTCCCGATGAATTAAGAGTTAGGTCGCTGATGCATGATTTTGGTTAGCAAAAAAATCACATCATGATGTAATTGGTCATTGTCGTTTTCTGGCGGCTTAATTTCTATTTAATGGCGCAAGAGCGGCCTAAAACGAGTATCTTGCTGGCTTCCAAAAAACGAAAAAGGTGTGTTCACTATTTAGTGCTTTTCAAAGTCTTATTAGGAAACGTATTACTCACTAAGTGTCGGGTATAATTACTACTAGCCTAAGGGTTTTGTATAACTCAGTTATTTTTAGTTACAAGATGGGACTGACAATGGCTTGTCAGTTTCTGCTAAATTAATCACTCCACCGCTAAAGAATAATAAGGACAATACGATGAAAAAGACAATATTAGCCCTGGGGCTTGCAACAGCGCTAACGGGTTGCTCGGTGTCTATTAAGGAATCAAACTTTATTAGCCAAGACGAGGTGGTCACTTATTATAGTCGTGATTTTGTTGAAAAGCTGAACGCTAAGACGCCTGAACATGCAATTAGACCAATCTCAATTCAAGTCAATGGAGAGGCTGTCGTATTACACGGTCTACACTTTGACCATGCAAATACAAAAGACACCATTTTATATATTCCCGGCAATGGTATGAGCGTTGAAAAATCAGTGAGTACTGAACTTAGTGATATTGTGAAGTACGATTATGATATTGTTGTATTTGACCGTAGAGGATTAGGTGCGAGCAATGGAACTGCAACGATTTCAACCTTAATCAGCGATGCACAATTAAGTTACGAATTTAGTAAAAATGAATTGGGTGCTGAAAAATTAATAGTTCATGGCTTTTCTCTTGGTAGTTTTATTGCGGCACAAGTTGCCAAAAGTAACTCAATTGATGGCCTAGTAATGCAGGGTTCTGCGACAAACGTTGCTGATTGGATCGACGAAGCCATTCCTTGGTACAAAAAAATGTGGGTTGATGTGCAGGTCGATGATGTGTTTTTTTCGGTCAATAATGCGCAAGTCCTTAGCGATTATTATCAGGGTCCACTGCTAGTGATAGGCGGATCAAAAGACAAGCAAACACCAGTATCTTTGTCACATAGACTATACGACGCAAGCCAAAGTATTGATAAACAGATAGTGATATCTGAAGAGGCTGGTCACTACAAAATGTTTGATAATAAGCAAGTACGCTTAGCTTACGAGGAGTTTCTCAATAAGATTTAGAGGCCACTTGAGAGACACGGAGCTGCGGACTATGTGTTTTGTCCCTTGCAATAAAAGCCGCTAAAAAATGACTTAGATGGTCAAGTTCGGCGGCTTTAGTACCGCCAAACCTTCATATTTAAAACAAACTAATTACTCAATAAAAGAAATTAGCTTTTCAGCAATTTGGGTGTTGTTTTGCGAACCAATAAAATGTTCACGGCCTTTTCCGTGGGCAAATACTTGCACATCAATTGCTGTGTGGCCTCCAGTAGTCCAACCTGTATAGCTTGCTTGGTTGATGTATCCATTGATGACGTCAAAAATTGCTCTATCGCCGTTAGGCTTTGCCTCAGTGAGCTTTTTAGCTATGTCTTCAGAATATTCTAATCCGGTCAGCTCTACCCAGTCACGTTCAATATTTTTGCTATCTTTAAGCTTTTTCGTGATTGTTTTGACAGAGTTTTTTACATTTGCTACGACATCTCGTTCCCATTTGTAATCGCCGTCAGCTCCAAGAGTTAAACCGCCTGTTGAGTGGTCAGCTGTGATTACAAGTAGCGTGTCGGGGTTGTTGTCAACATAAGCCTTGGCCAGTTCAATAGATTGTGCGAAATCTTCCATTTCTTTCATGGCACAGGCAATGTCATTAGCATGACCACACCAGTCGATTTGACTTCCTTCGATCATGACAAAAAAGCCTTTATCGTTTTTGTCTTTGTTCAGCAAAGACAGTGCTTTTTTTGTCATATGTGTCAGGCGCAAGGGACTTTCATCGATAGCGTAAGGCATGCCCTTTTCTGCAAAAAGCCCAATTGCTGGGATTGATTCAATGGTATTTAGCTTGTTCAAATTATCAATATATTGATAGCCAGCCTGTTTAAATTCAGAGACAATATTACGGTCTTCGCGAATAAAATACTTAGTACCACCCCCTAGCATAAGGTCAACAGGCAGCTTACCTGCAACTTTTACATCAACATAGTCGTCAGCAATTTCATCGTAGTTACGACGAGATTCATTATGTGCTGCAAAGCTGGCTGGTGTAGCATGGTTTATTTGAGAGGTAGCGACTAGCGCTGTGGTTTTTCCGTTTTCTTTTGCCATTTGCAGCATGGTTTTTAACGGCTTCTTTTTTGTGTCGACCGCGATTGCACCATTATAGCTTTTAATAGCTGTGCTTAGCGCAGTTGCTCCTGCTGCACTGTCCGTAACAACCGTGTTGTCGTCTGGGTATGTATGCGCCATGCCAACTAAAATAGAGTCAAACACAGTTGGTTCTACAGTTTTTGTTGTTTTATCGTCTTTGTAGTATCTATACGCAGTTGTGTATGCCGGACCCATACCGTCACCAATCATATAAATGATATTTTTTGGTGCAGCGTAAATTTGACTACTTGCCAATAGAGAGATAGCCGCTGCAACTGCCGAAATTTTGCGTGACATAGTTTTTCCTTTGATTTCCCGTGTTTGGTTTAAACGAGTTTTGTAATAATTGATATAATTATTACCTTAAACGCTTAAGTTTTATCGCGTATGATCTTAACTAAATGTGATTGTGAAGAATATCAATAAATGTCGATTAATAAAAAAAATGAGATGAAAGACTATTTTTGCAATGGTTTTGCGTGGCAGCAAGTTGGTCATGGTCCTAATGCAGTGGTGTGTTTGCATGGTTGGCTGGACAACAGTAACAGTTTTAAGCCCATGGCAGAGCTATTGTCCGAGCAGCACTTAGCAATGCATACTTGGTATCTGGTGGACTTACCAGGCCATGGTCGTTCAAAGTGGAAATCGGCGGATGCACAATATTATTTTATTGACTATATATACGATGTGATCCGATTTATGGATGCAATAAACTTGCCGCAGGCGCATTTTGTGGGTCATTCAATGGGGGCGTTTATTTCCAACTTGCTGGCTAGCACTTTCCCAAATATGGTGCAGTCATTGAGCTTAGTGGATGGTATAGGGCTCGTGTATCAAAGTCCTGAGCATGTGAAATCAAACTTGATTAAAGCCTTTGAAGAGAGAAAAAAGCTTGCTGCTCAGCCAAAACGTTGGTTTGACGATAGACAATCAATGGTCAGAACACGGGCTACAGTCGGCAAGTTTAGTGATGATATCGCAGAGATATTAATGGCCCGTACAATAATCAGCGAGCAGGGGAGGTACACGCTAAGCTCTGATCCTAAATTAAAATTGCCCTCTACGATTAGGCTAGGCCAAGAACAAGCGATGAGTTTATTAGATAAAATCACAGTAGACACTATGCTTATCTTACCAAATGAAGGATATGCTCAAATGCGTGATAACATGAAACAATTTCTTCCATGTTTTGATACGCTTAGCGTTTCAAAAGTTCAAGGAGGGCATCACTGCCATATGCAATACCCAAAAGAAATATTGAAAGAGATCGTCTCTCATATTGAAAAAGCAAGGGGCTAGTTGATTGTAAGTTTGCTTTAAATATGGGAATATCCCTCAGTTAGAGTAATTACTCAATTGTTTAAGTGCCTTATTTGCTTTAAGGTAAGTGTAAAAAAAGAACGAGAATACAGGAGCTAAGAGTGGAAAAAATCTGGCTAAAACGCTATCCAGAAGGCATGCCGGCGACGATTGATCCAGAGCACTACAACTCGCTGCTAGAACTAATAGACGAATGTTTTACCAATTATGCTCAGTTACCCGCTTATTCAAATATGGGCAAAACACTGACATACAAAGAAATAGACAATGCGACTAAAGCAGTTGCTAGCTATATTCAAAATACGTTGAAACTTGGGAAAGGCGATAAAGTAGCGGTCATGATGCCGAATTTATTACAAACGCCGATCACCATTTTAGGTGTACTCAGAGCGGGCTGCACGGTTGTAAATGTGAACCCTCTGTACACGGTTCGTGAGTTGGAGCATCAACTTAATGATTCAGAAGCTAAAGCGATTTTTATTCTAGCTAACTTCGCTAGTACGCTAGAAAAGGCTTTGCCTTCGACACCTGTGAAACACATAGTGATGACGCAGATTGGGGATTTGCTTGGTGGTGTTAAAAAACACTTAGTGAATTTTGTCGTCAAGAAAGTTAAAAAAATGGTCCCTGCGTATAATTTGCCATCGGCCATTCCGTTTGCTCAGGCAATAAACGCAGATCCCAATAGCTACAAAAAGCCAGACGTTAGCCAAACTGATTTGGCTTTCTTGCAATACACTGGTGGAACTACTGGTGTTTCGAAAGGTGCAATGCTGACCCATGGCAATATGGTTGCGAATTTAGAGCAAGTTTCAGGCTGTTTGGACAAAGTTCTAGATAAGGGCAAAGAAGTCGTCATCACGGCTTTACCGCTTTACCATATATTTGCGCTCACTGCGAATTGCCTGACATTTATGAAATACGGCGGTCACAATATCTTGATCACTAACCCTCGTGATATGGCCGGGTTTGTTAAAGATTTGGCTAAGTATCCGTTTACCGTTATTACGGGTGTAAATACCTTATTTAATGGTCTACTCAACACTGAAGGTTTCGCACAGTTAGACTTTTCAAATCTTAAAGTGTCTTTAGGTGGTGGCATGGCGGTACAACGACCTGTGGCTGAAAAGTGGCAATCTGTCACCAATTCTAGATTGCTTGAGGGCTACGGCCTGACTGAATGTGCGCCGCTTGTCACGATTTGCCCGCTAGACCTTGAAGGTTACAATGGCTCGATAGGCCTACCTGCACCTAGCACGGATCTAAAAGTTGTGCTTGAAAACGGTGAAGAAGCACCAAAAGGTGAGCCGGGTGAATTGTTAGTTAAAGGCCCACAAGTCATGGCTGGATATTACAACAGGCCTGATGCCACAGCTGATTGCTTGCAAGATGGTTGGTTCGCTACCGGAGATATTGCGACATATGATGATGAAGGGTTCTTTTATATTGTTGATCGTAAAAAAGACATGATCTTAGTCTCTGGCTTCAATGTGTTCCCGAACGAAATTGAAGAAGTCGTTGCCAGCCATGATGGCGTTCTTGAAGTTGCCGCTATTGGCGTACCTCATGAGGTAAGTGGAGAGCAAGTAAAAGTTTTTGTTGTAAGAAAAGATCAATCTTTGTCAGAAAAAGATATAATAGCGCATTGTCGTGAAAACCTAACAAACTACAAAGTTCCTAAAATGGTTGAGTTTAGAGATGAACTACCAAAGACAAACGTAGGAAAAATATTACGTAGGGCGTTAAAATAAGAAAAAACCGGCAGCAGCCGGTTTTTTTTCGCTAAATGCGAAGGAGTCAATGTGCAGTATCAGTTTATTCAATACCAAGCTGAATTAGATGAGTTTGTAAGCCTCATTTCGGATAGTAAAATTTTGGCAATAGATACCGAGTTTATGCGAAGAAGAACGCTTTACCCGGAAAATGCCTTATTGCAAGTCTATGATGGTAAACATTTGGCGTTAATAGACCCCTTGGTAGACATGGATTTCTCGGCGTTGTGGGCATTATTTACGTCACCTGATGTGATTAAAGTGATCCACTCTCCTTCGGAAGATATTGAAGTATTTCAAAACTTTGCAGGTATAGTACCGGCGCCTCTTTTTGATACTCAATTTGCCTTACAGCTTTTAGGGGAGGGCAACTGCGTTGGTTTTGCTAATATGGTTAAATCATTGCTAGATATTGAGATAGATAAAAGCATGTCTCGTACAGATTGGTTGAAAAGGCCCCTGTCGGATAAGCAACTTGAATATGCAGCTGCTGATGTATTTTACTTATTACCCTGTTTCGAAAAAATCATTGAGCAGATAGAACAAAAGCAACTGTTTGATATCGTGATTTCTGAAAGTGAACTCATCGCTAAAAAGCGTGCATTCAGAACCCCTGACGAATACATTTATCTTAACATCAAAAATGTATGGCAACTGCGCAGTCGCGATCTGGCTGTGTTGAGAGAGCTTGCTGCATGGCGTATGAATAAGGCTGAAAAAAAGAATATTTCAGTAAACTTCATACTCAAAGAGCTCAATATGGTTGAAATTGCGAAAAGAAGACCTTCTTCATTAGCAAGTATGCGCAATATTCCTGAAGTTGAAGCGATGGAAGTGAACCGTTCTGGTAAAGAAATCTTAGCATGTATTGAAGCGGGCCGAGCTGTTGAGGAAGATGCATTACCGGCCAAAGTTAAGCGGTTAATCGATTTTGCGCAGTATAAAAGAGCAGCTAAAGAGATTAAATCTGACATCACCCAAGTTGCGAAAGAGCGCAATTTACCAGTGGATGTGATCGCGTCCAAAAAACAAATTAATCAGGTAATAAGTTGGAATTGGAAGCTTACCGATACACAACGGCAAGTGATGATTAAACCTGACCTTTTTCAAGGTTGGCGCAAAGAAATCATTGGTGATGCGCTTAAAAAGTGGGAAATTTAAGCCTGCTAATTGGATAATTTATGTAGACGTGTAAAAGGCACTGGCGCTGTGCCTTTACTTTTAAAGTTTATTTAGTTGTAGCAAACATGGGCCATTAAGCCCTAATTAGTCTGCTGTTGCTAGCGAAGTAATGATTACTCGCTATCAATAGGATATGCAACTATAGCTTAACTTGCTCACCCTCATTTAAAATATATAGTGGAGTTGTACTTTTTAGCTGGGTTTTCATATGGAGTAGTCTAAATAGCGCAGAATGAGAGGAATGATCTCCCATTTTCCAGCTCATATTGCCATGACCCCATGGGATCATTACCCCACAATTGAGTTCTTTGGCAGCTAAAAGCGCATCTTCGGGTGTTAAATGGACATTACGATACCATTTTCCATGTGTTTCATGATGGTATGACGCAATTGGAATGAGGCATACGTCCATATCGCCGTACTTTGCATGAATATCTTTAAAGTGTCCTGAATACCCTGTATCACCAGCGAAAAACAGTTGTCTGCCAGCGCTTTTAAATACCCATCCACCCCACAAAGTTTCGTCGTCATCATTGGTGATCATAGGCACAACTACACGGTTGCTGAAATGGTGTGCTGGAACAAAGTGAACACCAGTCTGACCTACGTCATATTGAGTATACCAAGGCATTTCAACAATATTGTATCCGCCAGTTGGAAAGTAGTCGGCAAAGTTTAGTGGAGTAAGATAGGTAGGTTGATTACCGATTTTTTCGATATCAGATTTACTAAAATGATCGTAGTGAATATGTGAATAAACGACTGCTTTGGCATCGTTCAAAGTTTGTTTTTGGTACGCGGTTGGTTCATTGCGATAAAACCCGCCTGCTAGGTGCACAAAAGCCCAATCTACTGGCCAATCGAATTGTCCTGTTACCGGGTCAATCAAAATGGTTTCCCCTGTGGGAGTTGTGACTGAAAAGCTGGCATGTCCTAACCATTTTACGTCAAATGTATGCTGTTCATTGATAGAGAAAGCGGGGTTTTCTCCGATGTATTGACATGTTTCCATATCGTTTTGACATTCAATATATTGACTCTTAGGGTAACAATTTTCTACACAGGTATGGGGGTAAGTCTCAGGCATTTTGTAGCTGTTAGCAAATTGATGTGTGTATCCTTCGGTAGACTTATATTTTATCTCTTGAGATGGCTCTAAACGATTGACATTGTTTGGGGTGGCGCAGCTAGCAAGTAAGATGCACATTGGCAATGGTAGGTATTTGTTTATCATGGGTATTCAAATCTTGTTGTAATTATGGCTATCTGTCTCTATTCTGACATTGACTGAAATTGCTTGTCTTATTCAATGTTAAACCGCTACGGGAGTATTATGGAACGAGTGTCAGATGAAACTTGGTACGCTGTATTATTGTTCTTTGCTTTAATAATAGTACCGTTTTTAATAGGGCTCGCAATCTTTAAAATGTATCGAAAAGTGTTTCCTTACAAGCCATCTGAGTTTCAGTCTATTGTTGAGGAACTCAACGCTAAACGGGTCGGGTTTTTCAAACCTTTTTTGGTGGGGTGGGTAATTTGCAGCCCAGTGGTATTTTGGTTTTATAGTGAATATCTAGCACATCTTTAAATTTAAATAGGCTCTTCCATGAGCCTGTCTCACACTTAGGAAAATGTTCTAGCCTATATCGTGTTTTGTTGGCAATGAAGCAAACGCGCCATATCTAGTCACCGCATATGCGCCACATTTTGCCGAGAAGTTAACTAAATCTAAAACTTGTGCTTCGTTATTGACGATTTCATTGAATGCTATTGACTCGAGCTTTCTGGTCAACTCCGCAAGTAGGCCGCCGACAAAAGCATCTCCACCAGCTGTTGTATCAACGGCGTTGACCTTTGGTGGAGAGATGTAACCTGAAAATTGATTGCTAAAATAGCGGATATCATTCGCCCCATCTGTAATGAGCAACAGCTTTACACGACTATTGAGAATTGCTTCTATCGTTGTTTGCTCATCTTGTGAAGGGTGCGCATGGGTATTCAAAAACTCCAATTCTTCTTTAGAAAGCTTAACAATATCTGCCTGAGTCATGATATGCCAAATTCTATCCAAGCAATGATTCATGGATGGCCATAAATTTTCTCGCAAATTCATGTCAAAGCTTTTGATCAAACCGTGGTTTTTAGCTTGTTCCATTGCAGTGACTGTACTTAAATAAATATTCTTTTCGGTCAAACTATTTGAGCAAACATGCAGAATCTTTCCCTGCTCGAACATGTCAGACTCAAAGTGCTCTGCACGAAACAATAAGTCAGCGGCTGGTGGTCTGTAGAAGCTAAAGCTTCGCTCTCCGTTAGCATCCAATGATACGAACGCAAGGGCCGTTTTCGCTTCTTTCGTAAATTTAACGTACTGCGTGTTTACTTGTTGGTGAGATAACTCTTCTTTGAGAAAATGGCCGAACATGTCATCTCCTAACATGCCACAAAATGCGCTGTCCACACCTTGCTTTGCCACCGCGACAGAAACGTTAGCGGGGGCGCCGCCTGCGTATTTTGTAAATGACTCTGGCGTGCCGCCATCGGATAAGAAATCAATTAATGCTTCGCCAAAACAAACTACACTCATTGGCTTTTCTCGCTTATATTGTAGGCTCTAAGTACTTCGTAGCATGCGCCCATTGTATGGTAGTCAGTTTTACCTGCGGGGCTTTTTTCATCACTATATGAGCGATTGTCTTGTGTTAGTATTCGATACCACGCACCATATTTATGATCAATCATATGTTGCCAGCTGTATTGCCAAATTTTGTCGTACCACTGCCAATACTTCTCGTCATTGGTTTCAATAGCGAGAAGTGCGGCCGCCGCAAAGCTTTCTGCTTGAACCCAAAAGTACTTGTCGCCATCACAGATAGTTTTATCCGGTGCGAATCCGTAGCAAATACCACCATGTTCTTCATCCCACGCGTTATCTAGTGCTTGGTCGAATAAAAACTTGGCTTTTTCTACCATCCAAGATTCTGGTTTGTGTCTGTTGAGAATTAACAACAGTTTGGTCCATTCAGTTTGGTGACCTGGCTGAAAACCCCAGGGTCTGAACAAATGTTTCGGGTTGTCTTTATTATAATCCCAATCAATTTCCCAGTCTGTGTTGTAGTGCTCCCAAATCAGTCCGTCTGCCAGTTTAGCCTGACGAACCGTCATATTGTGGGCAAGGGTATAGGCTCTTTCCAAAAACTTACTGTCATTGGTGGCTTCAAAGCACATCAGCAGCGCTTCACACATGTGCATATTGGCATTTTGGCCACGATATTGATCTGCATGTTCAAAGCTTGCATCAAACTCATCTAAATACAGCTCGAACTGAGTATCGTAATATTTGTCTTCTAGCAGTGACCATACACGCTCTATAGTGTCACTTGCTGAGTTTATGCCGGCTTTGTGCGCAATGGCGTTAGCTAAAAGTACAAAAGCAAGGCCATAGCAGTGGTTGGTAAGGTCAGTGGCTACACCGTTTTCAATTAGCCAAGCATAACCGCCATTTTCTTGTTTATGTACGTTTTCAAGGTAATCAAGCCCATGACGTGCTAGATCTAAATATTCGGTTTTATCTGTATGGATATACGCCATTGCATAATTGAAAACAAATCGTGTACTTGAAACTAGGTGTCGGGTTGTGGCGTCATACACCTCACCGCTATCTTTAAAAAATTGATAAAACCCGCCTTGGCTGTCTACGCATCTTGGGTGATAAAAATCCATCGTTCTATCAATATGTTGCTGTAAAAAATCTCTACTCTTAAAATCTAGCGACATAAATTCGTGCTCCACTCTCTAATCGCGTAGCGGTAAATGCTTAACAAGCTTAGCGTGTTTTTGAATCAAAACGTTTTTCTTTTAGCTTTGTTAATTTAGGGAAGTGCATCAACCGTTGTTTTTCATTTATTCGTTTACTCTAGCATCTTAAAAAAAATAATGGAACGATCCAATAAAACATTTGTGATTTTCTTGTAACAATGTGTAGAATCATTACATCCTTTAACATGGAGTAATCCGAGTGAGTGAAATCAACATGAATCAAAGCATTGCTGCTGGCACCCATAACAACGAAAAAAACTTTTTTTTTCCGTTAGCAGCAATGACAACCCTGTTTTTCTTATGGGGTTTTATAACTGTATTTAACGATGTATTAATTCCGAGATTAAAAAGTGTCTTTGACTTAAACTACACCGAAGCAATGTTAATTCAATTTTGTTTCTTCATTGCCTATTTTGTCGTTTCCCTTCCAGCTGGCTCTTTAGTAAAACGATTTGGATATCAAAAAGGTATAATCATTGGTTTGATTGTCGCCGCGTGTGGCTGCCTATTGTTTTACCCCGCAGTGATTGTACACCAGTACTGGATCTTCTTGACTGCACTGTTTGTAATGGCGTCAGGTATTGTGATCTTACAGGTATCTGCCAACCCGTATGTTGCAGCGCTGGGCACCTCTAAAACAGCCTCAAGCCGCTTAAACTTAGCCCAAGCACTTAATTCACTCGGCACAACACTCGGCCCAATCGCAGGCGGTATGCTGCTCTTTGGCGCTGGTGGTGCAATGGCTGTAGAAGCTGCAAGTGCAGATTCGGTAAAAGTACCATATCTCGTTATTGCAGGGGTTTTGGTTGCTATTGCCGTGGTATTCGCATTTTTAAAGCTACCTACAATTGAGGCACATGTTGAAACTGTAGACTGCAAAGTTAAAGACAAAAATCTTAAAGAAGCCCCGCATTTGATGATGGGGGTTGTCGCAATCTTTTGTTATGTAGGCGCAGAAGTGTCTATTGGCAGTTTTATTGTAAATTACTTTGCAGAAGCGCATATCGGTGGCTTGGATGCGCCTACAGCAGCCAAGCTACTAGGCTATTATTGGGGTGGTGCCATGGTAGGCCGATTTATCGGTTCGCAAGCACTAAAATATGTAGCGCCATCTAAGGCACTGATCTTTAATTCTGTATTTGTGATGTTGTTGCTGGTTGTAACAATGTCAACAGAAGGGAATGTCGCAATGGTTGCTGTTTTGGCAATTGGTTTATTCAATTCCATTATGTTCCCAACTATCTTTACAATCGCGATTGAGGGCCTAGGCTCGTTGACCAGTAAGGGTTCTGGCTGGTTGTGTTTGGCTATCGTTGGCGGTGCAATTATTCCGTTGTTACAAGGTGTTGTGGCGGATAGCATGCATATTCAAATTAGTTTTATTGTACCACTGGTGTGCTATGTGTTTATTGCATGGTACGGACTTAACGTCGTTAAGTTATCTAAACAATGGCATGATAAAGTAGCCTAGCGCTCAAGCACCCCCTGCAATTAGGCAAGTGTTCACTTGCCTTTTTCATCTTAAATTTATAAATTTCTATCTCATAACTATTGAATACGTATTCATAGACGTTGTATATTAAACTCAGTTGGAACGATCCAATCATAATTTAGAATAAAGGAGAGGCACATGCATCGCTCTATTTGGGCAGCAGCTATGCTGTCACTTACCACTGTATCGTCGGTAAGTGTCGCTAGCGGGTCAAACACGCAGTGGGTTGATACATTTATTGGTACCGGGGGAGATGGTCATACTTTCCCTGGCGCAGTGGTTCCATTTGGTATGGTGCAATTAAGCCCTGATACCGATAACCCGATGCGCGGCGTTTCACCACAACCAGAAATATACAAACGTTGTGCAGGTTATCATTATGACGATCACACCATTGTGGGATTCTCCCATACACATTTCTCAGGTACTGGACATTCTGACCTAGGTGATCTTTTAGTCATGCCTATAACAGGTGATGTCAAACTAGATGCGGGTACAGCAGAAAAACCTGACACAGGTTATCGCTCTCGCTTTTCACACGACAAAGAGTGGTCAGAGCCAGGTTATTATGGTGTCGAACTACAAGACTACAATGTGACGGCTGAACTCACCGCAACAGCACGTGTGGGCATGCACAAATACACCTTTAACAGTCATGATAGTGGTCATGTTCTGTTTGATTTAACTAGCTCTATTTATAACTTTGAAAATAAAGTGATTTGGAGTGATATTCGCAAGGTTGATGACAGAACCCTAGTTGCGTATCGCGCCACAAACGGTTGGGCTAGAAATAGACAAATGTATTTTGCGATTCAGTTCTCTCAACCAATTGAGGACTATCAATTTATCAATCAAGACAACATGCGTTACAGATGCATGAACTGCCTAAATACAAAGCAAAAACATTCAACAATTGAAAATAAAGCGGTAAAAATGACCGCAGGTAAAGCGGTTAAATTTGTTGC
Source organism: Pseudoalteromonas obscura (assembly GCF_030135505.1). Classification (NCBI taxonomy): domain Bacteria; kingdom Pseudomonadati; phylum Pseudomonadota; class Gammaproteobacteria; order Alteromonadales; family Pseudoalteromonadaceae; genus Pseudoalteromonas; species Pseudoalteromonas obscura. The sequence goes on from NZ_JASJUT010000007.1 coordinate 59,075, forward strand.
ATCATTCGATGGCTTAAAAGACAAACCTCTTTACGTAAAAGTTGGTCTTTCAGCTGTTAGCCGTTCAAACGCCCTTGAAAACTTAAATGCAGAGATCCCACATTGGGACTTTGAGAAAGTGCGTGCAGACTCAAAACAACTTTGGGCAAATTATTTAGACAAGGTTGACGTAGAAGGTACGGTTTCTGAAAAACGTCAATTCTACACCGCACTTTATCACGCACTTCAAGCACCGAGCATCTATCAAGATGTTAACGGTCAATATCGTGGCGTTGATGGTGAAATTCATGAAGGTAAAGGGTTTGAACACTACACTCTATTCTCTTTATGGGACACGTACAGAGCACTGCACCCGCTATTAACATATATTGACCCAGACCGTGTATCCGGCATGATCCAGTCCATGTTGGTTCACTACCAGCAAAGCTATGAAAAAATGCTGCCAATTTGGTCTTTCCATGCTCATGAAACTTGGACAATGATTGGTTACCACGCGGTATCGGTTATCGCGGACGCTTACCTAAAGGGCATTAGAGATTACGACATTGACCTAGCAGTTGAAGCGATTACCAATACGGCGAACAACAAAGTATACGATGCGATACCTGAGTACAAAAAGTATGGTTATGTACCTATGGATGTGCTGCCAGAATCTGTGTCGATCACTTTAGAATATGCCTACGACGACTATGCGATTGCACGCATGTTTGAAGCCATGGGTAAAACTGAACTGGCTAAAGATTACTATGCACGTGCAATGAGCTATCGAAATGTATTTGACCCACAAACCAAGTTTATGCGTGGTCGTGATACGAAAGGTAACTGGAATCCAGACTTCAATGCGTACGAAGCAAAGTACATGGGTGCATTCACAGAAGGTAACTCAATGCAATACAGCTTCTATGTGCCACATGATGTCGCAGGTCTGATTGACTTAATGGGTGGTGACGATGCCTTTGAGCAGCGCCTCGATGATCTATTTGATACACACTTGTCCGCTGACATGATTAAAGAGCATGAAGATATTGCAGGTCTTATCGGCAACTATGCACATGGTAATGAACCAAGCCACCATATTGCATATCTATACAACTATGCAGGTAAGCCTTGGCGTACACAAGAGCGTATTCGTCAGATCATGGATACATTGAGCTCTGATAAACCAGATGGCTTGGCAGGTAACGATGACGTAGGTCAGATGTCAGCATGGTATATTTTCTCTGCAATGGGCTTTTACCCTGTCGCGCCGGGTGATTTAGCTTATGCAATTGGTGCGCCTCAAACGCCAAAAGTAACACTTAAACTTGCCAACGGTAAAACGTTTACAACCACGGCAAAAGGTTTGAGCAAAACACACAAATATATTCAGTCTGTTAGTTTAAATGGTAAGCCGCTAACACGTAACTATCTGACTCATGACGATATCATGGCTGGTGGTGAATTAAAGTATGTTATGAGCGATAAGCCTAATAAAGCGTGGGGTAGCGATATTACCGCGCGTCCGCCTTCAATGTCGGAGTATCACTAAGTATGACAATTAAGACTGCAATCACTACGCTTGCAGTGGCTGTGGGCCTATTGGCTCACAGCGCATCAGCGTTAGAGAATATCAATACAGACATCAAACCGATTCAATTTGATGCAGACATTGCCTGGCAAAACTTTTCGTTACCCAACGTTCAAATACGTAACTTTAGCAAAGAAGCAGTGCCCGTATGGCAGCACGTCAACGTTGATTTGATCAAGCAAATTTCATACAACGTCGCGCGTATTTTGTATAGCCAAAAGCATCGAGCGCCCCAGCTACCATTGCTGGAGATCATCGTTGAAGATATGAAAGGAGTTGCCTATAAAGAAGGTGACTTTAACGGCGCAAAAATACACATCAGTGCGCAGTATCTCAATAAATTTGCTGAAAACCATAGTGAGCAAGCGCTTTATGATGAGCTCATTGGCGTGCTTTACCATGAAATTGCACATGCCTATCAATTGGACGATCACAATTATAAAGAGATTGGACCTATCATTGAAGGCATTGCGGATGTGGTGAGAATGAAAGGTGGGTATGTCGATTTTGCACATAGAAAGACCGGAGGCAATTATGACTCAGGTTATAAAACAACCGCATTTTTCTTGCACTGGTTAGAGCAGAATCATCACCCTAACTTGTTGGTAGAACTAAACGCCCAATTAGATCCCTCTGATAATAAAAAGTGGACTTGGCAAACCTTCTCCTCTGAGCTGGAAATCAGCTTGGATACGGCTTGGTCTGATTATCAAAGTAAACTCTAATATTAGTTCTTTTTTACTAGCTAAAAGGCGGGCCATACCTGCCTTTTTTTGTGCCAATTAAAAATAATTCAATAAATTTATAATAGAAAGATAAAAACTGCCGATAACATAAGACAAAGCTTTAAAGATTTGATACAACCTACTTAGAAGTAGATAAGAATTAAAACAGGATCTGCATGTTTAGCGCCTTTAAATTTACCACCAAAATTACCCTTGCGGCTTCGGTCGTGCTCGTTATCGTTTTAAGTCTATTTACAGTGAATAACTTTGTCTTGATGCGTTCACAGACTCAAGATCAGTTGACACTTGTATTACAAGAGATATCCCAGTCCGTATCGCAAAATATTGCTAATTGGCTAAATGATAGATTAGACATCGTGCAGTCGGTTGCACAAGGTCACCTTAAGTCAGACAGTAATGAAGAGGTACGTAGAAGGCTGCAAACAGCAGCTAAAGCTGGCCACTTCAAAAATACCTTTATTGGTACACCAGACGGCCAATTTGTATTAAATGACGCCTCTATTGTATTACCGAGCGACTTTGATGCGACAACGCGTCCTTGGTATCAATTGGCAATGCGGAAAAGAGATACCGCTTTTACCACACCATATACAGATGCAACTACCAATGAGCTGACGATTACTGCGGTTGTACCAGTTTATAGCAACGGAGTTTTGTCTGGAGCAACAGGTGGTGACATAGATATGGCCACTATTACTCAGATCATTAATGAGATTGATTTCTTAGGTTTTGGTTACGGTTTCTTACTCGATGGAGAAGGGCGCATTTTAAGTCACCCAAATACGCAAATGAACGACAAAAATATGCGTGACTTATTCGGCCAGCAGCTGAACTTGCAAGAAGACTTTGTCGAAATAGAAATCGACGGAACAGAAAAACTCGTATCGTTTGTCAAAATGCACGGTATCAAAAATGTTGAGTGGTATCTTGGCGTTGTTATCGACAAAGAAATTGCTTATTCCTCGATTTCATCATTCAGAAATATGGCTCTGATCTACATGTTATTGGGTGTAGTCGTAATTGTCGTTATGATGCAAGTGCTGTTGAAATATCTAATGAGACCAATGACCCATCTCAATGAGGCCATCAAAGATATTGCTCAAGGTGAGGGTGATTTGACTCGGCGCTTAGTTGTGGAAAATAACGATGAATTTGGAGAGCTTTCAAACTACTTCAATTTGTTTGTAGAAAAAATTCATCAAAGTATAGGCAAGGTTAAAAGTACAACAGATGCGTTAGAAAATGTTATGGAAGGTCTGCAAAGACAAACTCAAGATGCATTGGATATCTATACTGAACAAACTAAACGTACCGACAATGTCGCAACAGCAATCAATGAGTTGTCTTCTAGCGCTATTGAAATCTCAAACAATGCCAAGCACGCATCTGAGTTAGCAACTGGCGCAAATACAATGTCTGATGAAAGCCAATCCGCGCTGAACTCAAATATTGAAGAGATCGGCGCATTGAGTTCAAAAATGCAAGAAGCTCAGTCAACTATTGACGGTCTTGATAGACTGACAGCCAGCATCGGACAAGTATTAGAAGTTATTAAGGGAGTCAGCGAGCAGACAAACCTATTGGCACTCAATGCTGCGATAGAAGCTGCTCGTGCTGGTGAGGCTGGGCGTGGATTTGCAGTCGTTGCCGACGAAGTTAGGCAGCTTGCACAACGTACCCAAGAATCTACACAAGAAATTGAAAACACCATTGCTGAGTTACAACAAGGCTCAGCGTCAGCTGTTGCTGTTATGAAGCTCAGTATTGAAGACTCCAGCGCGAGTGCAGAGCAAGCGCAGTCAGCTGGCACAAAAATGCAAGAGGTGTCTCATGCAATTGAATCGATCGATGGAATGAACCATGCGGTGGCTAATGCGACACAAGAGCAAAATACAGTAATTCAATCATTGGATAGTGATATCCACGGCATAAGTGATTTATGTGTTCAGGGGAGTGCGAGCTTGCAGCAAACCTTAGATGAATGCAAAACACTAAAATTGCAATTTGATGAATTAGAAAACATGATGAATAAATTTAAAGTTTAATTATATTAGGGCTGTATAAATACAGCCCTTTTTTAAATGTTGAACTAAATAGCACAAACCCTCCTTTAAAATAATATTACAGCTGTAACATTAACGTATTATTTGCGCAACACGGCTGTCATTTTTCATATTTAAACTGCACACACTTCAAAATTGGAACAAGCAAATATTATAAAAGGTGTGTGAGATGAAGTGCGTTAACCAATTGCTTTTAGCGGGCGCGTTTGCAGTAGCAAGCAGTACGCAGGCAAACGATCTCAATCAAGTAATAGACTCTAGCTCTGCAATCAATAATTCAGCGCTAACTTCTCAAAATAAAATCGACGCGATTTCAGATAGTATGCAGTCTCGTCTGCAGCAATTTAGAACGTTGAATAAGGAAATCGAAGGTCTTGTTGTTTATAACAGCCAATTAGAAAAGCAAGTTAATAACCAACTTGAAGAAATGGCAGCTATCAACGCTTCAATGGACCAAGTATCGGTAATAGAACGTCAGATCACTCCACTAATGCTGCGCATGATCACTGGCCTTGAGCAATTTGTTGCTTTAGATGTGCCATTTTTACCAGAGGAGAGAGCAAAGCGAATCGCCTCTCTTAGAACCCTGATGGACAGAGCCGACATCACATCCAGTGAAAAATTCAGACGTGTACTTGAAGCCTATCAAGTCGAAGTAGAGTACGGACGTACAATCGAAGCATACTCAACACTACTCACCATTGATGGACAAGAGCGTGAAGTCGATATGTTGCGTATCGGACGCCTTGAGCTGTTATACGTCACTAAAGACTCTGCAAAAGCAGGTAGTTGGAACCGAGAGTCAAAGCAATTCGAAGCTTTGCCTAATACCAACATCAGCCAAATCAATAAAGGGGTTCGCATTGCGCGCAAACAACTAGCCCCAGATATGTTAACTCTGCCAATTCAAGCTGCTCAATAAAGAGGTATAACTAATGAGCTTTTTAAAATCATTTAGTCGCAAAGCATTACTTGTATCCTCAATGGCCTTAAGTGCATCAGCTCTGGCAAATGAAGCAATGGATCTAGATTCTTTGTTGAAAACGCTAGAATCTGGTCAGGCTGCGCAAACACAACAAAACCAGCAACGTGAAGCTGAGTTTAAAGCGCGCGAAAATCAGCAAGTACAAATGCTAAATGACTTAAAGTCAGACCGAAACAATCAGCTTAACCGTTCTGAGCGCATGGAAACACTGTTTGAAGAAAACGAAATCAAGCTGGGTAACTTAAGCGACACGTTATCCAAGCGTATGGGTTCTTTAAAAGAGCTGTTTGGTGTGCTTCAGCAAGCTTCTGGTGATGCGAGTTCAAAGTTCAGGACCTCTGTTGTGTCTGCTCAAATTCCAAATCGTAGCGATGTGATGGATGAAATGGCCAAGAAAATGGGCTCAACATCTAAGCTTGCATCTATCGAAGATATTGAAAAAGTTTGGTTTGAACTACAACGTGAAATGACCGAGCAAGGCAAAGTGACTCGCTATAACACGGATGTCATTGTAGCTGGTGGTGAGAAGATCAACAAAGAAGTTGTACGTGTTGGTGCATTTAACCTAATTGCCGACGGACAATACCTAAATTACAGCCCTGAAACCAATACTATTTCGGAGTTGACACGTCAACCTGTATCTCGTTTCCAACAAAGTGCGGGTGACTTGCAGGCTGCAAACTCGGGCATTGTTGACTTTGCATTAGACCCAACTGGTGGTTCTATCTTGGGTTTATTAGTACAGGCACCTAATCGTAAAGAACAGGTAGAGCAAGGTGGTGTAGTTGGGTATGTCATTTTAGCAGTTGGTGCTTTAGCACTCCTTATTGCACTAGAGCGTTTTGTTTCACTGATGCTGATTGGTGCCAAAATCAAACGCCAGCTTAAATCGGATGTTGCTAAAGACGACAACCCGCTGGGTCGCGTTATGAAAGTCAAAGATCAATACCCTGATGTAGCTTATGACACGCTTGAGCTTAAATTGAGTGAAGCAATTTTGCGTGAAATGCCAAAAATCACTCGCAACCTAACTTTGATTAAAATCATCTCAGTGGTTGCCCCTCTGCTAGGTCTACTTGGTACGGTAACCGGTATGATCAACACATTCCAAGCAATTACACTGTTTGGTACTGGTGACCCGAAACTAATGGCTGGTGGTATCTCAACTGCGCTTGTAACTACGGTATTGGGCCTAGTAGTCGCTATCCCAACAGTGTTCTTATACACGCTATTGAACACGCGTTCACGCAACCTTCTGCTTATTCTTCAAGAGCAAAGTGCGGGCATTATCGCTGAGCGCAGTGAGAAAGGAGCGTAATCATGGTGCTACTAGTAGATGCTATCACTGCACTACAAGAGTTCCTTGATACTGGTGGCCAGGTTCTCCTGGTCATCGCAGTAGTCACCTTTGCTATGTGGTTACTTATCCTGGAACGCTTTATGTACTTTTTTGGAAAGTATAGGGGATACAAAAAGCAGACAGTAGAAACCTGGCAAAACAGAAATGAGCGCAACAGCTGGAATGCTGAACAAATCCGTCAAGCCATGATCTCTAAAGCAGGTATTGAACTTAACTGCAACCTGCCTTTTATCAACGTGATGGTTGCGCTGTGTCCTTTATTAGGGCTATTGGGTACGGTAACGGGCATGATTGAAGTATTTAACGTAATGGCTATTACAGGCTCAGGCAGCGCACGTTCAATGGCAGCAGGTGTGTCAAAAGCCACTATCCCAACAATGGCAGGTATGGTTGCAGCATTATCTGGTGTTTTTGCATCGACTTACTTGCAACGAAAAGCGAAACGAGAAGTTGAGCTTTTAGAAGATAAATTGCTGTTAGATCATTAAAGAATTTGAGGTAAAAAAATGAGAGCTCCTCTAGCAAAAGTTTTCCAAGAAGAAGAAACCGAAGAAATTAACATGACGCCTATGTTGGATGTTGTTTTTATCATGCTTATCTTCTTCATCGTTACAGCGACATTCGTCAAAGAAGCGGGCATTGATGTAAACCGCCCAGAAGCGGCAACGGCTGTAAAAAAACAGCGCGCCAATATTTTGGTAGCCATTTCTGACAAAGGTGAGATTTGGATCAACAAGCGCCAAATTGATATTCGTGCTGTACAAGCAAATATCGAGCGTCTTAAAGCGGAAAACCCGCAAGGTAGCGTTGTAATTCAAGCCGACAAGAAAGCAACGACTGAAATTTTAATTAAGGTCATGGATGCGTCAAGAGCCGCGGGTGCCTTTGATGTTTCTATCGCTGCACAGGAATCCTAAGGGAAAACAATGCGCTATATAATTGCATTATTAATTGCTGGTGTAGTTACATTCTTCCTATTTTTGGGAATGCAGGCCTTGATCAATGGTGGCCAAGGCACGGCCACAGAACCTGTTAAAGGCAATGTGCTTGACTTTGTTCGCCTGAAAAAAGAAGAAACAGTCGAGAAGAAAGAGCGTAAGCCACAAAAGCCACCTACACCAAAAGAGCCGCCACCGCCGATGGATGCACCGCAAATGCAAGCAAATAATCTAGATGCGGGCGCTTCAAGCTTTGACTTCTCAGCAAACGTGGACGCCGATGTTGATCTCGCCGGTGGGCTGGCACTGGAATCAAGTGATGGCGAATACTTGCCAATAGTAAAAGTGGCACCAGTATACCCAAGACGCGCGCTTTCAAGAGGTATTGAAGGATATGTATTGGTTGAGTTTGTGGTTACAAAGCAAGGCACAGTGAGAGACCCAAAAGTGCTTAAAGCTGAGCCAGAGAACATTTTCAATCGCGCCGCAATGGATGCTGCACTGAAGTTTAAGTACAAGCCTCGTGTCGTAAACGGCGAAGCTGTAGAAGTGGCTGGTGTACAAAACAAAATCACCTTCCAAATTAACGGTTAGTGAAATTAGGAGTTTGTATTATGAAGTTAATAAAAAACGCATTGGCACTGAGTGCCGCTGCACTGGCCATTAATGCTTCTATTAGTCTTGTTTCTTTGGTACCTGAGGTGTCATTTTCGAGTGCATACGCTGCGACAAAGACAAAACGTGTGCCTGCGCTAAGGGAAAAAGTATACAGCCAACTCGCCAGAGCTCAAAAGCTGGCTGATGACGGTAATGTTCAAGAAGGTCTTGAGGTACTTGACTCAATTAAAGAGCGCTCATCGAGTATGAATTCGTACGAAGTGGCCATGATGCATAACTTTTATGGGTTTATTTACTACAACGAGAATGAGTTGAGTAAAGCCATCGCATCGTTTGAAAAGGTTGTTGCCGAAGAGGCTATTCCTGAGTCTTTAAAACTGTCCACGACATTTAGTTTGGCACAGCTTGCAATGGCTAATGGCGACTATGAAAAAACAGTGGTGTATTTAGATAACTGGAAAGCGCTAAATACACAACCGATAAAGAGCAACTATTATACATTAAAAGCGCAAGCGCTTTATCAAAACAAGTCATACAAAGATGCATTGGAAAATATCAATGTTGCCATCTCCCTATCTGAGTCAAAAAACGAAGTGCCTAAGGAGAACTGGTTAGTACTTCAAAGGGCTCTATATTACTCATTAAACCAGCCAGAAAATGTAGTAGCGACATTGGAAAAAATGGTTCAGCTATTTGACAAGCCACAGTATTGGATACAGTTGGGTGGCATGTATGGTGAGGTTGGAGATGAGAAAAAGCAATTGGCTATATTAGAGACTGCAAAACAGCGCGGATTTATTAAAACTAAGTCAGAAGTTTTGCAACTTGCTCAAGTTTATTTGTATAACGGATTGCCTTTTAAAGCAGCTCAAACATTAAAGCAGGGCATAGATAGTAAAGTAATAGATAACTCTGAAAAGAACTTATCTTTTATTGCTGAAGCGTATGTTCAAGCAAAAGATGATGAAAAATCAATTGCTTTCTTTAAGGAAGCTGACAAATTAGCCTCTCATGGTAAATTTCAACAGCGACTTGCAGAAGTATACATTAATATGGAGCATTATAATGAAGCCGCTGATGCAGCAAGAGCTGCATTAGATAAAGGTGGTTTAACATTTGAATCTAATGCTTATGTTGCACTTGGTATGGCGCAATATAACTTGGAAAATTTTGACGCATCTATATTGGCATTTGAACAGGCAGAAAAACACAAAAAATCTGCAAGACTGGCTAAACAGTGGATTAAATATGTTCAAAACGAAAAGCTTCATAAATTGAGTTTAAAACAAGCTGTTCTTTAATTTATTGTTAAATATTCGCAACACCAAAGCCGCCTTCGGGTGGCTTTTTTATTTTTAATTAATATTTATTATGTCATTTTAAATTATAAAAACTGTCACCCATTTGTAACACGTTAAATCTATTCTGGCTCCATTAAATAAATACCGTTATAACAATTATATCTTTGGAGACCAACATGAACCTTTCTGGTTTATTTAAAGTAAGCTTAATTTCTTCTGCTCTTGTACTTGCTGGTTGCGGCGGCGACATCAATATCACACCTACTAACAATGACAACCATGTAGACAACTCAGTTGAAAATCCGGTCGTTGTTCCAGATACAGGTAATGATGATAACGATAAGCCTGTTGAATTACCTTGTGCGAGCTACGCGATAGATGGCACAACATTCAAAGGTGACCAGGATGGTACACACTGTAAATACAGCCAAGCGTTCGCGAGCAATGCAAAGAACATTACATCTTCTTTCCTATTAGAAGCATTGCCTGACGGTGGTGCTCACATTTTCGAAGGCGCACTATTCATCGGTGATGACGTGCAAACTTCTGAAGGTGAAACGGTTGATCCAAATGGCCCAACACTGACGATTGAAGCTGGTGCGACAATCGCATTTACAAAGGCTGAAAACTTTGTACGTATCGGTCGTGGTTCTAAAATTCACGCTGTGGGTGAGCTAGGTAAGCCAATTACTTTTACGTCGATTAAAGAAATCGATGGTGATGATACAACTGTACCAGCGATGCAGGACTGGGGCGGAATTCAAATCAATGGTATGGCTACAACAGAGAGCTGTTCAAAGACTGCTGCTGATGAAGGCAAATGTGACGCAAAAGCTGAAGGCGTAATTTCTTACTACGGCGGTAACAATGATGCTGACAACAGTGGTTCTTTAGAGCACGTTGTTGTTAAGTTTGCTGGTAATGGTGTTGAAGGCGATGAGCTAAACTCTATTACGCTAAACGCTGTAGGTTCAGGCACTAAGATTGAATACATCCACATTCACCAAGGCTACGATGATGGCATCGAGCTATTCGGTGGACAAGTTAACTTAAAGCACATTGTTGTCACTGAAACAGCGGATGACGGTATCGACTGGGATACAGGTTGGAAAGGTAATGGCCAATTCATCCTTGTTCAAACTCTGACTCAGGGTAACCACGGTTTCGAAACAGACGGTGGTAAAGATGACCCAACAACTGCTGATAAAGCAACAACTGTATCAAATCCAACAATTGCAAACGCAACAGTTGTAAGCAACGGTATCAAAGGTCCTCGTGGTCACGGTGCTGGTATGGAAATGAAAGAGTGGGGCAAAGCTCAGCTTCATAACATGCTATTTGTGAGCAAGGGTACTGAAGATGGTTCAGGTTGTTTTGACCTAATGAACAAAAATGACTTGTCGGGCGCTGCGGGCATTCATGCTAACGCGAAGAATGGTGAAATCAAGTTCCACAACTCAATTTTTGCTTGTGCGAAGAACTTCGAGTCAACAAAAGTTCCACTTGTAGGTGATTTAGCTGACTTCAACATCGAAACTTGGTTCACGGACGATGGTAACAAGTTAGTCGGCTTTAACTCATTCTCAAATGTACTTGGTGACGACTTAGCAACAACAAAAGGCACAATCCTAGACAAAGATGGTAATGCTATCGAAGCTGTTGAAACTTCTAAACTAAGCGACGAAAACTCATTCTTTACTGACGTAACTTACGTAGGTGCGTTAGGCGAAGATGAAACGGACACTAACTGGGCTAAATTCGTAGCTGAGTCAATCGCTCGTACAAAATAATCTAAGCCATATAAGAACAAATTGAAGGGCGCTTTAATGCGCCCTTTGTGAATCAATATTTTGGTTTAGAGGAATTACAAATGAAACCAATCAAAGTGTTCAAAACAAATTTGATAACGATTTCTTTGCTTTCTCTGTTAAGTCCTTTGTCTACACATGTAATGGCAGAAGAGACAGCCCAAGAAATAGAAGAAGTTGTTGCAGTAGGTAGCCGCCTCAAAGGCAGCGCGAGTGCGGTAATCGAAGAGCGTAAAAATCAAGCATTTGTTGCAGATATCATGGGCTCTGAGCAGATCTCTCGTACTGGCGATAGTGATGCAGCGTCTGCGCTACGTCGTGTGACTGGCTTGAGTTTGGTAAATGATAAGTTCATTTATGTTCGAGGCCTCGGTGAACGATACTCTAGCGTGAGACTTAATGGCGCTCAAGTGCCAAGTCCAGACTTAACTCGTAATGTCATTCCGCTTGATATATTCCCATCAAGCATCATCGAATCTTTGGCAGTGCAAAAAGCCTATTCACCAAATATGCCTGCGGCATTTGGTGGTGGTGATGTAAACATCAGAACAAAAAGCATCCCGAACGATCGTGTTATAAAGCTAGAAATTGGTGTGACACACAAAGATACCAATGATCATGGCTTTGTTTATAACGGTAGTGATGATGACTGGTTAGGTGAAGATGATGGTTTGCGTGCAATGCCTGCAACGATGACATCGGCACTGAACAAATATATCAATGGTATCTCCGATATTTCGGTTCTGAATATCCGTGATATTGAGTCTAAAGAGCGTGGTGAAGCTGTTTCTCAGGAAGAGGCCGTAGCAATTAACAAGTCACTTACTAAATCACTTCATCGTGATTTTGGTATGGTCGAAAAAGATTTGGACCCAGATTTTGGCGGTAAGCTTGTTTACGGTGACAAATTTGACGATGTATTTGGGCTAGGTGGTGCGTTAGGCTTTTTATTCTCTGCGGCATACGACCATGAGTGGTCGCATAGCAAAGGATACTCAGCTGTATTATCTTCAGTAGAAGTTAACCCAGATGACTGCTCAAAGTCTGATTTGGAGTGTTACTCTGCAAGAACAGATAAAGAGTCAACGAAGAAAAATGTTAAGTTAAATACTTCTTTGAACCTTGGCTACAAATTGGATGGTCATGACTTAAACGCATCTTATATGAAGCTAAGAGATACTGAAGATGAAGCTGCTGTGTCTCTATACCAAGAGCCATCTAAGTCTCTAAGTATCGCGGATGGCGAAGTTCAACGTAAAAACCTTACGTCTTTTGAGCAGCGTGAGCTAGAAGTAATTCAATTCCGTGGTAATCACAACATTGAATATGACTTTATCAAGGGTGTTGGTTTCGACTGGCAATATACAGATTCAACCGCTACGACTGATATTCCGAGTGAGTTAGAGATCACAGCGCGAGATCGCTACACTGGCGGGACTTATACTGACACATACACAAGTGGTGCATTAGGGGGCGACCCTTTCTTATACCGCTTTGTTGATATGGAAGATAAGGTTGAAAACTATAGCTGGAATCTTTCTAAAGTCTTCTACTTCGATTCTTCTGAAGTAGAGCTCAAAGGTGGTGGTTATTTCGTTGACAAGACACGTGAATACAAAACTGACTTCTTCAAGTATCGTTTTGGACCGAGTGAAAATATCACGCTCGCAACAAATAAAAATGAAGCTTTAGGTATCGGCAGTATTTTCAGAGATGATAGTCGTGTAGACGATACTGATGTTGAACTACTATTCCAAGAACCAATTGCAGATGATTACCTTGCGGCGCAAAAAATCGATGCTTATTACGGTAGCTTTGATTATGTGTATGCAAATGACTGGCGATTTTCAGGCGGTTTGAGATATGAAGACTTTAGACAAGTCGCGCTGGCTTTCTCACGCTCTACTTTTGATGCTGAATTACTGAAGGACAAGTTAAGCGGCGAAGCAATTCAAAAGTCGACAGTAATGGAAGACGAGACGTTTGGTTCACTATCCATGACGTATAGCCAACCTACGTACCAAGTACGTGCAGGCTGGGGTCAAACAATCGTTCGTCCTGATTTACGTGAGCTGACACCTGTTCAATATCAAGATCCACTGACTGACTACAGAACATTAGGTAACCCAAGGCTGGAATCGAGCCACTTAGATAACTTTGACTTACGCGTTGAGTTTTACTTTGAAAGCGGTGATAACTTCTCTGTTGGCGCATTTTACAAAGACATTGACAAGCCAATCGAAGCACAGCTAAATGAGTCGGATGGTCGATTCACTCTTGAGTTTGAAAATGCTGACTCAGCCTATGTTTACGGCTTGGAAGCAGAGTGGCTGGTGGAGTTGTCGTCTGACTTCTTAGGTGGCGCATTCTTCACTTCAGGTAACTTAACAGTGAGTGACTCTGAAGTTGAAATTCTAGAGCTTGATAGCGGTGATTTGACAAACCTGAAGCGTCGTATGACTGGTCACTCTAAATACGTAGCTAACTTGCAGTTGAACTATGACTCTCATGATGGCAACCATCAGGGCTCGGTGATTTACAACGTCTTTGGTGACCGTATCTTAGCGGCAGGTGTGAATGGTTTTGACGATGCTTACGAGCAACCGATCAATTCTTTAGACTTGGTGTATAGTTACTACCCAACTTTCAGTACAACTGTAACCTTTAAAGTTAAGAACCTATTGGGTCAAGACTTTGAAGTAGAGCAAAACGATGTGCTTATCCGTTCAAAGGAAACTGCGCAACAAGTTAGCTTAGACTTTGCGATAGAATTTTAATATTAAAAACTGTTCAAAAAAAGGCCGCCGTTAAGGCGGCCTTTTTATTTTTGCGATTAACTTAATAATTATAAATATTATTTAGTATAATTATTTTAATCTCTCCTAAATATGTACCCATTTAAATCGTCTTCATTTTAACTTGGAATATTATCTATAAAATTTAATAACTTTCATGTGAGAAATATTACATTTACGTAAAGGTAAACATATATTAAATTTAGATTTTTTTTATAACCTAGATCAATATTTAGAATGATTTTTACTTGAAAATAGTACTAAAGTGACTCATAATAGCTAACACAAAAAGGTTATCGCATATCCTTACCACATTCAGGTATTTTGTTTACATAAAATAAACATATTACCAAAACAGAGTTCTAGTTTGATGCATAGCATCAAGCTTGGACGCAACCTTTACATGTTGTATCCAAACCCCGCATCGCGGGGTTTTTTTATGCTTTCTGACTGCTTTCACCACGTGATATCGACAGCTCTTTGACTGTAAAACAGTGTTACGCTCGTTCCGCCAAAAACTTCTATATCTCCGTTACATGAGTAATTCGCTTAACGACTAAAAAAGTACTAGAGATGGCAAGTTAATTTTGATAGGTTAGACGTCTAGACGTACCCCTCACGCAATGAGTCATTTAAAATTAAATAAGGGTAATGTAATGAACAATGTTGGATTTATCGGCTGGCGCGGTATGGTTGGCTCAGTATTAATGGAGCGTATGCAACAAGAAGGTGACTTTGCTCATCTTGACGCGCATTTTTTTACTACATCTCAGGCGGGCCAGCTAGGACCTGACTTTGCTGGTGAAGCCAAACCACTTAATAACGCTTATGATCTGCCTTCTCTAAAGAAGATGGACATTATTGTTTCATGCCAGGGTGGTGACTATACCAAAGAAGTTTATCAGCCTTTGCGTGATGCTGGTTGGCAAGGATACTGGATTGACGCGGCTTCTGCACTGCGTATGTCCAGTGATAGTATTATTGTTTTAGATCCTGTCAATAATGATGTTATTCAGCAGGGACTAGAGCAGGGTGTTAAAACGTTTGTAGGCGGAAATTGCACCGTTTCTTTGATGTTACTAGCGCTTGGTGGGCTATTTGAAAAAGATCTCATCGAGTGGATAAGCCCGATGACCTATCAGGCTGCATCAGGTGCTGGAGCGCGTAATATGAGAGAGCTCATCACACAAATGGGTGAGATCCACGGTAGCGTAAAATCTCAGCTAGAAAGCCCTTCATCAGCGATTCTGGAAATAGACAAAATTGTAGCAGACAAACTCAAAGATAATGAATTACCAAAAGACCAATTTGGCGTGCCACTAGCTGGCAGTTTGATCCCTTGGATTGATGTTCCAATGGAATCAGGCCAAAGTAAAGAAGAGTGGAAAGCAGAGGTTGAGGCCAATAAAATTTTAGGGTCAATCAAGCAACCTATACCGGTAGATGGCCTTTGTGTCAGGGTAGGCGCAATGCGCTGTCATTCTCAGGCGCTAACCATCAAACTTCGTGAGGACATTGAGGTTAGCGAGATTGAAAGAATTCTCGATGAACACAATGAGTGGGTAAAAGTTATTCCTAATGAAAGAGGTATAACTGAGCAGGAGCTGACTCCTGTGAAAGTCACTGGATCTTTGCATATTCCAATTGGCAGGATCAGAAAGTTGTCTATGGGCGATAAATTCATCAGCGCATTCACTGTGGGCGACCAGTTACTATGGGGAGCAGCCGAGCCGTTAAGACGCATGCTCAGAATCATCACAGGTTAGCAGCTAAAAGTGCCTAGCATTTCACTCTAGGCACTATTCTTTTATTAAAAGTGGAATTCATGCACACTATAGGTGTGATCTACGCCATTACAATCAGTTGCGATTGCAGTTGTCGGGCGAAAGCTACTATCTAAAAACCATTTAGCCTTCATTTTTGAACCATCTGGGCAAGTTGCCCCTTCTGTATGTGCGACTCTTTTTCCAGCTGATACACCCGCCGGGACATTTTTATTCCAGTAAATTCGAACTTCTGAATGTGGTGGAATATCAGGCACAAACTTGTAATAGACTTTCATAGGGTAGCGACGTGTGACAATATCACCGCAAGAGCTAGATTCACATTTAAGATAAACAAAGTTGTAGGAGTACTTGAGTACGCCATCACTACTTTGTGTATCTTGTTCATTTGCCATGGCAAAGTTGCCTGTAAAGCCGGCGACTAAAAGTCCAGCTAAAATAACGCTTTTCATAATTTATCCTTTTATGTATACCAATTTTAACTAAGGTTTGCTTAAACCTACTTATCTATAGCATCAAAATGGGTAAATAAGCACCCTAAAATGGTTACGATTTGTTTACACTGAAACGGTTTTGAAACAAGTGTGACTGTCAGCGGATAGATGCCGGTAATTGGCTCTTGAATCCAAGGAAAAAGAATGACTCAGACAATCATCTTTTTGATCTGTTTGGCCAGTGGTAGGAGGTCGTACTTTGGAGAAATGGCCTAGGAGTCAACTAAATTCGACAACGCCGAGGCCAGCATCTAAGGATTAAAAGCTATTTATTTTTGTTTTCTTGTTGCCAAGCCCAAAGTGGTGGCTTGATGAGTAAGTTCCATCGATAACGCCAATTTGGGGCGTGCCACATTTGACGTACAAGCTTTACATACCCACTAAAAAACACAGTGACTGGGTTGATACTCTTAACT
This sequence comes from Pseudoalteromonas obscura, assembly GCF_030135505.1. Taxonomy (NCBI): domain Bacteria; kingdom Pseudomonadati; phylum Pseudomonadota; class Gammaproteobacteria; order Alteromonadales; family Pseudoalteromonadaceae; genus Pseudoalteromonas; species Pseudoalteromonas obscura. Next base: position 75,950 of record NZ_JASJUT010000007.1, read on the forward strand.
GCCGGATAGATCCCGTATTTCACTTTGATATCTTCCTTAGCAAAAGTACCAAACATGCGGTCCCAGACAATAAAAATACCTGCGTAGTTTTTATCTAAGTACTGCTTATTAGTTGCATGGTGTACGCGATGATGTGAGGGGGTATTGAAAATAGCTTCAATTGGACGAGGTAACTTTTTCACGGTCTCCGTATGCAACAAAGTCTGGTAAACCTGAACGACCACTTCCGCCAGAAAGATGATAAATGGATTGAAACCCAGAATAGCCAAGGGTAGGTGAAAGAATAACGGAAACAGCCAATCTAAAGGCCCATGACGGTACGCGACAGAAATATTAAAGTGCGGAGAGCTATGATGAACTGTGTGTGTAGCCCAAGCAAAGCCATTTTTATGCAAAAAACGGTGTTCCCAGTAATATGCTAAGTCAGCCAATACGATACAACACAGTATGGTCCAAGGCGTCAGGGGAAGTTCAACCAACTTAAAATTATCATAAACATAGAAAAAGACGCCTGCATACGTTGCCGCTACTAAAGCGACAATCAATATAAATGTGCCGAGGGTAATAAAATTGGTAACACTGTCCCCAAGCAAATTGCGTGTAAATGTTTTTTTTAAGCCGTATCGAATGAGCTCAATGACAAAAAGTGACAGTGCAATTACCAAGAACCAGTCGTCAATAAAAGTTTCGAGCCACCAAATATCATCGGTTGAGAAGGAGTATGTTAAAAAATCCATGATTTCCCCTATTTGTAATTAACCATGAATTCAGAAGACACGGGGTGTCCACTGGCATCCAAGTAGTGGATCTCTAGCACAGATTGTAAATTTTTGCGGTAATCTATTTTTTTCCATGCATCGGCGAGTTCTTCGTTTGAGTGAGCTGCCTTTTGTAAGACCCTTTCATACCTTCCACCTTGAATGGTCGTTGACTGATTTGCGGAGCGAACGATGTCTGATAGGTAACCAATTGATATTTCTGCCTGTTGGAAATCTTGACTGAAGTTTTGGTAATAGACGCTGATTTTTCTTGGGTATCGCAATAGATTTTTATTGAGTGCTTGTTGGTTTTCAAACGTCTCCCACAACTTTGCGATATGTTTGATTGCAATTTTTTGCTGTACGCCACTGATACTCATAGTGTTAATCCGTACACCCTTCACAGCCTCGGTTGTATTCGGGCGTAGACTGGGTTGTTTTGTAGCGAGATTGGGTGCTTCAACCTGTACATCAGGTTTGTCGCTGTGCTCAGTTGCAGCCATTAGGGGGAACTGCATCATAGCTACCCCCCAAATACTTACAACCACCACTCCCGAGATTGCGAAAGAACTCATTAACTTCATTGATACTCCACATAGCATTTGATCATTAGATTGATATATAGGCTAGTGTTAGAGATTTAAATTGTCAATATGAAAATTAACTTCGTTTATTCGGTGTTAAGTGTCGTGCATAACAATTTGGAGCTATGTTTTAAGGTGTGGACTTGCTCTTTAAACTTGAGCGGGAGTAATGATTCGGCCATTAAATAATTAGCATATATACCATTGCTTACTAAGTTGATCTTGTCATCCCCAGCATTAGGGTAGTCCACTTTTAAGGCATCCGAGACGTGCTGGATAAACTCGGACATTATGTGTTGTTGGTCGTCTTTAATGGCATCAAGACGTTTGGCTTCTGCAAATAAGGCTTCGCCAATGATAGTCGCGTTGAGCTGCTCAGCAGATCCAACTGAGAATAGCGTTTCTATGAGTGCTTCCGAACGGCTATTATTGGGTAGCCAGTCTATAACTTGCTGCCATTGAGCACTGTAGATACCCCGCCAGCGTTTGCTGAGTGCGCAAATAATGTCATCACGATTTCCGATATAGTGGCGCAAAATCGTTCTTTTTACGTTGGCGGTTTCCGCTATATTTTCTAAAGATGTTGCTTGCATACCTTGTTTTAAGATACACACCTCTAAGGCATCAAGAATCTCTTTAATTCTCTGTGCTGCCATGCTTGGGCGAGCCATATTAAACCTCTTCTATCACAGTGCTTGAATATGGATAATTTTAGCAAATATATTTTCACATTGACAATTTAAGGTTGTGCGATCTAATCTATAAATTGTCAATGTGAAAATATACGGGTGATAAAGTGGATAAAGTTAAAACCAAGAAGCTCATTGGAGTTTTATATTTGGTGCTGTTGGCTAGCTGTGGTAGCAATCCTGAAACAAATAATGAAAAGCCTCAGGGATCTGATATACCGGAGGCCATTGTTATGCCAGAGCCTATTGCTATGCCAGAACCTCCTGTAAAAGTAATGCCACCAAGTGCAAAGTCGGACTACATTGGTTTTGAGTCTGCACCAGTGAGGCCCATGGCGAAAACCTCTGACGGTAAAAAATTATTGCTGACCAATACTTCTAACCATACTCTAGAGATTTTTTCTATTGGAAAAGATGGGACGCTCTTATTGTCGCAAAGCGTGCATGTCGGATTAGAGCCAGTGTCTGTTGCAATTAGAAATAATCAGGCTTGGGTCTTAAATCACCTATCTGATTCAGTAAGTATTGTGGACTTGTCGCTTTCGCCAGCCCGTGTAATTCGAACCCTGCTTGTCGGTGACGAACCAAGAGATATTGTTTTTGCGAACAATAAAGCTTTTATTACCACAGCACATCGAGGCCAACAAAGGCGAAGCCCCGCGCTAGCGAAGGTAAAAGGTGCAGGAGATCCAAAGCTGTACACACCCGGTATAGGGCGCGCTGACGTCTGGATTTTCGACATTTATAATTTGGGGGATAATCTAGGGGGAACGCCTTTAGAAATTGTGTCTATGTTTGGAGACACGCTGAGGGGGCTTGCCGTATCTCAGGATGAGAAAACAGTATATGCCGCCGTACTAAACTCTGGAAATCAAACCACAGCAGTGCATGAAGCCGTTATGTGTTTGGGCTTTGAAGACGATCAATATGGTGCAGTACCTTGCCAAGTATTAGATGGGTTGAGTTCCCCTAAGGGGCTGCCAGAGGGATACTTACCAGGCGGGAGAACTGCACCGGGCGTAAATGCAGACGGCGAATATCAGCCTTGGACGAGTATGATTGTGCAATATGACCGTGCATCAGGGCAATGGCAAGATAGCAAAGGGCGCAACTTTTCAAATGGAGTTCGTTTTCACCTGCCAGATCATGATGTATTTGCGCTTGATACACAGACCCATAGAACAATAGCAAGTTTCAAGCATGTGGGTACAACGCTATTTAATATTGCGGTTAGTCCGACCACCGGCGCATTGTTTGTATCCAATACAGACGCCAACAATGCAACTAGATTTGAAGGCTCAGGCAAGTTCACAGGATCTACGGTGCAAGGGAATATTGCAAAAAGCCGTATTACAGTTATAGATCCTTCGACTGGTAATGTTTTTGCTAGACACTTAAACAGACACATTAATTACAACGATTTAAAAGGGAATAAGTCGGTAAAGCATCATAGCTTATCGGCCCCTCTACAGCTTGAAGTGAGCAGCGATGGAAAGCTGCTTTACAGCGCTGTGTTAGGCTCAAATAAAGTTGCTGTATTGCCGACATCTGAATTGACCGACGATAGCTATTGGGACAATAAGGACCAAGAGTTCGACCCTAAAGAGGCGAGTGCACGTTATTTGTCAGTACAAGGGGGGCCTGCAGGAATATTACTCAATGAGCGGCATCAGTCGTTGTATGTATTTACACGTTTCGATAACAGCCTCGTTCATATTAATTTATCAAATCGAAGTGAGTTGCAGCGTATTGCAATGCCCACACCTGAGCCCAAGGATTATATGGCAGGCAGGTCCATGCTCTACGATGCTAATCGTTCGTCGTCAAATGGTGAGTCTTCTTGTGCAAGCTGCCATATCTTTGGGGATACAGACCACTTAAGTTGGAATTTGGGCAATCCCGATGTAAGTAACATCAAGAATCCGCAACCTTTCCCAACTCAAAATTTGTCAGAGCTAGGCTGTTTGTTAGTTGGTCCTGAAGAAGAAAGTTGTCAACTTCTGGAAATTATTAACGGCAATGGTGATGAACGTAGCTTCGCTTCTATGAAAGGGCCTATGGGGACACAAACATTAAGAGGGATGCAGCATCATGGGCATATGCATTGGCGCGGGGACCGTTCAGTTGGCTATTTTGGTGATGATACTGCGCAGACTTTGGATGAACGTATTTCTTTTAAAAACTTTATTGTTGCTTTTGAAGGCTTGTTGGGTCTGGATATAGCGCTTCCTGAATCAGTTGATGCAGACTTAAAGACCGCAGATGTAAGACAATTGGAGCAAGACATGGATAAATTTGCTGACTTTATGCTCAAAGTAGCCTTACCACCCAATCCGATTAGAAGCTTAGACAATGCTTTATCTTCCTCTGCGCACATTGGCGAGCAGTTTTTTCATGGCGCAAGGCGGTCAGATGGCGCAGCGCAAGATACGCCATTAAATGGCAATAATGCCGATGGAGTAAACTGCGAGGGGTGCCATGGTGTTGATCATGAAAAAGGGTTTTATGGCAGCCGCGGCGAGATCGCACACGGAGGAGAAATTCAAATATTAAAAGTACCCCAATTAAGAAACCTGTATACGCGTGTTGGTATGTTTGGCTTGCCTGACCGTGAAGGGTTTTTACCTTCTCACACGAAAAACCATCAAGGCGACCAAATAAGAGGTTTTGGCTTTTTACATGATGGTGCGACGGATCAGTTGCTAAACTTTCTCAAAGGAGGGGTATTCGATAATGGTGAGCAAGGTTGCCCAGACGGCGCAGATGAAAGATATGGATGTCATTTCAATGCTGGTGAGATAGGCATTCCTGACGAAACAACGCGACAGGGGTTAGTCGATTACATGATGGAATTTGATAACGATTTGGCCCCGGTTGTTGGACAACAAATCACATTGACTGAACATACACTTGAGGTTGTCAAATCGAGGATCTTACTACTCGAGCAACGCGCAAGTACGCCTTTTGTTTCCAAGCTGTTGGGTGGAAAGGTCACCGAATGCGACTTGATTGTACTGGGCGTCGTCAATCACGAGCAGCGGGGCTACTTATTTGATCAAATAGAGCAAAACTACAGAAGTGATCGCGCATTTGAACGCCGTCTGACTTTGGCACAATTGATGAATCTGGGGGCGACAGCAGACAATAGCTTAACCTTTACTTGCACCGTTCCCGGTAAAGGTTGGCAAGCTGCATTAGACTACGACTTAGACGGCATATTAAACGGTGATGCAATTTAGGCTGTATTTTTGGGGCGAATAAGCTAAAGAGAGACAAATAGCATTTACGATCAGGTAAGTAGACTAGCAGGTAAAATTATGAGCAAATACAAAACGCAGCTTATTTCAGAGTATGAACAAATCGCACAGGCGCCTATAGAGGAAGCCTACTCGCTGCCTTTTGCGGTATATAAAGACCAAGATATACATTCGCTTGAAATGGAGCATATATTTAAAAGCGAATGGGTATTCATTGTTAGCGAACAAGAGCTAAGCCAAACTGGGGACTATTTTGCATTTACACTCGCAGGCGAAGCGATCGTTTTGATCCGCAGCCAAGACGGCGCGGTTAGAGCGCTTTCAAATCTTTGCCGGCACAGAGGCACATTGTTGCTAGACGAAGGGTATGGTCGTGTCGATAAAAACATCGTTTGTCCTTATCATGCATGGACCTATTCAGACGAAGGCACGTTTAAAGGCGCACCCTTTACAGGAAAAGTGCAACTTGATAAAAAGGCACATTGCTTATTGCAATTTCATTTAGAAAGTTGGCATGGATTGCTGTTTATTCACCTTGGAACTCCTGATAAACCGCTCAGCAAACGTCTTCAGGGAATTGACGACTACTTGCATCATTTTAACCTACCTTCATTTACGCATGGCTACCGCTCACAAAGTCTGGAGCTATGGCATACAAACTGGAAGCTCGCGATGGAAAATGCCATGGAAAGTTACCACTTGTTTAAGGTGCATAAGGAAACACTAGAGACTGTTACACCAACTAAGCAAGCGTTTGATATTGCAGGGCACTTTGAGTGGACTTTGACTGGCGGGGAGATGAAAGATAACGCCAGTAAACTGGCTAAATGGTTTAGAGGAAGTTACCCAAAAGTGTTCGACAATTATGTGCTGATATCAATTCCACCTTCTTTTGTTGGGATCTTAACGTCTGAGAGCCTATCTTGGGTGCATGTGTTACCGCTAGACAGTGAGCAGTGTACTGTTCGATCTGCTGGGATTTCAAATGTTAAAACGAGCAGCGAAGATAAAACAGAAAAAGCGTTTGTAGACGCGTTTTTTGCTGAAGATAAAGATATTTGTGAGCGTGTACAAAAAGGAATGGGGTCAACTATTGCTCGAGGAGGAAAGTTAGTTTCAATGGAAAAAGTAATTGCTGACTTTCATCAATTTCTGGGAAACAGCTTATTCAATACGCCCACATGCGACTTTTACGAAGCGCCAAAAGCTAAGCTTTTTTTAAGTGACAGCGGAAATGAGGAGTAGTTTGTCTGAAAGTGCAGAACGCCTAGTGGGGAGCACGTAAAGTGCCCCTTCACTAAGGTGACGTGAGTTATAATGTTATGTCCGGTCATGCTTTTGTATATGTATAGACTCTATGTCAACAGCGCCCGGTGAGCACTTATTGGCAGGGCGTATCGACAGTAGGCGTTTAGCCCTTTAAAAACGTAATACATCATCAAACTTGTTATTCGTGGTCATTTTTAACACTGACATAAATATCCCCCATCAATGAAGTAACTAGCACTCTAAAGTTTACAAAAAAACAACATTTTCAGGTGAGCTACATGCTTTTGCTCGCTTATTAATTGAGAAAAACGCTGTTAATTGATCGCTCTATACATATAAAACGGAACAGATTAAATCAGTGCCCAAAATGTGTACTTTTATTATTTCATTGCAAAATTTACCCAATATAGAAAATTTCAACGAGTTTAAGCCACCAAATACCAATTATATGCTTTAAGGTGTAATGAAATTTATACTAAATTTGGTGAAAGATACCAAGTCTTATATCTTGCAAAGAAGATTTAAATCACCAAATATAATTCGCACATTATTAAAATTTGTTCAAAACGTATCTGTCTTGCTACTTCTAAAATAATGACATTAGGGTAATATAACTGCCTAATTTATACTCAATTTAAAAGGATGATTTATGAATAAAGTGATAAGAATGACTTCCTTGTCTATTTTGCTGCTCGGTACATGTAATGTAAATGCAGAACACGCTCGAGGTGAGTGGATCGATAAGTTTGACCTAATAAGTGCTCAATATCAGGCACAATACCCAAATAGTTTTAGTCGTTCGAGCAGCCTAGCGTGGGCTGAAGCATATTATTTGGATGCACTCATTGAAATGTATTTGGGGACAAAAGATCCTAAGTACCTAGATACATTTACGCTACGTCTAGATATGGCGATAGCGCTTGCAAAAGATGATACAGGGATGGGAGTTGACGGGTTCAAAGGGTGGGGCGAATGGAAGTATTCCATCGATGCCATTCAAAATTTTAATGCAGAAATCGCAGATCAAGAAGACAGCTCTCTACCTGCTAATTGGGTCAGGTGGCAATCAACCGATGAAACTGCATACAGGAACACAACTGAAGCGGATAACGTTGATAAAAGTACTGCAGCCTTTACAATTAAAACGGCTCCTCAAACCAATCGTTGGCAAGTACTTCAAACACCTTTAAGAAACCCCCACAAACCCAATGAACACTTTGATCCAAACAGTAAGTATCAAATTAATTTCCATGCGAAGATAGAGAATTGTGATGCGGGCGTAAAAGGCCGGCTGCAAGTTTATGACTTTACCCAAAGAAAAGTACTTTTAGATAGGTTTATCGAGTCGCAATCATACCTATATCACACTGCTGATTTTGTCTCGCCTGAAAACCCCACAAACGACGTTCAAGTCAGACTTTATACTACAGATTATCGTAAAAATTGTACCGTGCATTTTGATAATATAAGCGTCAAGTCTTGGCGTGAGTACCTTGTTCACGATGGGATGATCACAGCACCAATGGCAAAATTTATAAAGTTGGCAAGGACAGGGCGCTTGGAACCTCGTTTTTCACAATTTGCCGATGAATATTACGATTTTTTAGTGACGCAAATTTTCCCTAAATGGCAAAAAGATTTACACGGTACGCTAAGTGGAAATTTAGTTTATTTATTCGCTGATGACTCATCTAGTAGAAAGCCTGGTCAGTCGTTACCACATAACCAATACCTTGCACTACAACGCACGTATGCAGAGTTGGCACAGATAGAAGGCCATGATCCTAATCATAAGTTTATGGCGCAATAGTTAATTAAAGCATTTAAAAGTAGCTTAAAGCTCGGGCAATACCAATCGGGATCTGGTTCAACAGCCAATAAGTATGAATGGAGCTACTGGAGTATACTGAGCGATAGAGACACAATAAATGACGGCTTGAACTGGACAGGCACTGAAGATACAAGCCATGGTAACTTAGATGTTGCTGCGGCTTTTAGCAGTTACTATGCAGGGGTTGGATTAAATAAAGAAGACATGACGTACTTTGCCAATACAGCAGATTTTATGATTTCTCACTGCGGCAACTTTAGTAAGCATGTAAACAAATGCTACGGCGACGAGTCTTTTACTTCTCTAAGGTGGTGGATGCAATTAGCAGAGTTTAAACCGAGTATTTATCACGACTCTGAAGCCAAATTAACGCAGGTATTCAATGCAATCCAAGGTGTAGGTCAGCGTTATTATATGGGGGCAATTGCACAACTTGTAAAAGGTTATCGGGTTTACGATCAACCATTTAATAACGTAGCTGAAAATGCATTGCCTGAAGGTTGGAGACATTGGCAGTCAAATCCAGAGACTGTATTTTTAAGCCCTAATAGCGCGTTTAGTGGATCACAAGGTCTAGCAGTAAAAAACAGACCGAGCTATGGCTGGCAAGTGGCGCAAAAGGTTTTCGATTATGAACCTGGGGCAACATATAGACTCGATACGATGGCGCGCGTATTCTCGGGAGATGCCAATGGTCGAGTTATGATTTATGACGCAACGAGCAAAAAATCAGTCGCCCAAGTGATTACAACAAGTAGAGATTGGTCGCCGATCTCTATGGAGTTTACTGTGCCAAATGTTTCTGGCCATAATTTACAGATCTATTTGTATTCAACAAAATGGCAAGTTGACAGTGAGATACACTTTGACGACTTGGAAATTTTCAGAATAAACTAAGTTACACTAGGTGGCGAGCTCATTGGGGCAAGCCACCCATAAACTGACTACAACTAAAAATATTCTGAAGTGCGTCAAGTACCTAAAGCCAATATAGGGCACTTAAATAAAAGATGATATCTTGATGGTAAATCAAATTTTTAGGCTAGGTTTTAGTAGATGTGGTGAGTAAGACTTCTATACGTTAAATATCCCATAATTCATATTATGTTAAATAGGGTTTTTATCTATATATCAAAGATAACACCTCTGCTTTTGTAGCGCTGTGTTCGCCATGCTTCTGTTATGTCCAATACTAGTCAGTATCGGACTTAACGGGAGGTTCGTAACCCATAACATTATGATTTGAGTATATCTTTAACGGCACGTTTTGCTGAATACACAGCGGCATGAACTGAACCCCAGTCTTGACCATCAGTGTATGCATCACCAGCAAAAAACAAACGTTCATTAGTGCTTTCACCAAGCTTTTTTATTTGTCTCCAATCTTCATTGTTACGTACGTAAGCGCCAAATATGTGCGGTTCAGTATTCCAATTCTGGATTATATGCTTGACGTAATATGTTGATGCCTTGCCATCAAACAGCGCATCAAGTTCATCTAATATGTATTTAATTATCTCGTCTTCTTGTAAATCAACATAAGGAATTGAGGCTGCACCAACTGCAAATAATCCTAGTATATGATGTGTCGTGTTCTGACCATAAGCTGCATCATAATAGAGCTTCTCTCCATGTTCAGGTGGATTGACATTGAAGCCAATCAGCGCAGGATAAAACTTATCTGAAAACTCAATAAATGCTTTAAACCCACCCCAAACTTTAACTTTATCGATTGCATCTTGTTTAAGCTTGGGTAGTTCAGGTGTAAAATTAATCTCTCTTTGTTGAAGAATTTTTATCGGCGCTGTTACGATAACTCGGGACGCATAATGGGTGCTATCATGTGTTTCAACTATGACTTCATCAGTTGAATAATCGATACTTTTAACTTTTGAGCTATATACAATGTGTTTCTCAATAGATGGTGCAATGTATTGTTCAAAGAAGTCGAACCAGGTAGAGTTCACAAACTTACTGTCTTCGCTCATTTCCATTTCTTTGATGCTGATCTTTTCACCCTCGTATAATGCATAATCATTTTCGGGATCATACATTAGCGTATCTATATCAACATCTACTGAGTCATCATTAACAATTTCGTCTAGTATTTTTGGCTCTGCATGTATCCATTCGGCGCCCAAAGGAATTGGAAAATTTGAAAAGTCGCTTGTGCGCTTCATGCGTCCTCCATAATTTGAAGACGCCTCTAAAATTTTGATGCAAATCCCCTGCTGCTTCAGCAAGTAACCTGCAACTAGCCCAGCAGCACCAGCACCAATAATAATCACTGGCTTAGTGCTATCATTTTGAAAAATCTGCTTATTTGTGCAGGCATTCAGAAATGGCTGCAGTGGTATGATGATACCTAGCGCACGACAAACTTTTATAAATTTTCTTCTATTCATTTATTGTATTGTTTATGCAAGTTTGCTCTTCCACTATCGAATATTGTATAGGTTAAGACGCGGGAAACATAAACTCAAGGTTAGTTTGATGGTAATTTTTACTAATGAATTTACCTTTACAGTTGCGCCTCTATGCATCTGTATTCCTTTTGAAGTATTTTATTTCAGAGGCTGGCTTTTATATCAAACCAGATACTAAAAAGTTCGTAAATCAAGTCAAACACACTAAGGCTTAGCATACAGGTCAAGCGGGAGATAAAGTCTTAAAGTCAATTATGTATTTGTCTAATCTCGATGGGTTAGAACCAATTAGTTTTGCATATACAGAAATGCAGAATGATGACTCAGACCTGCTCTGACAGCAGACGCATTCCAACCGTCGACTATCAAAACTTCAAATCAATGGATAATGATATCGTTCAGTACGGAACGGCTAAATTAGTTGAGTATTAGGCTGGATAAGGTAAAAAAAGTTTTATTTAACATAAAATGGTGGCTGCTACTTTTTCGGCAGCTCACCTTTGTTATCCCCGCCTATTTGTACGGCGTTATTAATATCACTACCAGATATGCTCTGGTTAACGGATTCTTGCGGCTCACTGCGCCCTGACTTTTTGAATATAGCGACAAGTACCCCGATAATGCTCACCAACAGCGTCAAGGCACTAATTTGCTCTCCTGTACCAAGTGAGGTAAACCATTCCATCATAAAATTATGACTTCTTTGTATTCTCTAATTCTTCAAGCCAGCTAGACACTTCCGCTATTTCTAGTTTTGCGCCCACTTGCTCGTACAATACCAAGGCCTTTTCCCAATGCGCTTTTGCTTGATTGAGGTCGTCCTGTAGTTCAGATAATACGCCCATATTGGCATACTGATTTGCCATGCCTTGTTTGTTACCTAGAGATTCATTGATTTCATGGCTCTTTTTATAGTACTCAAGCGCCTTATTTAGCTCACCTTTATTTTTGTAGAAAAGTCCCATATTGCCATACTGAGTGGCCATACCTTCTTTACGACCTAGAGTTTCATTGATTTCAAGGCTCTTTTTATAGTACTCAAGCGCCTTATCTAGCTCGCCTTGTATTTGGTATAGGTTCCCTATATTCCCATAATGGTTTGCCATGCCTTCATTACGACCTAGATCTTCATTGATCTCAAGGCTTTTTTGATAATATTCAAGAGCCTTATCCAACTTGCCTTGTGTTTGGTAAACAATCCCCATATTGCCATAATTATCAACCATGCCTTCTTTGCGACCTAGAGATTCTTCGATTTCAAGGCTCTTTTGGTAATATTCAAGTGCCTTATCCAGCTCGCCTTGTATATGGTAAACACTCCCCATATTACAATACTGGCGCGCGAAGCCTTCTTTGCGACCTAGGGATTCATTGATTTCAAGGCTCTTTTGGTAATATTCAAGTGCCTTATCCAGCTCGCCTTGTGCTTTGTAAACACTCCCCATATTGCCATAACTAATAGCCATGCCTTCTTTACTGCCTAGAAATTTATTAATTTCTAGGCTCTTTTGGTAATATTCAAGTGCCTTATCTAGCTCACCTTGTGTTTTGTAAACGACCCCCATATTACCATAATCACGGGCCATCCCTTCTCTACGACCTAGAGACTCATTAATTTCCAGGCTCTTTTGGTGATATTCAAGTGCCTTATCTAGGTTGCCTTGTATTTGGTATACATTCCCTATATTACCATAGTGACTGGCCATGCCTTCTCTACGACCTAGAGACTCATCAATTTCCAGGCTCTTTTGGTAATATTCAAGCGCCTTATCTAGCTCACCTTGTGTTTTGTAAACGATCCCCATATTACCATAATCACTGGCCATGCCTTCTCTACGACCTAGAGACTCATTAATTTCCAGGCTCTTTTGGTAATATTCAAGCGCCTTATCTAGCTCGCCTTTTATTTGGTAAACAATTCCCATATTACCATATGATACGGCTTTACCTTCATCATCACCGGTCTTTTCAGCCAAGCTTAAAACATGTTGATAAGCTTGTAATGCACCGCCTAATTCACCAGTTCGCCTATACATATGGCCAGCCCTAGTCCAAGCATTTATATGCTCATGGTTTAATTGCGTCGCCCTGACAAAATCCTTAAGTGTTTGTGTAGACTCGTGAAGATAAGATAACGAACCGCGCTGATAATAATATTCTGCCTGTTTGAGAATGATGTCTTCGTTTTCATCGATCAGCTGTGACAGTAGCGCTCGTGCTTCATCAACATCACCACTATCTATGATTGCTTGTAATGCGGCATCTACATCTTCGGCGGGCAATTCGTTATTTTGTTTGCTTTGACTTAAATTAAATATGATTTCTAGATAAGTTTTAAGCAGCTGCTTGTATTCAGCAATTTCAATTTGTTTTTTATCTAATTCAGCTTTTAAAGCTTCGAACGCTTTCACTGCTATCGGATCATTGATGACAATATCACCTGAATTATTTCCAGCAATTTGAACCACAGTTGAGTTATCAGTGCGTGCTGTTTGGAATACGCCGCTTAATTTTTTGAACAGAGATGCTATCAACGTTATATCCTTGTATCGCTTCACAATACAACTCTACTTAACTGGATACTAAAATCAATGCAAACATTAAAGATTTAATGCATATATGAAATGGTAACTGAGGATAGGTTTCGACTCACTTTGGGATGTCTAAAAGCAAACGTATTTTTATCCAAATTCGAAACGCGCGTTGCAATAATACTCGGCCTGTTTGAGAATGGTGTCTTCGTTATCATCAATCAGCTTTGACAGTAGCGCTTGTGCTTTATCGACGTCGCCACTATCTATAATTGCTTGCAATGCAGCATCAACATCGTTAGCTGGTAATTCGTTATTTTGTTTGCTTTGGCTTAAATTAGAGATGATGTCTAGATAGGTTTGAAGCTGCTGCTTGTATTCAGAAACCTCGATGTGCCTTTTATCTAATTCAGCTTTTAAAGCGTCGAATGCTTTCACTGCTATCGGGTCATTAATGACAACATCACCTGAATTGTTTCCAGCAATTTGAACCACAGTTGAGCCATCGGTTTGCACAGTCTGTATTATGTCATTGGATTTTTTAATCAGAGAGTTCATCAACGTTATATCCTTGTATTGCTTCACAATACAACTCTACTTAACTGGATACTAAAAGCAATGTAAACATGAAAGGTTTAATGCAGATATGAAATGGTAACCGAGGAAAGGTTTGAACTCACTTTGGGGTGTATAAAAAAATGTATTTTCATCCAAATTCAAAAGGCGCGTTAGAAGGAAGTTATATTACATAATAGCTCTGGTGTAAATTCCATTGATATAGGTCTTTTGTGAATATTAAAAGAAGCCTAACAGCTCTATTGTTGAGGGTAATATCATGAGTGCCGTACAACGGAGGAGCCAGTGTAAATTATGTTCCAATATTTAATCAAACTCCTATGTCCTCTTCACTGAACATGAGACATGTTTAATTAGAGTTCTTGTATCATTACTAATAGGAAACAGCGGTTCTACTCTAGTAACTACTTTGATTCTCTTCAATTTTTATGAATGAAAGCTAGATTTATAAATTATATTATGTTTGAATAATAATCAACCCGCTAGGTGCAGAAACGAAGCTCAGTGATATATGGGGGTCAATATATTAAAGATGAGAACTGTCAAATGTAACTATTGTTTATGTTTACTTCTACTTTTCCTCCTCACTGGTTGCGCAGTGACATACGTTGATGAAAATGGTGACAAAAATATCATTGGTTTTGTCAACATCAAAACCAAGTCCATTGAAGACCGTTTTTTGATTGGCGGAGAGACCGTAGATGTTACAAGCTTTGGAGTTATGTTTTTTAACTCATCTGAACAATCGTCAGTAACAATTGGCTACGGAAAGGAATCTAACACTTATCTTAAAGATAATGTCTTACTACTAAACGCATTGGACACAAATACGATGCAATGCCTCATCAACGAGGGAGTGAAGAATGAATAAAATTGTAATTGCCATGGTTTTTTGTGCAGTAATAGCCGGGTGCTCATCTGTTGATAAAGCTGTATTTGTTACCAAAACATCAATTAGTGTGATTGATGTAGATTCTACGCCATCAGAAGTCTCACTTGCATACGATCGTACAGAAGGTTTTATAGGCCCAAATTATGAAAATGGAAGCGTCCCTTCTGTTGTGGGATCTTTTAGCTCAGACGGTAAGATTATTAGCCCTAAAATAAAGCAGGTTTATGCTACTGGAGAAGCTGCAAATTTAGTAGTTGACGACGGTGCCCCTAAATATACACCGGTTGAGCAAGACAAACATAAAACTAATGGAAAAGATGATAAAAAAACTCTGTTCTTTGGTACCAGTACAAGCTTAGGGTTCAAGTTTGGAGTGCAAAATACGAATCCAACATTTTTACTTGGCTACAGAAGAAAAGAGGCCTCTTATATTCCACTTAGGAAAAATTCTGATGGTGAGGAAGTATATTCTTCCGTGCTAGCGAGTATCGACACGTCGATATCTAAATCAGATGGGGGCGAGTTTACGCATGGACAGTACTTTGCTACAGGTGTAGCAGCTAAGAAAATGGCATCTCAGGATATTGTGCAGAAAGCATTTAGAAAACGAGCAAAATCAGCATTAGAGCAATATGACGATGAAAACAGACGTCAGTCGGACTCTTTGTCTAAGTTGTCGTCATGTGCGTTAAGAATGACTAGTGTAGCTAACTGGAAAAGCATTGTGGATTCAGCTGCTGTAGCTGGACTCTTTAAGGATGCTGACGCGGTAGGGGTGGAGTTAAATGATTATGCTGGGGCCACAAAAGCGGAAAACCTTCTTGAACTTATTGCAATATACATTGATGAACTCAAAGTTGGTAAGGTTATAACCTCGAGCGAACACTCCCTACTCTTAGAAAAACACAGCTTGCATATATGCAAGCTTGCAGACGAGGAAGCGCAATGACCGATAAAGCAAATAAAGTACATACTGAAAACGTGCCCTGTGAACGCTGTAGACAGCGTACTGATGAAATTACTTCGGGAGGTCGTTATGAAGTGTTAAGTTGTACTAAGAAATCAGATAACCCTTGTATCTGTGAATTAAGGTATACGCGAAAGCGGAGAAGTTGATTAAAACTAAAACTCAGTAAGTTAATTTGTAGTAGTGTGGGCACGTCAAAATCACTAGGTACTACAACTTATACCGTCAGTATCACTGGGCAATCACACTTACTCAATTAATCACCATTTCCTATACTACTTGTTGGTTGTAATTCTCTAGTTTCTCAAACATCATCCAAAACACATTGCCTGCATGTATGTATTTACGTGAGGAGTGCTCATGTACTCTGATACAGAGATTGTTTGGTACCCTTGAAGGACTCTTTATATTTAGCGGGTCCAACAAAAATGTACTGGGAGGCAAATTGTATAATTTTGATAAATAGTGTATTGATTAGGTTTTTGTGTAACTAGCTTTGCATTAACACTAATAACTTATCATTATCAAGCTTTAAGCATCTTCCTAGCCTTAATCTTCCAGCAGTTTTGTTTACATATCAACAATACCTGTCTTTATCTCACGTTAGCTAGGTGGCTTTGGTGGAGCTGTTTATTGGTGTTAACTATATTGCCGAAATTACCACTCCACCAGCAGTAACTTATATGCTTGTCATTCAATTACTTTGGAAAAACGCTTTTCTAAATGACTTTACCTCGTTTTCATAATGGGTTTGCCACTGCTGCGCTGATAAGTGCGCATATTCGGATCCTTTGAGCATGTGTAACTGTGCTTTCTTTTCGCTGAGTGCTTGTTGGTAGCTGAGCACGGTCTCTTGTTGGTGAAGGATTTGCTGTTGGCGAACTAAAATGGCTTGGGCTTGCTCATGGTCAAAGTAACGCCGAGCAAGCTGACTTCGTAGATGTGATAGTTCATTTGGTGTCATATTCGTGCCTAAAATCTCAATTGCGATGCTATATTGCGCCTGCGCATCCGATGAGACTTTACCTTGTTGGCTTAAAATATCCAGTTGCTCAATAAAGTCATCGGGTGTCATTTCTTGGCTTAAGTCGGTAAATTCGGCAAGCGTTGCTCTGGTGTCATAAAAAGCAAATTCTTCATGAAATAGATCTGTGGCGAGATCTCCCCAAACTTGAGTGTAGATACGCTTGATCCTGCTGACCTTTTCAACTGTGGTGGTATTAAAGTCTTCACTGGCGGTCAATTGCTCAAATTCTTGTTTTTTGGCTGGGTAATCAGCAATCAATTGATATCTATGTGTGCTTGCGTGAGCATGCAGTTCCGCAAGTAGTGCGTCACATTGTGATTGTCGCAAGCAGTGCTGCCAAAATGACTCTATCAGTGGTTTCAACTCATTTAAATTAGTCTGGGCTAGTTTATTGAGCAGCTCCCCTCTTCTATTTTCGCTATGTTCAAGTGGCAATTGTTTCGGCGTTTCAGGTAGTGGGTTGTGCTCTTGATATGGAGTATTTTGAGTCGCTTGTATGTTGGCTTTGGGCTCTGCTGTCACAGGCTCTTCGCTCTGATAAACAGCGCCAGTGACAGCTGCAAGGATGGCAAGACTCAAGAAAATGGTTGTTTTGTTCATTGTGTCACCTTGGTTAAAAATCTCGGCTTCTCATTCGAATGGTTAAGTGCATATGTCATTTTACGAAATATACAGCGATTAACGGTTAGGGTTTGGCCGTTTCGTTTCAAGGACATTGGAGCAAGCTTTTAAATAAGCTTGCTCCATTAAATTGAATTACTTGATCACTGCTTTTACTGGGAAGTGATCAGACAGATCCCAATGCTCCCAAATACTCTGAGCAGTGCTGCGAGGTACTTTGACTTCATTCACATTGCTTTGAGTTGCTTTGTATTCATCACTTACAACAATGTAATCGAGATATTCAACCGTATCGCCCGCTTTTTTGGCGAATGAATTTACACGAGGGTCAAAAGTCGAGCTGGTATAGCCGGTGTATTGAGGAGCGGATGCCGCTAAATTTGCCAGCATATTGGTATAGTCTCCAGGGAACTTAAGTTTATTGACGTTAAAGTCGCCCCCATAAACAACAGTTTCATTGCTTGGTATGTTTAAACTCGTTGCTAAACTACGTATTTGTTTAAACTGTAATTGTCTGTGTTGACGCGCCGTATCTGTATCGCTAGATGCAGTATGTGTTGCAAACAGATGGTACGCTTCTCCGTCTTTTATGATTTCTGCGTAATTAACGCCTTTATCAGCAAAACAATCTGTACTAGAGCAGTCAGGAAAAACATATTGCGCTTGGTTGACGATTGGATAACGGCTAACAATGATCACGCCACCATCGTATATATTGACGCCTGATTTATCTAACATTTTGGTTTGGTATGGGTACTCAGTGGCAATTTCGCGCAGGAAAGACTCTCGTTGTGAATGAAAGACTTCTTGCAGTAGCAATGCATCGTACCCTTTTAAATATTCAGGGATTAATGTCATACGATCGGAAATATGGGATGCAATCACAGGGAGCGCCCAAATATTGTATGTCATGACTTTAAGCGCCTCTGGCGCTGGGTTGGCAGCTTCGTCTTGGTGTGACGGCGTAATGGAATAATAAAAGTCGTCATATCTGGCCGTTGCTTTGGCCTTAAAAGCGACTTCTGCCGGTAATGATGATACGCCAACGTTTGACTGATATCTGTGGATGTTTCTATCGCTAAAATTGCCTGAACTAAAATCTTGTCCATGTGCACTGTGCGTGATCGTGGAGCCGTACCAAGTGCCCTTCATATTTTGTTGCAAGTTAATAACCTCGCCTGACTGCGTTGTCACCTTTGTTTTAAATTGGTAGTTGTGACCAGACTTGGCGCCATAATAGCGATTAAAGCTTAAAACCATACGGGTTTCATAAGGCTTTAACTGCGTTGTGTGTTGAGACCATTCATCTCCATATTCCATTAGATCGGAGCCGGTATGTTCTACAGAGATATTTAAAACTTGGTCGCTATTGTTCGTTACATAGATGTCACTGTCGGCAAGTACCGACGTGGAAACCAGTGCTGCTACAAGACCTAATAATTGAAATTTCATATATTTTTCTTTTTAGTGATTAAAGTTGCGAAGAATTATTCACAAACAATATTTCAATATCATGTCTTTTCTGTGAATTGGTATAGACCAGGTTGTATTTGGGATTAAAATTTATCGGTATGTTGAGTTTACTTGTTATAGCTATGATTTATTTGAATTATTTTTCAGGCGTTGATAAGTTTAACTAACTTTAGAACTTAGTGCTTGTACTTTCATGGTGTTTTATTGGGACGTTGAAAACGTTTTAGGTCTCTAAAGTGAGCCTTATGAGGGGTCGAAGACAGCCTGTTTTGGGCAAAAGTTACAATTTTTAGTTTTACTGCTTTTCGTCTAGTTCATATTTGTACTTTTCAATGATTGATTGCGTAATTTTGTGTTCGCTCGGTGGCAAAAAATTCAAATGTGCGGCGACAAAAGACTGTGTCTTGTATATTTTGCGCATAGCTTTATTAATGGCTTTTATTAGCGCCTGACTGTTAGATGTTTTGTTACACATGACGTGGCCGAGTATAAAAGTCGGCGTCCCGGCTATTTTATACGAGCGATAGCTTGCCCCATCGTTTTTAACATGGCGAAACACCTCTGCCGGGTAGCCCAGTAGATAGTCGACTCGTTGTAAACGGAACATTCTGTATATGGTTTCGTATTGTTCACTGCCACTTCGTATGACTTTGTTACTGCTGTCGACTTGCTTTAATTGATCATCTAAAAAAGGGCCGTAAGACATATTGTCAGACAGCGCGATCAACTTACTGCTGTATACTTTGAATAAGGATTGCAAAGAGCGTATTTCCCCATTTGGGTTGAGCACTGCATTTGCCAGCTTTCGTGCCGATGCATGCTGATATAATCTCCGACTAACGTAAAAGTTTACTGGCAAACTAAATAAAAAAGAGGCTTCTCGCTCAGCAGTTTTGATGCGATTAATGGTGCATATCGCTTGGGTATTGGACTGCATCTCTCGCAGCGCTCTATTGTAACTGGATAGCGCGAACTCTATTGAATCATTATCTAAGACATCGAATAGCAACTTATTTGTTGCCCCTGCAATGTTTGAAGGTGCTGTTAATGAAGTAAATACTTTAAGTTCATCTTCCTCATCGAGGTATATGCGGGCTTTATTAGCCAAACATTCATTTATCGACATAAAAAAAGGCAGTATACATGCCCAAACCCATCTCTTGGCGAGTCTCATTTTCCCACTCCTTTTCTCAGGGAAAGCCGCAATAGCTTTCGTTCAATTACAAAGGCGTAAGATAGATACCAATCTTTAGTTTAGTTAATGTATCTACAATTTAAAAGGCGACAGCTAGGTTACCGGGTTAAGGTATTTTTGTGCATTAAAAGAGTGTCTTATTGGTTCGCACCGAGTACTTGGCAAAATGACTTTGCCAATGTAGCTTTTTGCTCGCACTTTTCTAGTAACGTCGATTCGCAATGCGGGCTTTATCCAAACCAAAGTAACTTTAGTTTTGGCAGTCGTCGCCTTGAATGACCTAACAGGGCTTAACTTTGCTGTTTCGAAATGTTGAGAGCGCCCATTTTTTGGGTCCTTTTAACTTGTTTTCGTTACTCAGCGGATATTGATAATGTTAGTGCCATACAGAAACTGGAAATGACAACCTCATAAATGTACGAGAGATCAAATCAAGTTTGACGCCAAAGTCGATTATTTCCTCGCAAGTCCAACCGTCTGGGTGCAACCAGTTCTCTTCCTCCAAAGCACATAATATTGCCAAATCCTGATCTATATACCCTAATGGGGCTGCGGCTAACCCCCACAGCATTACTAGTTTGCCTTCGGTTTCTGGGTTTCGTGGATTGTTAGACTCAAGTGTTCGAAAGTACTTTTTGGTTTCCATTAAGGCTTTCGATACTTCAACCAGTATTGCGTCTCTAATGTAGTGATTATCCATTGGAATTGCATATAACTTAACTGCCACCTCATTGAGTTTTTCGATAAGTTCGTTATGAGACTGACTATGGTGTCTTTCAAAAAGCTCAATGTAAGCATCTTGCGCGGTTGTGGTCGCTTTAAGAGCCATATCCCTACCCCTAATTTAGTTGTCATAATGGATAATAATCGTGAAGTACACCCTTATGTTTAGCAACAAGGTTAGCAAAAGGACAGATAAAACTATTAAATTATTTCGAGCAATTTTTGAAGTGGATATAGGCAATTGAAATTACGCTAGTAGTTTTTTGGGGACTCATATAGGATACGAGTGCCCCTTTATAAACCTGCTTCTGATTCAGTTTGATGGCGGGAGTTGAAGTAAGACGTTTGCCAATATTTATTGTGTATAGATGTGCAATACGTTTTCCTTACATTTTACCTGCCCGGCGTCGAGCAGCATGTCTACTAGCTGAGCACTGTTTACCTCTCCGTAAGGAGTTTTATGCTGGTGACCGACACCAAATGCAGCAAAGATCAATTGACAATATGTGTGTGCTTGCTGAGGCGCTAATTGTAAATCACCATCTTCGATACATTGCGTAATATCAATCATCATATCGTTAAACATGACTTCCGCGATAGGGGCGTATTGAGAAAAGGTATTGACTACAAAGCGATTCCAAACTGTGTCTTTTTCGATTCTTTTGAAGTACTGTGTCAGCACTAACACTAGCCTTTTCAACCCCGGCGTCATTTCAGCATACGCGATCCCGGTTTGCTGCTCAAAGTCGTCATCAAATGCTTTGTTTTCTCGGGTAGCTAGCTCGCCAATATATTGCTCAATAGACTCAAAGTAAGAATAAAAAGAGGTGCGGTTAAGGTTGGCTTTTTTACATAGTTCGCCTACAGTAAACCCATCAATTCCGTGATCGGCAATAAGTTCTATGCCTGAGTCTAACAGTGCTTTTTTTGCTCTATAGCCTTTTTGCGACTTAGATTTAAAAACGCTGTCGTCGCTATATTGATTTGTCAAAGCTTTCCCCTAGTTATCGTATAGATTACATGCCAAAAGCAACATGCTGTCATTAATTTTTGACTTTAAATAATCCTTGTATATTAACACTCTATTTTAAAACGAACACGCTTGAAAGCAGTTCAAAGATGAAGAATTATATGGGGAGTTATGGCAACCATGCCGTTTGTAGTTTGATTTTTACTTAAATGAATTTACAACTTATATGTATTCTACTGTTCGTAAAACATGCCCTTTTGCGTTAGCCAAGACTTAGCGTCATCTAAATTTAGAAAGATTTGTGTATCGACATTAGGCATTGCTTCGTGGATCAACTCAACTAAGGCTTGCTGGTATGAAGCGCCACAAACAACAGCTTCGTACTGCTGATTTTGCTCGTTACTCCACTGGCTATAGCGTTTTATATGTGCCCAAGCCTCTGGGACCAATAGCTCAAACTGTGTTAAGTTGACTAAACACGCCCATGGTTTGTCAGCTAGTAGGTGAACATTTTTTTGATACTCATCACTCCAACGCAAAGCGGTCTCAAGATTCCAAGCACCCATGGCGTCAACAACAATGGTTTGCCCTTTAATGTACATTTCAAAGTTACCATGTTCACGCATGCAGCCCTCCCGAGTTATATCAAAACACTGACATGAGCTTCATTTTGGAGCTTATGCCAGTGTTAGTGAAAATGCAAAGAAGGCGCTTAGTTTATCGGTTAGCTTGGTTTAATTTAGTTACCATTGAACACAAATTTTACCAAAATGTGAGCCTGATACTTGATATCGAAATGCATCGGCAAGAGAGCCGTAATCGAATACTTTGTCTATTACAGGTCTCACATTATTTGCTTCGAGTGCTTTTACATAATCTTGTTGTTGGCTTCGACTCCCCACCAGCAGACCTTGTAGTCGTGTCTGTTTAAACATCAATTGTGCAGTTGGCAGATTGCCTTCAAAGCCTGTTAATACGCCTATCAGGTAGATATTTCCGCCAACAGCAACGGATTCAACAGATTGGGCAAGTGTGCCCGGTCCACCTACCTCAATTATGTGTTCTGCGCCCTTACCATCTGTGATAGCTAATACATCTTTAGCCCATTCTGGGTTGGTTTTATAATTAATAATGTGATCTGCGCCTAGTGCTTTTGCACTTTGCAGCTTTTCGTCAGAGGAGGAAGTTACAATCACCTTTGCGCCAAACATTTTACCGATTTGCAGCGCTGCTAAAGATACACCGCCAGTTCCCAAAGTAACGATTGTTTCACCGGCTTTTAAGTTGCCGTCGCTCACTAGTGCGCGCCATGCAGTTAAACCTGCCGTGGTGATGGTTGAAGCTTCCAGATGAGACCAGCCCTTTGGTGCGACCGTAAATGCAGAAGCGTCCCTCGTTACATACTCCGCAGCCATGCCATCTATGCCATCTCCCGGCGTCTTAGCAAAATCTCCAACTGCGTGGCTCGGGCTTCCTGAAAGCCATTGAGGGAAGAATGTTGAAACGACATGGTCGCCCACTTTAAATTCAGTGACTCCTTGGCCAACTGCAACAACCACTCCGGCACCATCCGAAAGCAGTACTCGCTCTTGCTCGAGTGGTAGATGCCCGTCTGCAACCAAGTAATCATGATAGTTCAGTGAGCTTGCCAATATCTTTACTTTGACCTCCCCTTTTACAGGAGCTGAAGATTCTGTGTCTTTAGATAAATATATGTTTTCCAATCCACCTGCTCTTTTTACCTTTATTGACTGCATTTATTTGTACTCCAAACATTTAGCTTTGTTGCTTTAAGTGGTTTATGAATTGGCAGGCCTGTACGTAGGCCAACCAAAGTAGTGCCATTTTAATAAAGCTAAACAACTAGAAAAAGATTGTGCTTATTGTAATATTAACAATTAAATGATTGTTAATTGGTGTGGTAAATGACTGAATTGGATAAGCTGGATGTCAAGCAAATGCGGTTGCTTCTTCTGCTACTCGAAAAGCAAAGTATTAGCAGAGTGGCTGAATCTTTGAATGTCAGCCAACAAGCTGTGAGTCTTCAACTTAAGTCTCTAAGAGCTATTTTTAACAATCAGCTTTTTGTGCGTCATGGTAGAGGTATTGCGCCCACGCCTAAGGCATTGTCGTTAGGTAAAATGCTTGAGGGGGTTTTAAACGTATTGGAAGGCGCAGTTCTTACTGATGACTTTGATCCAGAAGAAGTTGAGAGGACAATCGTGATTTCTTCCACTGATTACGCGCAGCAAGTTGTGACTACGGCGTTGTTTTGCCATTTCAGGAAAATAGCGCCAAATATCAAACTCATTATTAAAGATCTAGAAATTGAAACTCTAACCGAGTCGTTGACAAAGGGCACAGTCGATTTTGCAATCACGATCCCCGATTTTTTGGACTCAAATATCCCATATAAACGCCTTTACAACGAAAGTTACCAGCTCGTGACTAGTGCAAAGAGTACATTGAGTGCGCACATCAAGATTCAAGAACTTAACAACCATAATCACCTTATTGTGTCTCCTGCCCGTGCAAACCTAAGAGGTTCCTCTACTGAGTGGTTTAAAAAGTATCAGGTTGAGCGCAATATTGTCGCATCGATTCCATCATTTAAAATAATGAGTGAATATGTACACCACTCTGATGTGGTAGCGTTTATTCCAAAAAGAATGTTACCGGATCCAAAGCTAAAAGAAATCCAATTACCAGACTACCCACCTGGCTTCAATGTAGTGCTTGCTTGGCACCAAAAAACAGCAAATGATCCTTTTTATAAATGGGTTGTAGAACAAATCACCTTGATCTGCAGCAAGCTGGATTGAGAGTTTAGGTCGAGCCTATTACTGGTCAGCAGATAACGACGTAATTTCTAGGAATATATGACCATCGTATATTCTTAGGCTACCTCCCGTCCTCACATATTAAAAGTCAATCAAGCGGTGCACATTGTCTGAGATACTCATGCGTTAAATCACCGTGGTTAGAAGTACAAAACTGTCCATGTGTAAGTCTCTAGAAAGGTTCAAAGGTTATGTTAAGGCAAAACATAGTATGAAATGGGCACTTATTTAGGAAACTAAATAGGTGTGAACTTTGAATTATCTGTTCTGGCGGTGGTGGAATGATTAGCTTTTATATATTGATTCTTATAATGTCTTTTACAACGTTATCAATATTATATGTATATAAATTTAGGGGCCAAGCAAGGTTTGCTAGTTTTGTTGAATATTTACGTAAAGGCTGGCCGATATTTGCCCCACTAAATGTACTTTTATACCTTTCTACAAAACGTGGCGCAAGAAGTGCTTTTGTTGATGCAGGCCAGTTTGAAGGGTTAGCTATATTACAAGATAACTGGCAAGAAATAAGTAAAGAAGTAAATAATTTATATCACTTAGGCTACTTTGAAAAGACCACAAACAAAGACAATTTAAGCTTTTATGATGTCGGATTTAGGACATTTTATAAATATGGTTGGAGTAAATTCTACTGTACTTGGTATGGTACAACCCTAAATTCAGCCAAGGAATTATGCCCAAACACAATAAAGCTGCTTGAGCAAATTCCAAGTGTTAATGGCGCAATGTTCACAATTTTACCAGCTGGGTCGAAGTTAACTCGTCATCTAGACCCAATAGCTTGCTCGTTTAGATATCATTTGGCGCTGGACACGCCAAATAGCTCAGACTGCTTTATTAATGTCGACGGAAAAAAGCAAGCGTGGCGAAATGGTGAAGCGTTTATTTTTGATGAAACCTACCTACATTTTGTCGAAAATAATACTGACAAACCTCGATTAATTTTAATGTGTGATATCGAGCGGCCATTGGGCTTGTTTGGGAGAGTATTTAATCGGCTTTACAAAAAGCTAGTGAGAATGACGTTAGTGCCCAACTTACCCGGCGATCAAGCTGGTGCAATCAATGGGTTATTTAGTAAAGTTACACCTGTTTTAAACAGTGCAAAACGGCTAAAACAGGCCAATAGAAAAATCTACTACCCGATAAAGTGGGCATTTAATACTTTGCTCATATGTATCTTTATGGCGTTTATTTATGCTTTTTTGTCGTTACTAGCAACGGTATTTTAGATTTTGAACCTAGCCAAATCGCATATACAACATATGCTGTTTGGCGACCCTTGTATTAATTTCTTTTGCCACCTAACCCTTGAATTGAGTTAGTTTTTGATATGGTAAACACGCTAGAGCAAAAAGCTCGCATATTATAGCCTTGTTCCTAGGTTATCTATCGAGTTGTGGGTCGCCTTGTCAAAAAAACAACGTCGATAGCACCGATATTCAACATTTTCCTCACTGATTTTGATGTTACGTATAAACGCGCCGTAGCGCATTGCCACCACCAATTGGAGTAACACATTTGATTGCATCACCATATAAGTAAGTTGCTGATTTAATTGTTTAATAATTTCTTTTTTGTGGCTGAAACTGTCAATTTATCAAAGCTGTACTAGTGAAGCTTTTAAGTCGGAGTATAAAAACAAATCAAAAATGACACATTGTCATTATTTTCTTCCTGAGTATAATTGAAAAAATGACATGGTGTCATTTTTGTGGGTAAATACGATGAAGAAAGCAATTTTTACTGTTTCGCTGACTAGCGTTTTGATGTTGGTGGGCTGCGACGAGCCTCTGGAAAATGGCGTCGTGCTGGCGCCAAAACCAGTTAAGTTATATGAGATCAAAGAAAAGCCAGCGATGCATTTGGTTCATTTGCCAGCATTTGTTGAAGCTGCCAAAGAAACCGCGGTCACCTTTCAAGTGCCGGGGCAGATAAATAAAATTACGCTCCAAGAAGGGCAAGAAGTAAAAAAAGGCCAGTTGTTGGCTCAGTTGGACCAGCGAGATTACAAAAACGCTTTAATGAGTGCGCGAGCTGATTTCAGGCAAGCCGAATCTGACTATCGAAGAGCGGCAAACTTAATCGGCCAAAAAGCCATTTCACAAAGTTTATTGGATCAAAGGTTAACACAGAAAAACAAGGCAAAATCTGCGCTAGATAGTGCTCAAAAAAAGTTGGATGACTCCACACTGGTAGCGCCATACGACGCAATAGTCGCAAAGGTTCACATTGAAAAGTTCGAGAATGTTGCGCCTCAGCAACCCATTGTGACCTTGCTAAGCTCAAAAGGGTCTCATGCTGTTGTACATGTACCTGCAAGCCTCGTTATAAAATCAGATACAGAGATGCCAGTTCGTGTTTCTCTAGAGCTTGATGCCGCGCCCGGTATCGAAATTGAAACAACCATGTTTGAAGCTGCTGCAAAGGCCAACCCAAGTACACAGACTTTTGAAGTGAGGTATGCATTCCAACCACCAAAAGGTCTTGTCGTTTTGCCCGGAATGACCGGGACACTTAAAGGTGAGTTCAGCTCCTCCAACACAATAGACGCTAACGTATATGTCGTTCCTCTTGGCGCGGTTGTGGCTCAGGCTGGAGAAACGTTTGTTTGGGTAGTTGATATGACAACTAATAAGGTTGAGCGCAGACAGATTAAGGTGTCACCTCATAGTCAAAACAAAGTATCCGTAACAGGATTGACAGAAGGTGAAGTCATCGTTGCTGCGGGAGGACATTACCTTTTTGAAGGCGCCAAAGTGCGTCCATACAAACAGTAAGGGGTATGCATGAACATCGCTGAATACTTTATCAACCGAAGGCTATTGAGTTGGGTTATCATTCTAGCATCTTTTGCTTTTGGCTATAACGCGTATACCAATATGCCCAGGTTGGAAGACCCTGAGTTTTTAATTCGGGAGGCGCAAATTGTCACTCAATACCCCGGCGCATCGCCTCAAGAGGTTACCGATGAGGTGTCGGACATACTGGAGTCAGAGATCCAAGGTATGCAGGAAGTCTCCAAAATTACAGCGACCTCCTATTTTGGTTACTCTGTGATAAAAGTTGAGGTCAAGCACACATTCTCTAAATCACGTAAAGAACTTAACGCGGTGTGGACTCGACTTCGTGGCAAAATAGACAATGCGTCGCAAAGTCTGCCTCCTGGAGCTGGCAGGCCTTTTGTGAACGACGACTATGGCGATGTGTTTGGTTTACTCTATTTTGTTACAGGTGAAGGTTACAGCATTCAAGAACTTGAAGAGTATGCTAAAAACCTCAGAAAAGACCTTTTGAGTGTTGATGGTGTGGCAAAAGTCTCTTTAATGGGTGAGCAACAAGAAGTCATCACAATAGAAATATCAAGAGATAGAGCAGCTGCATTGGGGGTCTCAATCGCGGGCGTGTTCAACAGCCTATCGCAACAAAATGCCATGGTTGCTGCGGGTGACATACGTGTTGGCGACCAACGGCTAACGATTTACCCAACGGGGAAGTTAGACTCGCTCAGTGATATCAAGCAAATTATGGTGTCTGTGCCTGATCAAAATGACCTTGTACGCATTGGTGATATTGCTACGGTAAAAAGACAAGAAGCTGAACCTGCAACCTTGTACTCACGGTTTAATGGCGAGCCGTCCATTGCCATTGGGATATCAAATGTGAGTGGCGCAAATATAGCTGTTATAGGTGAGCAGATCAGGACGAAGCTTGATGATACGTCGCACAATCGCCCGCTTGGCATAACGGTACATGAGTTTTATCACCAAGGAGACATTGTCAATGAAGCAGTAGATAGTTTTGCAATCAATGTGCTGTTGGCCATTTTGATTGTGCTCGGTACTTTGTTCATTTTTATGGGCGTTCAGTCCGCAATTGTAATAGGTGCTGTTTTAGCCATCATCATCGCAGCAACCGTTGCCACAATTGATATGATGGGCATCCCGATGCACCGTATATCGCTGGGTGCACTTATCATTGCCTTGGGTATGCTGGTGGATAATGCAATCGTGATTACTGAGGGAATACTGATCGGTGTGAAATCCGGGAGAAGTGTGACTCAGTCTGCCAATGACGTCGTGGGTAAGACAAAGTGGGCTTTATTGGGCGGCACTATTGTCGGTATCATTGCTTTTGCACCAATTGGCTTTGCGCCAGGCGACACCGCCGAATACACAAACCATCTGTTTTGGGTAATTTTGATTTCACTTTCGTATAGCTGGATATTTGCCATTGGTTTGGTCCCAATGTTAGCTGACATTGTATTTCCAAAACCAAAAAATGCACAGATGGATGAGAGCGAGCAATCAGTTTCTGACAGTCGATTCATGAAGTTGTACAAACACTTCATGCACCAAGTTCTTAGATTTCGATGGTTTGCAATATTCATGGCTATTGGAATGTTTTTTGCCGCTGGATGGGGTTTGATGTACGTTAAAGAGGGATTTTTCCCAACGTCAACGACACCACAGATAGCAATTGACTACTGGTTGCCTGAAGGGGCAGATATATCAGCCTCAAAGCGCGATGTACTGAAAATAGAAAAGGAGCTGCAAAGTTACCAAGGCATTATAAATATGCACTCGGTTATTGGTTCAGGTTCTTTGCGCTATATGCTGATTTACTCACCAGAGTTACCCAATAGTGCATATAGCCAGATAATATTAAGTGTTGATTCCCTTGATAGAATTGAGGGTTTAATTAGCAAAATACAAGCCTACCTTGATAGAGAGTACCCAAGTGCGCAAGCACGCGTTTGGCGATTTAGACTTGGGCCGAGCCAAGGTTCAAAAATTGAGGCGACATTTTATGGCCCCGATCCAGTAGTGCTTCGTAAACTTGCTCAGCAGGCGACAGATATTATGGCAAGTACCCCTACAGCGACTGCAATAAAAACCAATTGGCGCCAGCAAATACCCGTTTTAAGGCCTGAATACGATGCCGCTAGAGGCGGGAGATTAGGTGTGTCTCGTGAAGATTTTGCAGATGCGCTCAACGGTAATTTTACGGGTAAAACAGTGGGTTTATATCGTGACAATGATCGTAGGCTACCTATCGTATTTAGAGCGCCTGAAGATGAACGCAATGATTTATCGCTTGCGCAGGACATTCAAGTGCCAAGTAAAGTTACAGGTTCTACAGTGCCGCTATCTGAGTCCATGAAAGGAATGGATATTCAATGGATGGATGGACAAATGCAGCGCGAAAACCGGGTCTGGACGCTAAAGGTTCAAGCTGATCCTGCTTCCGGTATTATTGCGTCGGATTTACTCACTGAATTGAGGCCAAAAATCGAGGCTATCGCCCTTCCTCCGGGCTACTACTTGCGTTGGGATGGTGAATATGGAGATAGTGAAAAAGCCAATGCTGAATTGGCATCTACCCTGCCCATTGGGCTTTTGGCAATGGTACTGGTTGTTGTCTTGCTTTTTAATGCAATTCGTCAGGCGGCAATAATTTGGTTGATAGTACCCTTAGCCGTAATTGGGGTTGTAGTGGGTCTACTTTTGACAAATACGCAGCTGGAATTTATGGGGTTACTCGGTTTACTTTCATTGTCTGGCCTACTGATAAAAAATGCAATTGTATTGGTCGATCAAATGGATGATGAAATAAAAGAGGGTAAACCTCGTTATGATGCGGTGATAGACTCGGCTGCCAGTCGCGTACGGCCTGTAATGATGGGGTCTCTAACAACTGTGTTAGGTGTTATTCCATTGGTGTGGGATGTATTCTTTTCGTCTATGGCGGTAGTGATTGCCTTTGGACTAACCTTCGCAACTGTACTTACTTTGGTATTGCTGCCAGCGATATATGCGGTGTTTTTCAATATTCAATCTGATGAAACGTCTGGTACAAACAAGACAATGAAATACGCATAATAGAGCTGTACTGGATAAAATGAGTCCCTGTTGATTGATTATTGGAAGCTGTTTTTTATCACAAAAATAATGTGAAGTATAAGGTAGTCACTTATACCCTCTTGTACTTTAAAGTTGGTATTTAAACTAGTCGATTCAGATTTTACATTTTCAGTGCAAAGAAGTGCATAGGGAGGTGCCCTTCTAAAATGTCACTACTTGTATGTTTGAATAGGCGATAAAAAATGCCTAATTAGGTATTTTGATTGATTATTGTCCGCTCAATAACTTAGCTTAAGTGTGATTGTATAAAACTAATTCTAGTGCTAAATAGTTATTCCGTCTCTAAGTTCTATATAAAGTATTGCAAAATAATATTATTTATATAAAGTGCCGGAAAATTAAATAATTTAGGAAAACTATTGAATAAGCTCATATTTTCAGCGGTAATGTTGCTTTTTTCGTTTTATACAAATGCATTTAAAATTGATACGCATATCTGGATAGGCCAACAGGTTATCAATGATCTCCAAGATGGAAAACTTACCTTAAAAATCGGCAATGAATATTTAGATGTACCAGTCTCTGCAGCAACAAGAGAAGCTATTTTAAACAATAAGAGCGAGTATCTACTTTCTACTTTGGGGCCTGATGCATTTCCCGACGTAGTGGCCGGTCAATTACTCATCCATCCAGGAGGTCTGGCCCCTGGCGCGTGGCAGACCAACGACTGGTTAAGGTTTCTGTACGATAAAATTAATGATGCGGATAATGCGCATTACCTATACCTAAATAGTAATAAAAAAGATCCTAATTATGTAGATAGGCGTGAAATTGCACGCGTTGTCGCTTATGGATTTTTAGCCCATGCCGCTTCAGATGTATTTGCACACACCTACGTGAATCAGTATTCCGGTGACGTATTTGAGCTGACGGATACTGAAACTGTAGTCGAACAGCGTCACTTTTTACTGGAATCATTTATTGGGAAATACACACCTGCTCTGAAAAACCATAATAATGTGGCACTGGGAAGCAAGTGGCAGAACGCCGGTGCGAGCCAAGCATATTATGATTATATTAGGGATAGCCTGATATATAATGATAGTGCGTCATTTCAGTATTCTTCTCAGGCAGCGCCGCATTTGAGAGCGATAAAGTTGTTTAAGGATGCGGTTAATACAATGGCTAATGATGAAATGTGGACTGCCATCGACAGCTTAATCATCAGAGCAATAGCCTATTATTATGATATTGACCTATCACAAAGTCAGGCGGAAGATATTCAAAAGCTGCTACAGCAAGTACTTGATGAAGGAAACATAGTTACTGAAAAGCTTGACGCGTTAGATATTAAAATCAACCAGTCTCTATTGATGGTAGATAGCCAGATTTACGGAGGGTTTTATCGTGTTAACAATAAGTTCAAAGAGCAAAAGCATCGTTATATTAGCCTTAAAAATGAGTTAGAAACGACAGTCCTTCAGCTTGACTCGAAACATCATGAGGCAGCATGTGAGCTATTTTTGAATGAAAAACTTTTAGACCCGGCCGGACTCCTAAAGTTTGTTAAAGAGACAGATCCAGGACTTAGATTAATAAAATCTATATTTGGAAGTGATTTTAACCCATTAGATCCACTAGGTCTTATTGGAGGCTCAAAGCCAAAGGAACCTAAATGGGATCATGGCATCACAGGTACTAAGGAATCGCTCTTGGCTGCTAAGTCTTCTTTTTTAGGCGGAAAGACGTTTGAAGAATATGAAGACGAAGTCTTAGCAAGAGTTGAAGGCGAGCATGGGGATCTGGAATGGGAACACAGCGAACAATATGAGCAATTGCTTAAGGAAACTAGGGATGAACTACACCGTATTAAAACTCGTCTCGATTTGATAGATACCGCAGTTGTAGACTTATCACAAGGTGACAAAATAACGGTTACGCTCGCAAGTCAAGGGGGGGGAATTAGTGACGGTCGGGGTCATGCGTTTTGTAAAAAAGTAACCGGAGCGTTATTTAACAACGTGATAAAGCTCACCAATAAGAAAAATAGTCTAGCTAAGAAGCTAGTTGATGCCGAAGCAGAATTAAAAAATACAATTCCAGATCTGCAGCGTGAATTAAACAGCGCTATGACTTCTATAATCGAGGTCAAAGCAGCAATTCAGGCGCTAAACCTCGCCGCACGTGAGACTACCAGCCCAGTACAATCTCTACTGAAAAATTGGGCTAAGGATATTGATGAAGCAAATTCTGAGTACGTCAAGGCTGCATCACAGGCAATTGTTAATACGATTAATCCTAATGCAAGTGCTATGGAACCATTAACTTATTGGCTCACATGTTATCAACCTCAGTTGATTGGCGTTGCCAGTCAAATCAGCGGGTGCGATACCATGGAAAACATCAGTAATATAAAAGCAGCCCTGAGCAATGTAACAACGATTGTTGCAGAGGCGGGAAGCTTGTCAGCGGCTCTTGGTGCACCTCACCTTAAGGAAATCGAAGAGTTAGAGCAGAAATTGCTTGATGCAATGAAAGAAAAGTTGATAGAGCGCTTAACAAAAGAGTTTATCGGTAAGTTACCTAAACCATACCAAGAGTTTATCGAACTACAAAATAAGCCGGTAACGGACGCTTTGATCAACCAGGTATTTACGCGTACAGCGCCCGGAAAGTCTCTGGTGATCATCGACAATTTTGCACAGAAACTGCGTGATGAAATGGCTGATACAAATGGACAGTTCAATCCACAGACCTTTACGGTAGTTGCAAACGCAGTCACTTTGACAAAGCTAAGCTTATTGGATGAGCAAGGCATTGCCCAGTTATATCAGCATATTGGATTGCCTAAAGATCCAAATGTTCGTGACAACTTAGTTGTAGATTCTTTCGCAAATATCGACGGAAATCACCAATGGTTAGATGCATCCCCACCGCTGCCTAGAGGCGATAAAAACTATACACAATCTTCATGGACAAAGTATTCTTCGGCACACATATTCAGTCTTTGGAAGGAGCCAGTTCGAAATACGTTGTTCAGAAAGTTGTTCGTGGGTCCATTGTCACCAGCTTTGCATCAGCAAGGTGCGATGTCTGGCAGCTACCCATATCAAACTTGCTACTTGAACCCTTTCCCTTCAGGGGTAGACGATAAAACTTGCACAGCAGTATGGCAGATCCCTACTTTATCAATAACCCTACTATAATGACATTAGAGCGCGGTGACCACGCCGTGCTCCAGTGTAACTTACGCAAAAGCCTTTAATCCACTAAGTTTGTATTAAAGGCTTTTGTAATAAGACGTAGCCAAAGTGTTCAAGTAGGCATCTACCCAAGAACAAACAACTCGTTTATTTCATGGTACTAATTATACAAATTACTTAATTTGGGGAATATAAAAGCTTCTGGTGTAAAGCTCCAACAATGAGACCTATTGACCTTACTACCTAGATATAAACATTGTCTATGCCTAAGACAGAAGGAGTAAGGTACCTCCCATGCGATGTAAAATTTGCCTTTAAACATGCTAATACCTATCGTAATTAGAAACGTGAGTGAACGCTATTCACCGCATATTTCCCCTTTAATTGTGGGAC
The DNA here is from genome assembly GCF_030135505.1 of Pseudoalteromonas obscura. Taxonomy (NCBI): domain Bacteria; kingdom Pseudomonadati; phylum Pseudomonadota; class Gammaproteobacteria; order Alteromonadales; family Pseudoalteromonadaceae; genus Pseudoalteromonas; species Pseudoalteromonas obscura. The sequence goes on from NZ_JASJUT010000007.1 coordinate 110,057, forward strand.
AAGCACAAATCTCGGCTACAATTGAATAGATGTTAATAAATAGAGGCATGAATAGTGCGTTGCAGTGATAAGTTTGCATACTTGTTAGTCGTGGCAGCTTGCACCGTTTGCAGTAATTCGTCAGCTCAAGGCATACGTATTTTTCTTGATGACCAGCTGGACTTTGAGCTATTGAGTACTAAGACTCGTAAGCCGGAAAATATTGCAGGTGCGACCAATGAGTTGGTATTGTCTCAGATAAAGGATATTGATATACATTATGTGAAGTCTAGTCGTAAGCGCGCCTTTAAATCAATACAACAGACTCAGGTCCCCTCTTGTATTATCAACATGATAAAAAATGAACCGAGGAAGTTACGGTATCTCTTTAGCCTACCAGTTAACTTTTATTGGGCGCACAAGCTCTATTCCCATCATGATTTATCCAAGGCTTCAAAAGCAGTATTAAACGCAGAGGGAGAAATCACTTCTTTACCCGATCTATTTAAGGTATATGACAGTAGTGCGATCGTTATCGCCGAGAGCTTCTCTTACGGAGACTTTTTAGATGCGCAGATCTCTGTCGTAAATAAGGAAAATATTATTCTTCGCGGAGGCGCGGATCACTATGAAACTGTATATAGAATGTTCATTTCTAAAAGAGTCGATTTCTCATTAAACTACCCTTCTGAATTTCACCGTTATAGCAATAATATCAATATACCTGTGAGATCATATCGCGTTGCAGGTTCTCCTAAAGTGGTTATCGGTCAGTTTATGTGCAATAAAACCCCGGAAAGCAGTAAGTTTATCGCAAGAGTGAATGAAGTTTTGTTACAAAGTTATGACAAAGAGGCGTTTTTAAAAGCGCATTATGACTACTTGCAGGCATCAGAACACAAAAAACTCAAAGCATATATAGAACAATATGTTGCACCATTTCAGCGAGCTAGACATTAATTAAATCAAAGCTTTATGTATGCACGCTCTCAATGAAATATAACCGTAAATCAATATTAATGCTTGGTTGCTCTCCTTTTGTATACTATATTCAAGAATGAGTAAATAATTGTACTAAGTTAGGTTGCAGCCTTGATAAAAATAAACCATTGAGCTCATTGTCGCCATGCCTTAGTATTAAGCCAGTCGTTGTCAGATAGCATTACAATATGGAACTTGTTAGACCTTTAGAACCTATACTCATAATCGATGATGTTGAAGAAGTACGAAGCTACTTAATTGATATTTTAGAAAACTTAGGATTCGAAGAAATTTACGAATCAAAGGATTTTACTTCAGCTAAACCGTTGCTCGAATCAAAATCACCCAATGTGCTTTTTTTGGACATAGAGCTGCCAGATACCGATGGCACTCAAATTCTCGAATACGTCAATGACCAATTCCCTAATACACATGTCATTATGTGCTCCGGTCACAACAGTTTGGAGAATGTGCAAAATACTTGGGAATTAGGCGCAAAAGGCTTTATTGCAAAGCCGTTTAACGCTAAAAAAGTAGATACAGTGATGAAAAGATTAGAAATGATTGCATGAACCCAGTTACAAATAAAATAATAGAAAATCTTTCTCAATTGATTTTGGGAAAGAACGAGCAGTTGAAGTTGGCTTTGTGTTGTTTGTTGAGTAAAGGTCACTTGTTAATTGAAGACTTGCCTGGAATGGGTAAAACGACCTTATCGCATGGGTTGGCCAATGTTCTTGGTCTCAGTTATCAAAGAGTGCAATTTACCAGTGATCTGCTTCCTGCTGATATCACAGGGTCCAGTATATTTAATTCCCAGACACACTCTTTTGATTTTCACCCAGGTCCAATTTTCAGCCAGATATTGTTAGCAGACGAAATTAACCGCGCTAGCCCAAAAACCCAAAGTGCACTTTTAGAAGCGATGGAAGAGGGGCAAGTAACCATTGATGGCCAGACCCATCCATTGGCGCAACCATTTTTTGTAATTGCAACACAAAACCCGTTGCATCAGTCTGGGACTCACCCCCTACCTGAGTCTCAATTAGACCGTTTTTTCATGCGAATAAGTTTGGGTTACCCGGATGCTCAGGTTGAAAAAAGTCTTATAGCTTCAGGGAATAAGCGTACATTGAACATGAATGACTTGGGTTGTTCTATCAGTGATGAACAACTGTTCGAGATGCAAAATGCGGTTATGGACGTTAAGTTAGCTGAGCCCATTGTGCAGTATATCCTTGATTTAGTGAGTTACACGCGAGACTCGGGCGAATTTAGTGATCCACTTTCCCCACGTGCTAGTATCGCACTCGGATTGTCTGCTCGAGCTTATGCGTTGATTTCTGGTAGAGATTATACTTTACCGGATGATGTCCAAGCGGTCTTTGGGTGCGTCGCGGGCCATAGGCTAAATATTCCTTGTAGTGAGCAAGAATCTGCCGTTGAAGCAATTTTTGAAAGAGTTGTGGTGCCATTGTAATGGCAAAGTCGCTTTATAAAGGCTGGATAGATAAAGTCATTGCTAGAAAGCACAGCGCCAACAGCATCACCTTTTCTCACAATAATATATACGTAGTACCTTCACTGCGCGGACTCTTTTTTTTATTGTTTGCGCTGTTAAATTTCATCATTGGCATCAACTACCAAAATAACCTTATTTTAGGGGTTGCTTACTTGATGCTAATGCTCCAAATCTCTTCTTTGTTTTACGGATATTTTAATTTACACGGATTGAAGCTTGAATTACTTGATGTAAAAAATAATTATAGCGGCAATCACAATGACGCAAAATTTAAACTCTCAGCGTCAAAAGAAGTCTTTTCGTTGAGCATCAGTAGTGCTAATTGGCACAGCTCCGGTGTGCTAGATAAAAATATTTTTGAATCGACTTCCAGCCAAGTAGTGAGCTTGAGCCTAGAAAAAAGGGGGAAATATGAAGGCGGAAAATTCAAAATACATAGTTGCTACCCTTTTGGTCTAGTAAACGTATGGAGCTATTTGTTATCTGATAAAACCTTTTATGTTTACCCAACGCCGTTAAAGTGTGAGTTAGATTTACGGGAGTCTCTTGATTCCGAAGATGATACAGACGTAATTGCTCAAAAGTCAGATAGCCTTGATGAGTTTTCGGGCTTGAAGCCCTATCAGCAAGGTATGAATAGAAACCGTATTTCATGGCGACACTTTGCGAAAAATCAAGAATTGCTGGTCAAAGACTATGTGGGTGATAGCCATGGGATCACCTTAGTGTTAGATTTTTCCCTAATAGAGGGAACAAAAGAAACACGCTTATCTAAGCTGTGCCACCAAGTTCTTGAGGCAGACAGACTGGGGCACGAATTTGCGCTAAAGCTACCTGGTAATCATATACCCGCCGCAAGTGGAGAGCGTCATGCAGTGCAATGTTTGGAGAGCTTAAGTGAATGCTAGCGAGTTAGTTCAGCGAAATACACTGATTACCTCATTGATATATTGTGGTATGTCACTGTTGCTGTTTCAAAATCTGGGCTATGTTTTTTGTGTTTCAATATTATTGATCTGCATTTTTAAGGTGAGCACTTCAGTGGGCGCGGTAAGAAATCCGTCGCAGTTGGTGGTTAACTTACTTGCAGTCACTGTCATTATTGTTGTGTTTTTGTCTCTTGGTTTTAGAAACACCATTGAGATGTTTGTCGCTATGTTGCTCGGTGCCTGTTCATTAAAAATGTTGCAAGTAACCAGCGAAAAGCAAGCCCAAAGTGTTTACATTCTCAACTTTTTTACCTACCCCTGTTTTTATTTGTTTTCACAGAATATTTTGGCATTTTTGCTGATTGCAGCCATGTTATTGTTAAATTTGTCACAGCTTTTTAGTGTGACACATCATGTCGCAATAAAAAAATCGGTTCACAGCTCGGTTCGCAAGTTTGTGTTTAGCTTACCTTTGGCCATAGCCATGGTGATGCTAATACCAAAGTTGCCGCCTTTTTGGCAGTTACCAAACGCCAAATCTGCATCAACAGGGCTTTCGGAAAACGTTGACCCTTTTGAGATTTCGGATTTGTCTCGTTCTTCAGAGTTAGCATTTCGGGCATTATTACCGATATCAAATGAATTCCAACCGCCCTTTTACTGGCGTGCAATTATTCACGATAGTTTCGATGGTAAAAAGTGGGCTATGTCTAGCCTGCAAACTAGGCCTTTGTACAAAACGTATGAGCCCATAGCCCAACCTTACTCGGTTATTTCAAGCCCCTCCAATACGCGTTGGCTTTATACTTTAGGAGAAGGCATCCCGGCGAGCAGTGGCATTTCAGCGAATCATTTCGGTGCGATTTACCAAAAAAAGCAAAGCAACAAAGCTATCCAATACGATGTCTCACCGGTAAAGTTAGACGATGCGCGGATCACCCGGTGGGAATATAGACAAAATACTCACCTACCAGATGGAATAAATCCCAAAGCTGTAGAGTTGGCCAAGCAGTGGGATCGCACCACGGGCTCTACCGCTGAGTTTTTGGCAAAGATGGAAGCATTTTTCGTAGCGCAAGGTTTCCAGTATAGTTTGTCTCCGCCAAGTATTAACTCAAATGACACCATTGATGAGTTTTTGTTCTCCACTCAGGTTGGGTTCTGTGGACATTATGCGTCGTCAGCTGCGTTTTTGATGCGATCAGTAGGTATACCAACTAGGCTAGTGTCTGGTTATCTAGGTGGCCAGTTTAATGAAGAAAGTAGTTATTATGCGGTTTATCAATATGATGCGCATGCTTGGGTTGAGTACTATGTCCCACAATATGGATGGCAAAGACTAGACCCAACCGCTTGGGTAGCGCCCGAACGAATGTTGGGTTCGCTGTCGGATCTAACCGACTTAGAGCAAGAGTTTAAGGATAATTTGGGCTTTAGCCTTCAGGCATTTTCAAATATTGCCGCGATCAATTGGGTACGTTTGCAGCTCGAGCAAATAGATTTTCATTGGACCCGTTGGGTATTGAATTTTGATGACAAAAAACAATCGTCGCTGCTCAAAACACTGTTTGGGCAAAAGCATAAACTACTACCAGCTCTAAGCGTCGTGTTGTTGTTAATCCTTGTATTTGGCTGTTGGTTTATCTATATAAATCTACGAGCAAGGTTTAAACAGCCGAAAGAAATAAGAATATATAATAAGTTGTTAGTGTTGGCTGAACTAAAATCTGATAGATTAACGCCAAAGCAAATATTCGAATGCTTAAAAACAAAATGGCCGCATGCAAACAATGAGCTCTCAGAGTTTTATGATTTGTTTGAAAGCACACGATATAACGAGGTGCAACTGTCATCACAGCAGTATCGAAAGCTTTCAAAACTAAATAGACAAATAATAAAAAAGGCAAAAATAAAATAATATGAACGCAGTACTCATCGGGGTCATTTTGATGTTGGGCCTCTCTTTATTTCGGGTTAACGTGATTGTAGCAATGACGATTAGCGCGCTCGTTGCTGGGTTAACGGCTGGTTTAGGGTTAGAAAAAACGCTCAATGCGTTTAATGATGGCCTGTCCGGTGGGGCTGAAATTGCGCTAAGCTACGCCATGTTGGGTGCTTTTGCGGTCGCAATTTCAAAGTCAGGGTTAACACTTATTTTGGCAAACAAATTATTGGGGTTAGTCAATAGCAAAAACAAAGACTCGGCTTCGTATTTGAGTATGCTTATTCTTGCGGTAATTATGTGTTGCGCGATAGCGTCTCAAAATCTAGTGCCGGTACATATCGCTTTTATCCCAATCCTAATTCCACCACTTATTGTTATTTTCAATAAATTAAAAATGGATAGACGTGCGATAGCTTGTGTGCTCACATTTGGCTTGGCCACTTCTTATATGGTGTTACCTTACGGATTCGGTGGTATTTATTTATATTCGATTTTACACAAAAACCTCACAGATAATGGCCTTGAAGTGATTAATACCGATGTGCCTTACGCCATGGTGATCCCGGCGATTGGCATGCTAATTGGTTTATTGGTTGCCGTATTTATCAGCTATAGAAAACCCAGAGAGTACCAATCTAATGAGATGACATCTGGACAAAGCGACTTGGTAGTAGAGGACCAAAGAAAAGTACTGATAGCTGGTGGTATCGCTGTTTTTTGCTCTTTGCTGGCGCAAAATGTTAGCGGTTCAATGATTTTGGGCGGACTTGTAGGTGTGATGATGTTCGCTTTGTTTGGTTTGATTAAGTGGGAACAAAACTCGGATATCTTCACTAAAGGTGTGGCTATGATGGCCATGATAGGTTTCATCATGATATCTGCTCAGGGCTTTGCGGCGGTAATGAAAGAAACCGGTGATGTGGCTTCACTTGTGGCAACGTGTGCTGACCTTATAGGAGATAGTAAACCAGTTGCAGCAGCGGTGATCTTGCTGGTCGGTTTACTGATCACCATGGGTATCGGTAGCTCATTTTCAACAGTACCTATTATCGCCACGCTGTTCGTTCCTCTATCGCTTGAAGTTGGTTTCTCTGCGATGGCAACTGTAGCCTTAGTTGGAACCGCTGGTGCACTTGGTGATGCAGGGTCTCCGGCGTCAGATTCTACACTTGGTCCAACATCCGGTTTAAATACCGATGGTCAACATGATCATATTTGGGATTCAGTCGTACCTACTTTTATTCATTTCAATATACCCTTACTTATATTTGGCTGGATTGCTGCAATGGTGCTTTAAAGAAAAGGGCCTACAGGCCCTTTTTTTAGCTCTTAACTTATCGTTTTATGGCTGTTATTTTTAGTTTAAAAAAACATTTTTAAGTTGCTTCGCAAACTGCAATTTACGGTCTTATTTTTCATAATTAAATAAGTAAAAACAACAGCTTACCTTTTGGCTCGCTTCATGCAAAATGTCTTCTGAAAAATAATTTGGAGGTGATTGTATGAATGTAGTGTTTGTTGGTGCTGGGCAAGATATGCTTGATTTAATGAAGTCTTTAAAACCACTTTGTCAAAACCTTAGTGCAATATGTGCTACGCCTGAGGCAAGCTTTGATATAGACAATAAGTGCGCATTGCTCTCATATTCACAATTGGAAATATTGCAAAGTATGAGTCTGGCTTTGAGTTCCTCACAACGAAAGAACAAGACCCATCATGTAGCCAATTTAGAATTGCTATCATTGATGTGTCACACGCCAACGGAAGCCCTCACGGTATTTAATCAATCCATAAATAACAGCACTAATAGCGTTTTGCCGATGTCGGACTATGCGACGGACTTAATAGCGATTACGTATGGTGGGGAAACCGTTGTCGGTGCGAAAAATATCAATCGCCTCAATGCGCTTCCCAAAGAAGTGTTTTTATCAAAAGACGTTGATACATCGCTAGATGCTATTGCGGTTATTGAAGATGCTGATCTAATAATTTTTGGGCCTTGTAACCCGTTCACAGATTTGTTGCCTTTGCTGCTTATCCAAGACATAAAAAATGCTGTGCTAGAAACAAGTGCTAGTCGTCTATTTATTGATATGCCCCAGTCTAATAGTGAGCTTTTGAATAGTTGTACATCTGCAGAGTATTTGCATTGGATGAGTTGTCAATTAGGGTATCAATTTTTCGATATTTCAATATCAAACCAGTTTGCTGACATTATCAGTTACCACTATAAAGAGAGTATGTCTTCTAAGGCACATGATACATACCACAACAATGGACTAGATATGATGAACACGCTGTTTGAATTACCAAGTTTAAGGTCTTCAAATCCACTGAGCGTTACGGCGGTGAAGTATTAAGGTTACGCTCACTCGGTTGTGAGCAAATCATCTGTTGTTAGTACAAGTCATTGCATTTTTTTGATTACAATAATGAAAATCTAAATAGTATGCACTTTGGGGAGGCTTTTTATTGAATTTAACATAATTGTAAAGCAGTTCAGCGCTGTTTAATCCCATATGGTATGGCTTTTGACCTATGTTAATTGTGGAAAGCCCTAGTCCCAGCGCTTTAACTTGAATTTCCTCGGTATCTGCGGAAATAACAGTGACAGTTTGTTGTAACAGTTTTTGTTTAAAAGGTTGTAATGCGCTGACGTATTTGTCATTAAACTGAGCAAAACCGGCAACTGCTATAAAGATAGGAGGTGCATCGGTGCTCAGTATGGCAATCAGTTGGCTCAAAGCTTCATCGCGCTTACCCATAGTATAAAGTGGACACCTTTCATGCTCTATCCAACCCGACTCCCCCGTCAGCTTTTTATCTGCTGTGCCGGAGAGTGCATGCCTTACACCCCGAATTCTTTCATTTAAATTTGGGGTAGTGTAATGTCCAGATTGAATGCAGACAGGTTGAGGGGATTGCTTTTTGTATTTTTTGGCTGCCTGCCCCAATGCAACACCAAAATCAAAATTATTAGTACCTACATAGGCCAATCTATAAGCATGTTGCTCGCTTAATAGATCAGAATCAAATGTAATTACAGGGATACCTTTTTGCTTTGCCTCTTTTAATGCCCCTGAAACCAAGTAATTTGAATCAGTTGTTGATACTAAAATACCATCGACACCTTTTTCGACGTATTCCCTTACGATAAGTACTTGCGTACGGACATCTTGATAATCATCAGCGCCATCATATAGACAAGTCAAATCACTTTTTTGGCGTGCAAAGTCCTTACAGCCTGCAAACGCTTGCTGATAAAAACTATCATTTTGCGTTTTGCCTATTAAGGCAAATGTATATTGAGCTATTGCATTTGTGCTTAATAAGGATAAACCGAATAGCAAATAAATTGATATACGCTTCACTTCAGTCACTATTTCTAAGTCCTTGACTAAATTATGATATGTCTGGTTTGTAGTGCAAATATTTTAACGCTTTTTTAAATTAGCGCAATGAGTTATACCGCAAAGCTTGCTATCCATTGGGACGTTTTCGGTTATTCTGGCGGGGAATCGGCTAGTCGGTGGTAGTGCAAGCCGCCTTTTTTCTTTGGATGGCCAGCTCGAGTATCGAAATGTGACGCGATACTTTTGACGCTAACAAGCGGCTAAATGCACCGAAAAAATAAATGATGGGAATGACGTACGCTATCGATAAAACCCAATCAAGCTCAATTTCACTGAGCTTATCCAAAGAGATCAGTAGCGCTAGTATACCTGGCGCAAACCCTATTCGCTCAATTGATCCTACCAGCAATGCAGTTTTTTGTTCAAATAAGTGTTTCTGTGCTTGGATTTCAAGTAACACAAGTTCTAGGTGATGTATGTTTCTAGTGCTCAGGAAATCAACATATTTTTGATCAAATCTTTGGGTATTTAGCGCGTTTACATAAATTAGATTAAACGGGTTTTTGAAATGGGATTTTATCTCGTCTTTTTTCAAAATAAATAGCAAGGCTGGGTGAGCAACAATACCAAAATATCCCATTAAAAGGAGAATTAGCGAAGTGTATTTATAAGTTTCAAGTTGACTGATCTGCCACACAAATGCGACTAGGATAGCTGCCAATATGAGCGTAAGGTAGCCAATGTACAGTTTGATTTCAATGTGCTTAGGGAGTCTCCCCCCTTGCTTACACAAAATAGTCTCGCGTCGGCTTAACCCTTGCAATGCTCTATATATTGAGTCTGACAATGCAATGTTCCTTGTATTTAACTTAACCTATTTTAGAAGCAGTCTGAAGTGCTCCTCGTCTTATAGGTATAGAACATAAAACAATACTTGATGCGACTTTATTGGAATCACAGCGCTTGGATCCACCTAGACAGGGCTCTAGATTGGTGTTTTACATTGAAATTTTCTTCTGCATATTTACGCGCATTTTGACCGAGTAAGTGCCGGTGATAGGTACTTAACTGCATAAAAGCAGTTAGCATGTTACTCATAGCTGTAATGCTATTCGGGGGGCATTTCATTCCGGTATTAGAACTAGTGATTTCTTTACATGCCGCAATATTAGATGTGAGTACAGGCAAACCACTGGCCATAGCCTCTTTTACATAGGTGATATTATCGACTTGTGCGAGGCTGCCGTTTGAGCAATAAGGCGAAACGATAGCGGTATAATGAGGGAGCTTATTAAGGATCCACTTTCGAGATTTATTGCCAAGAAAATGAACTTTACCATTGAGTCTTTTTCGGATCAGGTCATTAACTAAAGTCTTTTTAATTGGGCCTTCGCCAATTATATCTAGCTTTATGCTGAATCGGGACGGTAAATCAGCGAGTGCGCTTAGTACTACCTTTAACCCTGATTCATCGACAATGTTGCCAATGAATACCAGATGCAAAGTAGTTTTGTTTCTTTCATATGGTTTGTATTTTGATATATCTAGGCCTCTATTAAGCACTAAGGAGTGCTCGTCAGCAGCGAGTCGTTGGCATTCTAACTCTACCAATGGTAAATCACATTGATCTACAAGCTTTTGCGCACTTTTCCCCATGCTGCTATATGAAGATACGCCCCAAAAACTTGAAAGTGAAACTTTGGCGCACTTGCTGCCTAACAGGCTGACGTAATAATCGTGTTGATTAAAAATACAGTGTAAGTGTTGAATTTCTAGTTGTTTTAGCTTTTCTGCAAGCATTAAACCCTGTGAAACAAAGCGATAAGAATTATGGCAATTCAGTTGCTTCCATATTGAATAGCAGGTGCCTAAATCTGAGAAACTTGTAAACAAAGGGGCTGTCGAAAATATGCCCGCTCTTGCCAAATACGTTATAGATACAGATTTGTGTAGGTTACGGATATTTTTATACTTAATAGGTGTCAAGACAGTAACGCGATGCCCTATTTCTGCAAGTGCATTCGCCTCACTTAATATCATAGCGACTTCGTTTGGCACCTTAGATGTCGTGTATATTCCAATATGCTTCATTTTACTAACCCTTATCTGTTGTTTAAGATTAGTAATCAAAAAACAAGCCAATATTAACTTTCTGTTTTTTAAAATAAAAAACTTTTGTATTGGCTGAGTTATGCAAAATGCGACGCATTTTTCAATGGCCACATTAAAAACGCAATGTATTTAAGCTTGAACGATAGTTTTTGACATCGGGACAAATCGAATGCCATTGAATTGTCCCTCAGGCTCAGTTTCGGTAAACCCTTGCTTTTCGTAAAAGCTGCGGGCATTGAGCGATGACCTTAGTGAGACTTGCTTACCCTTGGCATAACTTAGTAGCTTATCTAATAGGACTTTGCCAATACCACTCCCCTGCTCCCCCTTGGCGACGAACAAATGAGTTATGTAGTTTCTTTCCCTTATTGCTGCAAAACCGACGATTCTATCTTCATCAATGGCGATAAATGAATTAAAAATTGATTGGTTTAAAGTCGCTTCAAGATCGGGAATGACTCTGTTTATAAACTCTGTCTGACCTTGCTCGCAAAAGTGTGGCAATATGTCGCACTTCGAAACTTCTGAAACAAGTTTAGAAATGTTTTCAAGGTCACTAAATTGAAATGCTCTAATGTGCATAGCTTAACTCCTTTAGCGCTATGATGATGCAGTAGGTACAACCCTATCATGGAAATAGACGTGAAAGGTAGCCCCACCTAACTCATTGTTACATATAACATCTATCTTAGCATCGTGAGCCGATACAACTTCGTGGACTATTGCTAAACCTAATCCACTTCCCGTTAATGTTGATTGCTCCTTACGCCAAAACCGCTCAAACAGTTTGGCTCTATCTTCTTCTTTGATCCCCGGCCCTGAATCTTTAACGGAAATACGACCACAAGCTACTTCAACGATAATTTGTGCGCCATCTTGTGCATGTTTTAAGGCATTTTCGAGTAGGTTTTTCAACATGATAATTAGTGCAGCTTGATCACCTATCACCGATGGATTTTCATCGACTTCTTCCAAAGCGAGTTCTTTTTGGTAGGTCAATGTCAAAGGACCTAGCAGCATACAGACATCTTTAGCAACATCGGTAATATTGACTGGTTTGTGAAGGTAACTGTTTTGGTTCTGCGCTCGCGACAAATCAAGTAACTGCTCTACAACACGAGTCATATAAGAGATATCGCTCATGAGTTCGCATGCAATTTTATCAGGTAGGTTAGCAAGCTCAAGGCGTGTTCTCAGTACTGCTAATGGTGTTTTTAGTTCGTGTGCCGCGTTGGCAACAAAGCGCTTTTGTTCTTTGAACCCTTTTTCTACTCTGTCCATCGTGTCATTAAGTGCATTAACAAGGGGCAGCATTTCACTGGGAACCCCCTTTTTGTCGAGTCTGCGGTCAAGTTGCGCAGGTTCAATGCCATCTAACTCTTCGGCCACCTTATTGACTGGTTTTACAATCGCTTTTATCGAGACGTATCCTACACATATGAAAATTAAAAATGCGGCTACCATAGTCAGGGTTAACACTTGTCCGAGCATAGGTAAAACAGCTTCGTTGGCTAACTCCCCTATTAAGTCGTCTCTGGCAAGGTCAACGTAGAGTTCTCTTCCTTGAACTGATACAGCCATGCGATACCTATCAATGCCATTTGAGAATGAATACCCCTCAGGCAAGTCCATAGGAAGTGCCAGTAAGGCAACTGATGTTTCGATATGTGGGTTCGAGGTTAAAATGACAGCGTTGCTGCTTCGATCGATAACTTTGAATGCTAGATTGTTAAAAAGCGCGTCATAGCCCCACTTTTTCGCGATATTGCTTGAAGAATAATTGAGCCTTCCTTGTGCATCAAAGTGCAAGCCATCCGGTATATCTTCTGCCATACCATGCATACTTTTTTCAACGGCAATATTCGCGAAGTTGATAGAAAATAAGAACAGAATAGCGCCAATTAATGCGAAGACTACACCTCCCATTACACCAAACAATATAAAAAGCTTGCGAGCCAAAGAGCCTTTTTTTGTAACACCAACTTGGTTCATGACAATATGTACCCTATTCCACGTATTGTTTTTATATCTGCATTAGCACCTGCCTGTTCTAGCTTTTTTCGTATTCGGTGCATGGCAACTTGGATTGCATTGTCCGTTACTTCGAAACCGAGTGCATATATTGCATCATAAATGGCATTTTTACTGACTGTTAAACTGGCGTGGCGTATCATATATTCTAATATTGCAACCTCAGTTTTACCCATATTGACATTATTGTTATCGACCATTACCCGTCTTGCCTTGCTGTCTAGCGATATATTTCCTCGAGTCAGTATATTGCCGGAGTACCCGACTGGTCTTCTCAAGATAGCGCGAAGCCTTGCTTTGAGTTCATCAATAGCAAAAGGTTTATTGAGATAGTCATCTGCACCTAGGTCGAGGCCTTTGATCCGGTCCTCTACACCTCCTCGTGCAGTCAATATTAATATTGGGATCGGATTCTGCTGTGCTCTTAATTGCCTGATAACGTCAATACCATCCGTATCAGGGAGCCCTAAGTCCAGCACCAATGCATCATATTGCCAACCTTCTAAAAGGCTGGTCATCTCTTTTGCGCAATTGGCAATGTCGGCTGCATGTCCATCTTGCAGTATGGCCTGTTGAATAAATTCGGCAAGCTGAAGATTATCTTCTGTGATTAAAATACGCATGGCGGTGGATTATCCTTTTTATTGTTAGCTCACATTTATTCGATTGTTATACCGATTTGGTTCAATTAACCAACTCATTAATATTGGCATAATATACAACATCATCAATGTTGAACTTATTAAGCCGCCGATTACGGTCCAAGCCAGTGGTGGCCATAACGGGCTCTCTCCTGATGTAAGAGGTAACATACCGATAATCGTGGTTATTGTAGTTAGCATAATAGCCCGTAACCGATTTGATACAGCAAGCTTTATTGCTATATCCTTATCGTGCCCGTCAATTATGCTTTCTATTGTTTTTTCTATGAGTAATATAGCGGTGTTTACTACAATCCCCACCAACGCGAGTATGCCTAGCAGTGACATAAAACCGAACGGGACTCCTACAAAGGACAGCATTATTGGTGCACCAATAATACTAAAAGGAATACTCATCATAACTAATACAGTTAATTTATACGAATTAAACTGTAGGATTAGGGCAATGAACAAGAGTATTAAACCTGCGGGGAGCGCTAGTAATAGCGCACTATTTGCCTCTTGAGATTCTTCTAGTTCCCCGCCAAACTGCAATGTGACGCCATGCTTTTTTGCAATGGCAAATAACTCCGGCTGAAGTGATTCAAGTAATATGCTTTCATCAGTGCCATATGTAACGTCTGACAGTATGCGCAGCTCTTCGCGTCCATTTCGACGTGTTTCTACGGCTTTTTCGCCGATTAGTCGCGCGTTTGCAAATGCTGAAATAGGCAAAAATTGCTTATTATGATCGACGACTTGTGTCGACATAATGCGCTCTAAAGTTTGGTCCGAGCTGGTATCTTGCAACAGCAATGTGATGGGCTCTGTTTTAAAAGTTAAATCGCTAATGTGCAGTCCTGTCCCTTGCCATGCAAGATAGTCGGCTAATACACTTTCATTTAGGCCTGCCTGTTTCAATGATTGTTGATCAATCAACATGTTCAGTTGTGCCACCCCATAGCTATAGTCTCTTCGAACATGTGCAGTGTTACTTTGCTTGCTTAACAATATAAAAACTTCTTCAGCAGCTTTGAGGTTTATTTCTGTTTGGCTACTTATAAGCCTTATCTCGATGGGGCTTTCGATTGGTGGCCCTTGGCCAAGTTCTCTGGCAAGTACCAAAGCGCCGTTGAAAACTTGGGGCAACAATGCGTTGAGCTGCTCTACCACATCTTTAACATTTGTCCCTTCTTTGACCTCAAAAACGACTCTAGCAATGTGGCTTTCACCTGGTTGCTGAACAAGGTTGTAATAAAAGCGCGGGCCAGATGAGCCGCTAAACGTCATCGTTTGAGTTACAAAATCGAGTGCTTGAATATATCCGCTTATTTGTTTTGCAACGCTCGTTGTCTTGGTAATATCACTTCCAAGGGGCAGTTGAATATCAACATAGCCTTGGTTTCGATTGGTTTTTGGAAAAAACTCGCCGACTGTAGATGGCAACAAAGGGATCAACCCCAATATGCATAGCATGATAATAATGACGGTTTTGGGGTTTGCTAAGGAAAATTGAGCAATGCGACTTCCGACTACGGAAAATTTACTTTGCTTTTGAACTGTCTTAGGGCGACTTTGAAATAGATAATTGGCCATGACTGGCACAAATGACAGCGCAATAAGATAACTTAAGCTGATGCACAAAATAACGAGGATTGGGATGGTAGATATAAAGTCTGCGACGCTGCCTTTTGCCAGCAACATCGGGAGAAATGCCGCAATTGTTGTTATTGTGGCTGTTGCTAAAGGTTTGTAAAGGCCCTTTACAGCTTCTTTGCTGGCATCAAAGCGGCTTTTCCCTTGATCCATTAACTGTAAGATCTTTTCTGCCATAACGATGCTGTTGTCCACCATAAGACCCAAAGATATTACCAAACCGGCTATTGTCATTTGATGTAAAACGCCACCCGCAGCAGTAAAAAAGCCAAGGGCAGACAATGCGATTGCAGGAATTGTGACTACCACAACAATAGCTGTTCTGACAGACATCAGTAAAATTAATATTACAGCTACAGCAATGCATCCAGTTGCCAAAGAATTGAGTAAGTCAGACTTTCGTTTTTTTGTCCATTTAGGCTGAAACAAAACGATTTTAGCAGGACTATTGGTAAATTTCTGATTAAATTTTTCTACGACTTGCCTGATTGCATCTCCTACTTCTGTAACTCTAACTGTATTGGCAGGAAGCGAAATTGCTAAACCGACTACTCGCTGCCCATTGACCATAAACTGCTCTGGTGCTATCGGGTTTGGACGATAATAAATGTCAGCAATGGTAGATAGAGAAACAGGGTTGGCGTTATCAAGGGTCACTTGACTGTTCTTGATATCATCAATTGATTGAATTCTTCCCAATGGGTTGGTGTTGGTTGTTATACCACCGGTTTGGAAGCTCGCTCCACGCCCAGACATAATTGAAAGCCTGTGGGCAATTTGTTCTGGCGTTACGCCAAACTCCTGCATAGCATTTAGAGTGTAATCAATTACTAGTTGTTCATGGGGATCGCCAACGAGATTTACACTGCGAATAGTTGAAAGTTGCTCCAACTCGGTTCTAAGCTCGATGGCCAAAGCCCTCTTCGCCAATATATCACTTGGTTGTGAGATAGCGATTACGATGCCCTGCGTATCCTGTGCTCTGTCCACAATATTGGCAGAAATGCCTGGCATATCATTTTGTTTATTTGTTATATCGTCTTTTATTCGTTCCCACACCGTATCGGTATCGTAAATATGTTCGTGAAGTTCGATGTTAATAACTGCGTTACCATTTTTTATACGGGACTGATAGGTACTCACTTCATCAATATTGCTCAAGGTACGCTCCAATGGGACAACTGCGGCATCTCTAAGCTGAGCAATGGTCATATTAGGCGCTGTGAGCGTGACAAAACCGTTGCGGTAAGGAAATTGAGGGTCCTCTTGCTCGCTTGCACTGAACCAACCTGCAAAACCAACCAGTGCAAGAATAAAGACTATACCTATGATGAGGCGTGGGTTTTGAAACCAATAGTGTTTAGCGCTATCACTCACTTTCCACCTCCACTACAGCCATCAGGTTTCGATTTATTTTTGTCTCTGGTGTAGTGTCGAATTCGATCTCGTCCAAGCTAACTTGGGCAGATACCAATAAATTGTCGCCTCTACTGCCTAGAACTTGCACTTTATATAAAGCATGGGATTTATCTAGCATATAGCTATTGCCATTTGGGTCGAACCGAACAGCGCTAGAATGAACGCTGTAGATGACATCGGGTGTCGTATTGATTCTTAATTGGGCGGTTAGACCTAATAGTTCGGGCGTAGTCTCTTCAATATGAACTGTAATTTTAAACAAAGACGGTCCATGGATACTCGGGATTGCTTTTTCAGCAACTGTGGCAGTTATACTTTTATTTAGTGCACTTATGTGGATCGGTACTTCTACGTCGGCTACAAGTGTCACTGCATCTCGCTCAGGTATGAAAAACTCAATTTTAAATATTCCAGTTTCTTCTACCCGAACAATAGGTACCGACGATGATACGAATTGTCCTTCTCTAGCGTACAGGGCAGCTACAATGCCATCGTGAGCTGCATAAACGGATATATCGTCTAATAGGTTATTAGCCTCCGTTAACTGTGCCTTCATTTGTCTAACTTTTTCGTGTGCCACTTGTGCTGTTTTTTGCGCGTATTCAAGTTGTGCTTCTGATGCTAAACCCTTTGCTCGCAAGTCAGTAATTCTTTTGTACTCGTTTAATGCTTCATCTGACGCGGCCAGTGCAGCACTTAAGGTTGCCTTTTTCTCTAGAACTTGAGTACTTAATTTGGGAGAGTATAGTCGTGCAATGAGATCTCCTTGATTGACAAGTTGACCTTCCTTTACTGCAATAAGTTCGACACGACCACTATTGAATAGCGCCATATCGTACCCCCTATTACTTTGCACTTTGCCATAAAATATTTTGTTTGGTGATGGCACTTGTATTGCGACGACTGTCGACTGTTCATAAGAACTCGGTTCATTATCATGAGCCGCCTGTGGGGCTTGACTACACCCCGTTACAATACAAAGCGTGCTGAATAAGACTCCATGAAACTTCGAAAAGATAAACTTAGAATACATATACATACCCCAACAGCAGTTGGAATGTGCCAGATTTATCAACAAGTGGAGAGTCCTTGATTGTTGTGTCGAATGACATGTAACTAACATCAGCTTTAATCATGTGATTTTGTCCAAAAAACCAATCACTACTGATCCCGACTTCTAGGTTGGTGGCGCTGTCAACTTCGTAAAATGAGCGTTGTGCAGTAGCTTCTGATTGTTTTACGCCATAGTAGTAATCTGTCAGGTCCTTACTTGCAAAATTGGCTGCAATGTAGGGCTTGATTTGACCCTTTTTGAACCTAAAAGGTGCGCCATAGGTTAATGTCGCCTCGTATCCTTTATGAGTGCTGCTGGCATCCTGAGAGTATTTAATTGCAAACTCACCAAACTCGGTGTCAAACTCTGCCTCAAGACCTAAATCGAAGCTCATGTCCCTATCTTCCATGCCCTTAAATAAATCATTATCATCTTGCTCGTAACCATCTAGTCTCATCATGCCAATTGCCGATAGCTCAAACGATTCGTTACGATAAAATGTATATGAAGCAAAAGGCCCGAGTAGTCTGAAGTCACCGTATTCAATAGCAATGGCAGGAACGAACTGAGTTTCGCTGCCTACATCTTTATACCCTTCATCTTGTGTAACAAACGCTCCACCTAGGCCAATTTTTAGTTCGCTGTCTTCTTCTGATTGAACTTGGTAACTCACAGACATTGTTAGTGCTAGCAAATATTTAGAAAGTTTCATATATGGTCCTTAAAAGTTTTAACTTGGCGATGTTTTTTTAAAAGTTGTCTCTACAAGGCAAACAATAATTCAGGAAACTTTCTCGAAACTTACAAAATGGTAATTTTTTAGCCAAATACGGGCTTATTATTTTCATGGGTTGAAATATGCTTTTTTGTGATGTTGCCCCAAACAAGTGCGACATTCCTAGAAGCTCAGGCAAATAATTGAAATGACAATGGGGGAGAAATGCCATTGTCATTTGGTTTATATGAATACGAAGTTTAAAATTCTACAGACATGGGAGACAACTTAAGCAAGCTGTCAGCAGTGCCCTGAAATGCACTAAAGTTAATGTTTTCAATGATATTTGCATTTAAATATTCGGAACGAGAGACCCCCTGACGAGCTGCTTCTTGAAAGCTCCCATATCGATTTGTTTGGACCGCAAAATTCATGGACCAGATCGCGTGAGTTGCCCGTTTATATGATGCACCTTGCTGAAAAGTCGCATGTTGCCAGGGAATGTTCCACTGAACTTTAGTTTGATATTGGTTTGTGAATGCGTTTTTGTTGTGTGTAAGAGTAAAGAAATTTGACAGGAATGCTTTTGCATTAGAGCGATCTTTACCTAATCCAAATAGGTCATTATCAAGCCATACTTCAAAGTCTGTTGGAAGTACCTGATTGATACTGGTTAGGTCCTCGCGAAACTTAAGTTCATTGATGTATGCGTTAAGTGTAAACTCGCCTTTAAAAGGCAGTGCAAATTGCAACGGACCATCTTTGTCAAAGTTAGGGTGGTTAAGGTAACTATAGTCGCAGCGAACACTGTCGTGGTTCATACAGTATTTTATTACGCTATCTAAAACCCCATATTCATTCCCTTTTTTATCGATTGGTTGCTGAACTACAAGGCTGTAATCTTGGTTATCAGATCCGCTTTCAAGTAGCTCTAATAGTGCCTGTCTATTATATCTGAGCGAGTTTAGGCGGTAGCCTGGTGTTGAGTCCATGGAAATTAAAGAGATTTCAATGAAATCCGAGCGCTGAACTTTCTCAAGGGCTTCGAATAGTGGGATGGTTGCTTTTAACGTTGTCTGGCTGTGTGTTCTTGGGAATGTTTCGTTGTAAGCGAGAAGCCCTACCGGTGAAGCTTCAATGTCAAAGTACAAGTACTGAAGACCCTTTGGGGCCGCTACAGTTGCTGACAAATGAGGTTCACCATTTATTTCTTCGATATTAAACCCTAAAAACCTAGATTCAGGGGCGCCATTTGCTACTTGGGCTGCCATCGCTTCATCGTCCGAATAGTGTTTTTCGTTATGGCTGTGTGCCTCAAAAGGGGCTGAAAATATACTAATTGAACTGATGGTTACAGACACCAAAAACAGACACTTTATGAATTTCATTATCTTTTCCTTAGTTAATTCGTTGATAAAGGTCCACATAACATACTGCCTATGTGTAAAACTAGGGTATAGAGCAAATGCTACTAATGCAACATTATAGTTACAATAAATATTATCAATGACGGACGAAAATTTTACCTTGGAAACTGGTGCGGATTATATTGAGAGGTGTTATTCGATAAAGCTAAGATACGAATTTATTTGGAGAAAACTAAGGGAAAGCAAGAAGGCGCAAAAGCGCCTCCCAAAGCCTGAAAAGAACAGGCATATTTAAAATATTCGTACTTTAAAAAGTAACTGGTACACCACCACTTGTAACTGTTTCAGATGGCTGGTCATCAATAATACAAGCTGGACCACCTGAACATGCACCACGACCACCGCCAACATTAGGTGTCATTGCTTTATTAAGCATGTTTTTTGTTTCCGATAGGTTTTTGATTTTTTTCTTCATTATTTTTAGTTTCATAACGTTCTTCCTTTAATAAAACATTTTTATTTATTCTGTTTTTGAATCTAACATGATTATTTATAATTGCAATGGTTTATCTTGCGGTTTATGAAATTAATATCATGTTGATTGATTTGTGATCAGTTTTTGCGGGTGATTACTTTCTTTTAAAATGCATTTAATATTAGTTGTTTGGGGTTTTATTGTTGTTCTGTTTTGTCAATTTAGTGTTTGAACTTGGTTGTGTATCGTTGTACCAATAACAATATAATATTGTGAATATATAAACTTTATCTTATTATTAAGATGTTTGGGATAATGAGCTATTTTGAGTTTTTCATTGCTATGATCAGGCGTACGTGTCGAGAGCTGGTTAGTTTCTCCTATTTGACAAACTTTTTTAAAGTTTAAAGTGAGTTGTTTAGAGTAATATTCGTTCGATGAACATGGCGATGATAACAAAGGCCTTTAGAGCAGTAACTCGTTTTTCAGTTGCTAGTGACTACACCTTGAATCCACCAGTTTTTAAATACATATGTATTGCGTTCTATCAGGTCTATTTGCTTTATGGTGTTATATTCGTATATGCCTTAGATTAAAAGTGTTTATAGAATTTATGAAGATGAGTCGTGATTCGTTGGGTGATTGTGTGTTTATAGGTATCGCACGTTTTGTTCAAATTTAAAAATAGAAGAACTTTAAACATGTCGACTGAAATACTCACTGAACCTCTTGATGTTTAAAGGTTGGGTCATTCTAAATCGCGTGCATACTTTTTCAAGGTTCTGGCTTTACTACAATTTTAAATTAGAATGATGTATATATTGGTATGTCTATAACTGATGGGGCTTAGAAAGAGCCCGAAAATTGAAATAGCGCCGTTTCTTTTTTAACTTGAAACAGGGTTAGATAAAGAGGTGCTTGTACACCTCTTCTATTCACTTTCATGAGCTATTAGCACATGCAAGCCCAGAATCCGTTACCAGTTTCAGATACTGCCGGACGACATCTATAAGTGCTACCTGCACCAACGATGTTAGGTGTAGCATTGTTGTCTAGAGTTTTGTCATTGTTTAATTGCTTAAGTTTTTGTTTTTTTAGTGCAAGTTTCATTACTTATTTCCTTATTTTAGCTAGTTTTAACTTAAAATAACCCTTACAGAATGTTTCTGCAAAAGCTATTTAACATTAATAGCATCATTGGGTAACATATTACAAGTATCCAGATAGTAAAATTAATTTATGCCGAGTGAGTGCTAAAAGTAAAGAGCTTAGCTAATTGTAATTCCATGTTTTAAATGCTTATTTATTTTTTCTGTCAGCTTAGGGGTCTAATGTTATTTGGTGTTTTTAACTAAAAGCTATTAACTTCACGGCTATGGTTAGCTGTTTTACCGACTATTTATATAGTTGTGTTATATAAAGGTTAACTCTTATTGCTAAATATGCTTAATTTAGATTGAAAAATGTACATTTTTTTAATGTTTTTTAATACCTCCCTGATTTTTGCTCTTACGCATTGCTGTCGTGTGCTGTTCAGGGTTACAAATTATATCTATCAGATAACATTGACTGATGGGATTGTATAATCTTGAAACCCTGCCTGGGATAACGCTAATTTAGTTATGGTACTGTCTTTGCTTTTTGGCGTATCCTATTGTTTTTCCTTTAGCTTCGATAACTGCGTTGTATCGAGGTTAATTACAGAGTTAACTTGTGATCCACTATTGAGTATTTTGATTAGCGAGGAGCCGTCACGATGAATCGAGAATACATCGTAAAAGTCGCTTTCGTTTTGTGATATAAAATAAATGTAATTACTATCTGCTGACCATGCAGGATCCCAATCTTCTATATTATTGAATGTAAGGCGTCGTTGATCCGAACCATCTATGTTCATCACATAAACCTCTTGGTTACCGTCCCTATTAGCCAAAAACGCAATATATTTACCATTAGGTGAAACAGCAGGAGAGCGATTACTTGAATTTGTATCTGTAAGTTGAACCTGATTGTTACCATGTATGTCAGCAATGAATAGTTGGCTATGCTTGGAGTTTGATTGGAATATGATTTTGCCATCAGGTAAAAAACTAGCAGCTCTTCCTTTTAAAGCGTGGATCTGGCGCTGATTATTTCCATTTTCATCCATTAACCACACTTCTTCTTGCCACTGATTACTTGCACCTTTATATTCTCGGGAAAAGATGATGCTACTTCCATCTGGTGACCATGATGGCGCACTGTCCCAGACAAAACGCTTGTTAGTAAGCCTTATTACATTGCTTCCGTCTAGATCCACTTTATGAATCGACCATGTTCTGTTGTTATCGTATTTGCCGTAAAATGCGATGGTTTTTCCATGCGGTGAAATAGATGGGTATCCGTCGTTGTTCGTTAAATCAATCACTTTAAGCCGATCTCTGCCATATTGATCACTGAGGTACACAGATCGGTTGTCCCCTTCTTTAGCTGAGTAGATAAATGAATACCCGTCCGACATAGAACTTTGATTGATAGCACAGCTACTAAACAGGGCTAAAGAAATTGCAGCCAAGGCTATTTTACAACAGAAATTTTGTGTCATGGTTACCTCGAAATTGTGTTTTGTGTTTTCACATTTGTGGAGGTCTGTATAGTATCTGTCGCGGCGTTCAAAGTGATTACGTGATGTTGACGTGCGGTTGATTTTCAGTTGAATTTTATTTATCCATTTTAAACAATGGCTTATGGTAAGGGCTGGCAGTTTTTCGATGTGTTAAGAGTTGTGTTTTATCGGCCCTTAAGGGCCAATTGCTTTATTGACGACCGCTAAGATCTCTTTTTTTGTAGATGGTTTTAGAATATACCCATCGAGACCATGCTCGGCCCATTTCTTCACTAGCTGCTTGTTTTTATTTCCTGTTAATGCAATTACAGGTGTCTTGATATTTTTACCGACGTTGCGAATATGCTTTGTTGTATTTAAGCCGTCTAAATTTGGCAAAAAGAGGTCCATTACGATTAGGTCATACTGAGTACGTTTTATTTTTTTTATGGCCGCGAGTCCGTCATCGACTTGCTCAATTTCATAACCCACTGTGCTTAATACATCGCTAATCATCTCTCTGTATATATGGTTGTCTTCAACCAATAAAATTGAGTGCTGTTGATTAGTCGGCGTTTCCAAAAATGCATTGTCGCTCGATGAGACAACAGAGTTATCCTCGCATTTTGTATGGATAGGTTGTTGAAGTTGCTTCATTAAAAGGCTGTTCAAATCTTGAGACTGTTTTAATCCATTCACCAGATCTAGGAGTTTGGTTGAGAGTGATGTTTCTAATGCGTTAAGTAGTGGCTGAATGTGCGTATTATTAATTTCCGAAAGGAGTTGTTTGTCTATATTATCAGGCATTTGAGACAAGATATCTTGGTTAATGGAGTTCACCTCTTCTTTGCTCTTACTAATTTCTTCAACCACCGCAGTCTTGTAGCTTAAGCCCAATTCGATCAACGAATTAAGCTCGTCATTTTGATCTTTGACTATTTTGTCTAACGACTCGATATAAGAGTCAGTATTGGTAAACTGTTTTAGTCCCTCATAGACGATGAGTTGTAGTCGGAACTTTTCATATAGAGGCTGGTATACAAAGTAGCTATCAAATAAATTCTTCAAACAGCACTTAAATGCTAAACCAGACTCTCTGTTACTACACAAAAGGACGCTGTAGTGATTTTTTACTAATCTATTCTCTTTTATCAGTAGGTTATATAAGCAAATACTCTTTTTTACATCTGACAAAGCAAAAAGAATGACTTTAGGTGCTAACTGCTCAATGTCATCTAATGCAGTTTTTCTTACAACCAAACACCGAAAATCCTCGGTTTGCTCTGCAATGAGTTCTGTAATACCTTGAACGTCGTCTTCTCGATGAGTTAGCACAAGTACTGCCGGATGGCGTTTTGCAATGCGATTAATGCTGGTCATAGGTAAGTTCCTTTTTTATCGCTTTAAACTCGCCATTGAGCTTTATGATGACTTGTTTAATTGCAGCTTTGTTTCTCTCAAGGCTGTAACTTTCAATTGTTTCAAGAAAATAAGCACTGCGCTCTGCCCCGACAGCTTTTGCAGACGTTTTTAGAAAATGTGCTTGATTTTTGATCTCAGAAAAATCGTCGGAGTTAAACGATTGGATAATAGTTCTTAAAATGGCTGATGATTGTTTGAGAAATTCAATGTGAAACTTGTGAATTTTAGCAGGCTCGTCACCAACTAGTTCAATAATGGTGTTGTGGTTTAGTGTTTTTAATTGATCAAGCTGTGTGTTCATACCAACGCTCCAAGATTGATCTGATGTCGGTGAGTCTAACTGGCTTGCACAAAAAGTCATTCATGCCAATTGAAGTACATAAATCCCTCTCGCCTTGCATTGCGGCTCCCGTCACAGCAATGATAGGGATTGGGGGTTTCTCTCGTTTAGCCTCTTCTGTACGGATCTGTTTTGTCATTTCATAGCCGTCTACTTCAGGCATATGGCAGTCAGTTAGGATCAGTTTGTAAGTATGGCTATGCCAGTAACTAAAGCCCTCAGCGCCGTTATTCGCGATATCACAAAAAAGCCCCAATTTTGCCAACTGAGTTTGAATCAATTTTTGATTGAACGGGTTATCCTCCACCAGTAAGATATCATGATGCCCAAAGCCTTCATCGTCTTTCATCTGGATAGGACGCTGTTCTTGTTCTGAATCGCTTGACTCGATAGCAAACTCTAGTTCATCCAGCGCAAGGTTATCTTGCTGCTGAGTTCTGATTTGTTTTACAAGTTGCGCGTAGGTAAGCGGTTGATTTGAAAATACAGCCAGATGTGGGAAGGTGAGTTCAAAATTTGCGACTTGTTCTAAATCGGTATAAACCATTAAGTTATCAAGTGAGTTAAGAATACCAATACGTGTTAACAGTGATTTAAAATCATCAGTCAAAACTAAATTTATTCCTATATTTTGATCAAACATGATGTCTTGGCACTCTAGTGGGATTATTGTAACTGTGTATGTGGATTGCAGCAGTTGAATCACATGTTGGTTGTCAATAGATAGTTGCCCTAGGGTGAAGCAGTTGAGTACACTTTTTAAAGGGGTTTCCTTGTCGTTCAGTTCGACCCAAAAAGGCGCTTTGACTGTAAATTGACTGCCTTTACTCAGCTCACTGGTTACTGTGATTTGCCCCCCCATTAAATCTATCAATTTTCCGCAAATTGAGAGTCCTAGACCAGTCCCTCCAAACTTCCTTGTGGTTGACTTTTCGGCTTGTGTAAATGGGGTAAACAGTTTATTAATGGTGTCTTTGCTCATACCGACGCCGGTATCTGAAATAGACACCGTAATTTCACTTTGATATATGTTTAGACGCTTAAACCCCGATGTAACAGTGATCTCTTTCGAGCGTACACTGTCACTGTTGGTAAATTTGATCGCATTACCCAGTATGTTAAGAAGAATTTGTCGAAACCTATTTATATCTCCTTTTATTGGCTGAACTTCAGTTTGATTTTCGTAAACCCTTAATTTAATGCCCTTGTCTATAGCCGATGCTGTAAATGTACTTACTACATCTGAAATGACAGTGGGCAAATCAAATACAGCGGTTTCTAGTTCTAACTTGCCCGCTTCTATTTTATTTAAGTCTAACAAGTCATTTAAGATAGTGATTAAGTGGTCGGCGGATTTTGAAGCTGTATACACTAAGTCTTTCGGTTCGCAGCTTAGCGAATAGTGAGAAAGTAGATCCAATGCACCGATTATACCATTGAGTGGTGTTCTGAGTTCGTGGCTGATCATAGATAAAAATTCAGATTTTATTTTATTCGCACGTTCGGCTTTTTGGAGGGTGTTATGAAGTTCCGCGGTCCTGTCATTAACACGTGTTTCAAGCTCCGAATTTAGTTTTTTTAGCGCCTGCTGAGTATTGTGTATTTCTGTTTGGTCAACACAGACACCATCTATCCTACAGTGCTCCCCTTTATAATTTTTGCCGACTCTACCTTGGGCAAATACGTATATGACTTCGCCGTTTTTTAATATGCTTCGATAATGCTGTTTGAACTCTATGCCAGTTTTTAAACTTTCGTCCAAGGCTTCTTTGACTCTTGGTTTGTCTTCTGGGTGAAGAAGTTCAACCCACTTGTTTAGATCCCCAATATCTTCGGGTTCAAGCTTGAAAATTGTGTTGGCTAGCATGTCCCACTTCCAATGCCATTGACCTCCCGACTTCGTTGCCCGCCATGTTCCAATTTTGCCAGCTTCAATTGCCAATTGTTTACTCTCATCCGCATCGTTCAGAGCAATCACAGTGGTTTTTTCTGCTGTGCAATCTTGCAATGTACCATTGATCCATTTTCCATCGGGCTTATTGGTACAACTTCCTCTCAAAGCAAACCAAGATTTTTGCCCTGAAGACTTTAGCCTAAACTCAAATTGCAGTGGCACCCCAAACTGGACATGATTTTCAAAGAAAAGTGGGAACAGTGCTTGGTCATCTTTATGAACAAGTGAGAGAAGTTTCCGCCAACTCAATGGGGTTGGTGCTGCAATCCCCAATAGTTTTTTGGCAATGTCTGATAGATAAAGAGATCGCGACGCAAGGTTGTAGCGCCATACGCCTATGTTTGAACTAGTAACGGCATCGATCAAAAAACTCATTTCTTCTTTATTTGAGTCATGTTCCTGAATCAAGAAGCAATACCCAGTCTCGCAAGGAAATCTCTTTATGCTCAGGGGAATATTATTATAGTGGCCAAGAGAAAAGTCACCGCTAATAAGCTCTAGATTAAAGACCTGATTTAGGTTCTTACCTATTATATTGTCTTCGCCAAGCAACGTTTGCATAGCGGCACTGATAAATTGAATCTGTAGACAGTCATTGGTAACTAAGTGGGGAACTTTGCTATCCATTGTCTTCCTTGCCGCCAAATGGTCTGTGATATGACTAACTATAGCAGTAATAAAGTATATAGTATTTTTTTATGAGTAGGATGCTGTTCTTCCACTTTTGTTATAGAGCAGTTTAATCGCAGACATCGAGAAGGAGTTGTAAATTTATATTTATTGGCGTCCCTTTAGCAACCTCCTGTTATCAACGTTAATTTGTTAGATACACAATTATGAGCATCGCATAGATGCGTGGATGCGAAAATACATAAGGTTATCTTGAACCTGTTTAGTTATGCTAGCTATCTGTACTTAAAAATAAATTCGTCCTAAGTCACAACTATCAGCGTTTTTAAATACAGTTTGGTTACTTAATACAAAGATTAATTTGAAGCGGCGTTTGAGCAAAAACAGAGAAAACTATATAGAGCTACTAGGGTTAACAATTTGGCACGAATTAGGTCGTGCCAAATTGTTGTCAGAGGTTAAGACAATGCTTGTTTTGTTTCTTTTATAATACAAACGTTTAAAGAATAGACTTTTCTTTAAGGTTTGTTGGGGAGTAACTTGGTGGCCTGTGCTCAACGGCTTTCCCAAATTCGTGGTTTGGCGTTTCGCTTAAACTAAAGTCTAAAGTAACAGGTTCGTTTATATATGTTTCGTCAATCCAGCTTTTCAAGGTGTCATTACCGTTTACTTTTAATGAGTTAATATAAATATTTTTACGAGAAGCACTTGGTGCATTTATAGTTAAGTTCCCGATTTTAGCTTGAGTAAATTGAGGACTTGATAACACTAAATCTGCGCGTCCAGGATATTTGGGGTAGATCCCAAGGCTCGCAAAAACATACCAAGATGACATTTGGCCAAGGTCGTCTTGCCCCGGTATGCCGTCAGGTGTATCTAGCCAAAGTTGCGCCATGGTTTCACGCACAGTCTGCTGTGTTTTGTAGGCATTTCCAGTATGTAGATACATCCATGGAGATAGAATTGAGGGTTGATTTGAGACATCTGCAAATTGCGCTGAGTCACGATAGAGCACCCAAGTACCATCTGCTTTTCGGAAGTGACTATCAAGCCTCTCACTCATGACATTATCTCCGCCAAGGATGGTTGAAAGACCCGCACCGTCATGGGGAACCATCCAAAGATATTGAGCGGGGCTACCCTCTACAAATAGATGACCAGAAAAAGCGTCAAACTCTTTTTTCCATGTTCCATCTTGGTTGCGACCTTGAATGTACCCTAATGATTCCGTTGCCAAAGGATTATAGATATTTCTCCAATATCCTGCTTCATCGACAAAGCGTGAAGCATCATCTTGCTCTCCTAAGCGGTTAGCCAACTGTGCTAAAGAAAAATAACTTGATGCTTGCTCAAGTGTTTCTGAGGCGCCTTCCCAACTGTTGGATTGTTCGGATATATAACCAATGCTTTGCCATTCATCTAATGATGGTTTTTGACCTCTACAAAAAACCGGGCACCCGATATCAGTCAAATCAAATTCTGTTGGTTGAGTTGCAGCCTTACGCAGTGAAGCATAAGCACCCGATACATCAAAATTGTCTGCACCAAAAGCAACGAAATTAGAGATTGCGATTGTTGACGGGTCACCACTCATCACGCCAGTTGGACCTGCATTGTGCGTCCAGCGATCCCATACCCCATTAAATTGATTTGCTTGGTTAAAAAGCGACTGTGCGATATCACTTCCTCGCTGTTGATCTAATAAGGTTACCAATTGCAGTTGAGAACGATATACATCCCAGCCAGAAAAGTTAGCGTATTGAGCTGTTTGCGTTGATGATATTGTATGTACTTTTTGGTCAAAGCCCGTGTATTCTCCGTTTACGTCAGAGAAAACATTAGGGTGGAACAAACTATGATACAAGGCGGTATAGAAAATACGTAATTTGCTGTTGTCATCGGAAGCTACTTTTATTTTGGATAGCTCGGCTTCCCAGGCTTGCTGTGATTGCTTTTGAAGCGCAGCAAAGCTTGTATCACCTTGCTCTTTAGCTAAGTTCTCTCTAGCATTTTCTAGACTGACATAAGATATACCAACGCGCATTTGGACCGTTTCTCCGTCGTTGATGTCAAGGTCGACCCAAACACCGGAGCCTTTACCAATGTCCGGCCAGCCGTTATCACCATAACCCATTGCGCCTTTTGATGAAGTTGCACCATCGGACAGCTTTGCATCTTTCCAAGCGCCAGAACCTGAAATTGGTTTATCAAGTTTAGCGACGAAATGCAGTGTGTAGTAATCTCGTCGATTGTGCTCACCTAAGTACCCACAGAAGTTACCCGAAGTCACATAACCAGTAATTTCGCCGCTTTTTGGATCTACTTTTGCAAATGCGTCTCCACTACCTAGTTGAGAATAGGACGTTCGGAACAAGAGTTTTGCGTTATCTGAGTGCTTAAACGTGAAATTTGCAATACCTGTGCGTGTGGTCGATGTAAGCTCTACGTTTACCCCGTTGTCTAACCCAACTTGATAATAACCTGGAATTGCAGTCTCATCATCGTGGCTAAAGGCTGCGCTGTAATATCCGTTTATCGGATCTGTAGCAGGTGAAAATGTAATATCTTTCGTAAAAGGCATAACGGGTATATCACCTGATGCGCCAAGACAACCTGTTCCAGATAGACGAGTAAACGAAAAGCCTTTTACTCGGCTTGCTTGATAGTTGTAACCGCCAGGGGATACCGGTACCCGTTTCTTCTCTTCAAGAATCTTTTTTGAAATTCCCTCAGATTCAGCCATTAAGTCTTCTGTATATGCGTGTTCAGGACCAAAATTAAACATACCAAACGGCATTACAGCACCCGGAGTGACATTACCTGCTTGACGATGATTAAATGGCCCCTTTGTACCTATTAAGGGATTCACGTAACTGACGACATCAGAAACATATTTGGTTTCTGGTGTGTCCTGTGTTGTCGTATTGAACACTTCTTCATTTGGCTTCTCACTACAGCCAATTAGACAAGCGGAAGTAAATGACAAAACTGCCAAATTTTTAGCTGATATTTTAAGGGTCATTGTAGGTTTGCTCTTAGAACGTTCCAATTTTAGAGTCGGACATTGATAAAGTTTCTTTACACGATGCCATTAATTACTAAGTTTGTACAATTTTAATGCGTTTATTTAATAGGTTTAAGCGATAAATTAACATTTCTGTTAAGAGATACGTCTATTTTTGCAGGGTCTAGGCTTTGCGGTTCGGTTTAGCCAATAAAGAATAATACAGACAATACTTTCCTGATGCGTATTAAACGCGATTTGTTTCGCTTACCAAATTAAAATCGTTAATCGTTGTTAGCTTCACCACTTTCTATGGTTCTAAAAAAATATTTTAGGTGTACTAATTTCTATGTGAGGAGTTATTTTGAGTATTTCACTGCAAAGTACATTATGTGTTTCATGTGAAGAACTATCTGCATCAATGTGCATGTTGAGTCATACAAAATTGTATCTTCGTTTTAGCAACGATTGAGTTAAACTTAACAAAAGTCAACAATAGAACCAATTTATGAATGTACTCATCGTTGAAGATGATATGGATACTGCCTCTTTTATAAAAAAGGGATTGCTACAGAATGGCGAATCTGTTCTGCACGTAACATCAGCCAGTGAAGGGATGATAGCTGCTTCTTCTTCAGAGTTTGATGTAATTATATTTGATCGCCTGCTTCCTAATATGGATGGTCTAGACGCTGTTAAGGTCCTAAGAGCAAGCAACGTGACGACGCCCATTATTATGTTAACGGCTTTGGGTGATACCGCAGATAGGGTTGCGGGTCTAGATGCAGGTGCAGACGACTATTTAGTTAAACCATTTGAGTTTTCGGAACTGCACGCGAGGCTCAAGGCGCTCACTAGGCGAAAACCGATTTCACAATCTACGGTGTCTCTTCGATTGGGGGACCTTATTGTCGAACGAACGAGTCGAAAAGTCACCAGAGATGGCCAAGTCATTGACTTAAATACAAAGGAATATCAGATTCTGGAATTTCTAATGCAGAGCCCAGGACAATTGGTCACAAAAACTATGCTTCTTGAAAAGGTTTGGGGCTTCAATTTTGACCCTAAAACCAGTTTGGTCCAAACTCACGTAAGTAGGTTGAGAAATAAGGTCGACAAACCTTTTAACATCGAATTGATCAAGACGGTTCGCGGCTGCGGTTACATTATTTCTAATGATTAAATATATTAAAGACTCCTCACTTGTTTTCAATGCAGCTAAAACGAGCGCTGTCGTGACGATATTCGTTGTCAGTGCAATCACTATCACTTCATTGATTGTGTTATCTGCAATAGATGCTAACCAGAAAATCGAATTAACAGAATACCTAGATGAAGTTAAGTCACGATATGAAGAAGAAGGGCTTGATAGCATTTTGGAAGAACTTGATTTGGAACCCCATACTATGTGGGACCGCAAAGAAAGTCTTGAGAGGCTAAATGAGCACGATGCAATTTTTGCTTTGTTTATTGATAACGAATTGGCACTTGGTACTGAACTGACGTTACCTATTTCACCTGATGCAAAATGGCAGACACTGGATTTTGACTCGAATAAAAGTTTCAAGCTATTGACGCTAACCGTTCAATTAGACGAACAACAGCACTTAAGCATTGCTCAACCCATAAGTTATGAACATGAGTTTACGTCCACAATTTTAGTTCGTTTTGGGCTTATCTTGGCAAGCATTGCCGCAGTGAGTCATTTTATATTATCAATAGTTGCTGGTGGAAATAGCAAGCAGGCCACAAGACAAATTGTTGAAAGGTTATCTGAGATTGGGCAATCCCCTGATACAGCTCGCCTTAATCTCGATAATAAAATGGAGCTTCACAGAGACATAATACACGCAACCAATGAAATGTTAGACCAAATAGCTTTTTTGCATGGCAGAGCAAAGACCATGTCTGTCGGTATTGCTCATGATTTAAAAACGCCATTGTCGAGAGTCGCAAACCGCCTACAATCTATGCGGCAAGATTTGGGAGACAACACTGCAATTGATGCGCATATTACTCGTGCGAGTGAAGATCTTAATGCTGTGATATCTACATTCAACAATCTAGTGCGGCTCAATAGTATTGAATCCGGAAAGCATAAGAGCAACTTTATTCAGATTAATCTCTCGGAACTAATAACTGACCTCACGCTTAGCTATCAACCTGTTTTCGAAGACAGCGGACGAGTGCTTGAGTTGTCGACAGTTGATGATGTGTATTGCTTTGGCGATAGTGATTTATTAAGTCAATTAATTTGCAATCTGTTTGAAAACGCTTTGGAGTATAGTCATTCGTCTGCAAATGTTTGGATTAGATTGCAAAGTCATACAGGTAGCGCGTTGTTGCAAGTCGGCGATGACGGCCCCGGTATAAGCTTGCAAGATCAGCCTCATATATTTGAGCGCTTTTATCGCGCGGATGTAAGTAGGTCAAAACCCGGTAATGGTCTCGGGTTGAGTATTGTTAAAGCAATTTGTGATGTGCATGACGCCAAGTTATGTTTATTGTCAGATCAAAAAGGTGCTGTGTTCAATATCGAAGTGCCAATTTCAAACTAAATATTGTGATTCATACAATTTTGTATGACGAATGTATGCAAGGTGTAAAACATAAAAGCGTCATTTAGCTCTAAACTAATAGTGTCTGATCTATGTTTAAGGCTAAATTATGCACATAAAAAAATATATACAAAGTATTGTATTAGCTTTATTTGTTGGCTTGCTGTCTGGCTGTGGAAGCGGCGGCAGCGAGCAAAATAACACATCTCAAAGCCAAGTTAATACAACCAATCAACCCACCAGCAGTGCGCAAGATAATAACAATCCTGTCAATAATGGGAGTGAATCGAATAACGGCGGTGATAGCAATGCGAGCAACGGCAACAATAGCGATGAAGATGAAAATTCTTCCGACGGTGAAAACTCAGCAAATGAGGATGAAAACAATCAAGAACCTTCAGGCGATGACACTACGTTTTCTTCTAAAATTGAAGTGTCACGCTTTATTCAGCAAGCTACCTTTGGTGTTCAGCCAAGTCAATTAAATGAGTTAGAGAGCACCAGTGCATCGGAGTGGTTTGTCAATCAATTGGCTTTGCCAGCGAGTTTGGTTTTACCAGGAGTAGAAGCGGCAGCTCCAGCCGATCCAGAGGATGATTTTAGCTTGTTCTACATTGAACAAACTAGCTTTTCATTTTGGAGAAACGCGATTAGTGGAGAAGATCAGCTCAGACAACGTATTGCGTTTGCGCTTTCAGAGATCTTAGTGGTTTCAAATGGAGGGGGTGAAGTACTGACTGATGTACCAGAAGCTGTGGCGTTTTACCAAGATATTCTTATCACAAATGCATTTGGTAATTACAGAACGATTCTGGAACAAGTCACCTACTCTCCTGCCATGGGTCATTATTTAACTTATATGGGCAGTGAAAAAGGCGATGCGCAAACTGGCAGGATGCCGGACGAAAATTATGCGAGAGAGTTATTGCAGTTGTTTACGTTAGGCGTTGTTGCATTAAACAATGATGGCACAGAGAAGGTAAACGATAGCGGAGAAAAAGTTGAGTTATATAACAATACTGATATTACAGGATTGGCAAGAGTATTCACCGGCCTGAATTTGGACGAAGAAGATCCAGATGCCCCACTCGGCAAAAGATTTAGTATGCCCATGGCAGTATTTTCCGAATCACATTCAGAAAAAGCAAAATCGTTCTTAGAGCTTACTATCCCAGAAGGCACAGATGCAAGAGCGTCAATTACCCAAGCTCTAGATCATATTTACGCACATCCAAACTTAGCGCCATTTGTGACAAAGCAACTCATACAAAGATTAGTAACATCTAATCCAAGTCCAGATTATGTTGGGCGTGTTGTAACCGCATTTGAATCTGGTCAGTTTGTGTTACCTGATGGTCAACAGGTAGGTACTCAGCAGCGAGGTGATCTGACAGCAACTGTGGCTGCTATTTTGTTTGATCAAGAAGCCCGAACACTGTCGGCACAAACTGGGGGGAAAATACGTGAGCCAATTTTGCGTTTTACTCAGTGGGCTCGCGCATTTAATGTAGAAAATGTAACCCCTCAGTTTGTGAGCCTCTTGTGGGAAACTGGTGCCAGTTCAGCGCTTGGCCAACACCCCTACCGAGCACCCAGTGTATTCAATTATTTTCGTCCAGGTTACAAATCTCCCGGCAGTGTGAGCGCAGCACAAGGTCTCGTGGCTCCAGAGCTACAAATTACTAATGCAAGTTCAATTCCTGGGTATGTAAATTTTATGACCTTCTTTATTACCGGGCAGCAACAGGACGCGGATCTCGAGGAGCTTAAAAATGAGTTAGAGGAGTTGGGAATTGAAGCTGATATTGCACAGGCGCTGGAAAGCTTTAAACCAGACTACGAACCCTTACTCGCCATTGCAGATGAACCGAGTGCATTGGTTGATTATTTGGACGTGATATTGAGCGCACAACAGCTCAGTGAGCGAAGCCGAAAAAATATATCAGATGTTTTAGCTACCGTTGAAGCCGATGAGGATGATGGACTTTTACCTCGTGTACAACTTGGCATATTAATGGTGATGTCATCACCTGATTACTTGGTACAAAAATAGGAGAATGGGCAATGAATAGACGTAATTTTATAAAATCAGCCAGTGCAGGAGTTGTTGCTTCTTCTATTTTGAATATGGGAAAAGTGCTAGCTAGTACCCAAGTTAACGATAGTGGAGAGTATAAAGCGCTTGTATGCGTCTTTTTGTACGGCGGAATGGATAATCACGATACAATCATTCCCTTTGATGGTGATAGCTATAAAAAATGGGCACAAATAAGAGCGCCTTTACTCAACCGATATGCGACTAAGCGCGATCTGGGAAGCATATTGCCAATTAATACACCTTCTCGATTTGCCGATCGCCAATTTGCGTTACCGCCAGAAATGCCAAACATCGCTAGTCTATATCAGCAAGGCAAGCTGTCAGTTGTAGGTAACGTCGGGCCTTTATTGGAAAATGTTACAGCGACGAGTATTCGCCAAGAAACGGCGAAACTGCCGTCAAGGCTATTTTCCCACAATGATCAGCAAAGTACTTGGATGTCAGGTAAAGCTGAGGGGGCGCAGTTTGGTTGGGCTGGTCGATTGAATGATGCCTTAATTAATCAAGGAACCGTGCAAACGAACACATTTTCAGCAATCACAACATCCAGTGCAGAGCTACTTGTAACTGGCACAAATACAACTCCTTACCACGTGAATGATGGTCGTGCAGCAACCATAGATGCACTTGATTTTTTTGAAGGCAATGAGCAAGTACAAGCACATTTTAGCGCAAGCGGGCATCAGACGACTAACTATTTACAGCAAGATCTTTCTGCGAAAATTAGCCAATCATTTGATGCCAATCAGATGTTTAATCAAGCGATTTCAGGACAGTCTGTGAACGTAGGTGAGTTTCCAAAATCAAGGTTAGGCAGGCAGTTGGAGTCTGTTGCACGTACGTTGGCGGTAAGAGAACAGTTAAGTACAAAAAGACAAATCTTTGTGGTGACAATGGGTGGTTTTGATACGCACTCCGACCAAGCTCAAAGTTTACCAAAATTACAAAGTGCTTTGGATGCGGCGTTAGCTGCTTTCAACACGTCGATGGAAAGTATGGGGTTGAGCAACAATGTCACCTTGTTCACCGCATCGGACTTCGGAAGAACTTTGGCTATTAATGGTGATGGTACCGATCACGGGTGGGGTGCACATCACTTTATTATGGGCGGAGCGATAAATGGTGGAACGATATTCGGTGACGTTCCACAAGCTGAATTTGGTCATGAATTGGATGCGGGTAGTGGTCGGTTGATACCAACGATGGCTGTAGATCAATATGCCGCTTCGTTGGGCGCTTGGTTAGGGTTATCAGAGACTGAACTGGCGCAAGTATTTCCAAATCTCTCCAAGTTCTCCGATCGTCCGGCCCTATTTGTCTAAGGTCGATAACCTCAGGTTCAAGCGGCTAAATTGTTAGGAAGAGCTGGGTCCTCTTCCTAAACTTACTATACTTAAAGTTGTGTAATGAACTGGGTCAAGGCTATGGTTATTTCGTATAGCGGAAGTGTATTTCTAATTCTTGTTTTACTGTTAATTTGTTTGTGTTTCTTATACGGGGATCGTTATAAAGAGAAGTTCAAAAAACGTAAAAGCCAGACTGACGAAGACAGGCCCAATTAAGCCTCTCTCAGCATCTTACTGTCGTCAATTGAACGAGATCTTCATTTTCTAAGACACCTAATAGGAACTTAGATCACCCCATTCTTGCTGGTACAGTGTTTAAGTTTTTGAATATTTAAAGCTATCTGATCACAACTAATAACGCTTCTCCATTCAATAAATTGAGAAAAGCGTTATTGAGAAATTAAAAGTGCAGCTGTTTACCATTCTCCAGGGTCGCCGCCATCACTATCACTGACTTCTTCCACTGTCCCGCCAGTTTGTGCTGCAAGCTGCTTGAGAAAATCAAAAGTGGGTACATTTTTAGTATAGGTATTAGGCGACATAGCGTAAGCAGGGAGATCATTTGCAATCGCTGCATTTAGTTTATCTGACATTGCTATGCTCTGTACGGTGCCTGTGTATATGGTTGCGTTAAATTGCACTTGTGGCAGTTCCATTAAGTACTTAGCGGTCACATTCGCTTGCCAATTAGCGCCTCCGCAATGTGTCACAGGACTCGCGTTTTCGTCACCATCACTAGAGCCATACACGCGCAGCAATGCGCCTCTGCTGGCTTCTACCGAAAAGTTAGTACGTAATTCATCAGCACCATCACACATGGCTTCGGCAAGTGCTGTGGCACCGCGACATCCCTCTCCATCAAGCTGTTGTAGCGCCATAAACGCACCTGTGAAGTCAACAAATCCATTGGTAATGGATTGGATTTGGCCACCACTACTAAAGGTTTTGACATTCAACTTCTGGCCGTTTATCGAGCTATCTAAAAAGAACTTAGTCGCTTTACTAATGGCTTGCTGTTTTGAGTAGGCACATCGAGATTGTTTGTCGGGTCGCAATGTCATCATAGAACCGCTTCTATCCAAAAACAAAATGCCATAAGACTCTGGTGCGCTAAGTGTCGAAAATGACACGGTCGTTAACGCGCCGAGTAGAATGCTTGCTAAAGTTTTCATATTTAAACTCCATATCCGTATAAGGTGTTGCCACAATACATTGTGGCTATCTTTATTCAGCCCTAATAGGTTTCATTAATCCCAAACTGCGATTTTGCATGGTTAGTGCTGATGATAGAAGCCTAGTGCGCTTGAGAATGGTTACTATTACACTCTGTTACAGCTGCTTAAATAATTGGTACTAACGATAAAAGTACACAAACCTACTAGTAGATATTTCTCTACAAGTGACTATTTACGTGAAGAAACTTATGACGAACTGGTTATTTTGACTATCTTTTAACTTAAGGAAAGATTAGTAGCCATCCGCTTAAGATTGGCAATAGGTATACGCCTCGGAGAAATTGAATGAATTTGCTAAAACGCTTATCCATTTTGCAACTGACGATAATTAGCTCTCTCGCACTTGTTATTTTCATCTTTATCCTACTTTTCAAAATTGCATCGCAATACTGGCAAGACTACAACTCGACACTGCAGGATATAGAATATATAAAGCTCTTAGATGCTATAGAGAAAGTCGCACACCATCATGCAGTAGAGCGAGGATTGTCAGCTGGTTACTTAGGAAATCCGAGTGCAGATAAAAGACAACTCGTATCAGCGCAGAGGATAAAGGCAGATAACGCTGTGAAAGTAGTCAGAGACTTATACTCGGGGCAGTTCAAGGAAGACGAAAAAGTACAAAAATGGCTTCCGTTCTTATTTAGGGAGCTCCAAGGGAAATCCGCTGTCAGGCGTGAAGTGGACAACTTAAACAGTAAAAGTGCTTTTAAATATTACAGCCACCTGAATCAAGTCGCGATTGACACAGCTATCCGAATGCAAGCTTATATCAGCAATCGAGATTTAGCTTCAAAGCTATCAATTGCGTTTTTATTGGCAAAAAGCAAAGAGCGCAAAGGTCAGATCAGAGGGAAGATAAATGGGGTCTTGGCCAAAAAGCAAGTAAGCTCAAAGCTCAGAGGCGAGCTCACTTACTATCAAACGCAACTCGGTGTGCTAAAAGAGCAGCTCGAAGCGATACTAGAGGGAGAGCAGCTTGCGCAATACAATCAAGCGATGTCTGATACAACGGCCAGGGAGCTGGATAAAGTAATAAATTACTTATTAATAGAAGACAACCCTGATTTCAATACGCTTTTATCAAGCAATGAATGGTTTCCTAAAGCCACAAATCAAATCGTTGCGGTTAAAAAAATTCTCGATGGTCAGTGGGTTAAAACGTTAAATCACAGTTCCAAGGTGAAAAGCGATTTGCTTAGCCAGAGTATGTTTATTGGAATAGCTTTCATTCTGGCCATGAGCATAATCGCAGTGATCAACATGCATTTAGTATCATCTTTGAAGCATGAATTGCATCATTTAACAGGTATTTTGGAAAAAGTCGCCAAAGAAGGTGATTTGACTTTAGATGTACGACTGAAAACCAGCGACGAATTGGGGCAAATTTCCGAATCCATTCACAATACCGTATATGCTTTTAAAGATTTACTTGTCGGTTTATCCAAATCTATAAAAGTTGGTACAGAGTTGGGGGGCGAAATGGATAAGGCGGCAAGTCATGTCAACGAAGAGGCGCAGCGAACCCAAACTATGGCGTCGAGCATTGCGACGGCAATTGAAGAAATGGCGGCAACCAGCGAAGAAATTGCTCGTTCAGCCTCCGACACTTTGGCTGCAAGCGATCAGCTTAACAACGAATCTCAAAAGCTGTTAGAAGACAATCAAAGAAATTTGGATGCAATGAATACCCTGTCTGATCACATGGATACGGTCAATGAAATGGCCGCAAATATGGAAAAGCAAGTGGCGGAAATAAACACGATACTGGACTCTATTCGCAGTGTTGCTGACCAAACAAATTTACTCGCCTTAAATGCTGCCATTGAAGCTGCTAGGGCTGGTGAGCATGGCCGCGGTTTCGCAGTTGTCGCAGATGAAGTGCGTGGCCTTGCAAACAATAGTAAAGAATCGTCAGAGCAGATTTCATCACTATTGAGTAACTTAAATGAAATTAGCCAGAGTGTTGTTAATGCAATAAAAGATAACACTCAACTTGCCAGCGAAATCATGAGTGAAATAGAAGAAACTCGGCTGGTCTCCATGCAAGTGAGCGAACATAGTAATCACGTTGAGCAGCTGACAACATCCGTTGCGACAGCGGCTCAACAGCAATCTACCGTTGCACAGGACATATCAACTAACACGTCAGCTGTGCTTGATGCTGCAACAGACGAATTAGAGACATCAATAGCCTTGAAAAAACTTTTTGAAGACATGAAGTTGAACAGTGATACCTTACAAAGAACCATGGATAACTTTAAGATTGACTGATGGTCCATGGTTTTAGCTTAGGCTTTTGAGTTTGATGTGGCGGTAGCCCCGCCTTCGAGTTCTTTTAAGCAGATACATTTTGACTGATATTAATTCGTATTCTCAATAAATTACTGTAACCACTTCAATTCGGTCGTCGAAAGTGATAGTGTTGATATATTATCACATAACAATGTAGGTTTATGAGCGTTAATTCTGAAGTTTGTGCTCAAACACAAAGCACTAAATATCTTATTGATGAGTCCGCTAGCGTCCTTTCAGAGATTTATGATCCTAACACAGCACTCGCCTGTTATTGCACACCCGCTACTTGGGCTAAAAGCCGTGCAGCGGTTCATTATGTTAAAAAAGCGCCAGATCACGCTTTCCAGTATCAAGGTGCAATTAATGAAGAACTGTCAGAGCAAGTTAAAAACGTGTTTGTAGGTACAGCGCACGGTAATTTATTGGTTGAACATATTGAATTAATGCTCTGCATGTTTGATGCTTTACTTGAACCAAAAGAAATTGGTTTGAGGATCCTCCCCTGCACTTATGCTATGAGCCCGGCTTTTCATTCTCAAAACGGTATTGTGAGAATGCTCTCCACGTTAGGTGGGAGTGGAGAAAGGTGGTTGGAGCACGGCTTCGTCGAATACTACCCTCTTGAAAAAGGCCAATTCACTCCAGCAGTTAAAAAGCCAAAAGAGTGTAATGTAAACACATTGTGTGATGGCGATATTGCATTGATGAAAGGTAAAAATTGGCTAGATCAAGAACACAATGCGGTTGTTTGCTCTTCTCCGCTATTTGGCAACGACACTGCGAAACTTTGTGTCTATATAGATTATATTAGTTAAATGTTATGGCGTCTGGTTTATCATAAGAAAGAGAAGTTAGCCTTCTCTTTCTAGGCAAGGCATCATTATTTTGCTTGACCTGTCCAGCTCCACCCTGGGTAGAACTTGCCGTTCACATTGGCATTGTTCCCAATGATAATTGAATAAGGCTTATCTACAGCCTTCCAGTTATATGCAGTTGAATGCTCTAGTTCAAATACAACATTCCCCCATATCCCGTAAGGCCCAGCAATAGTCGACTCTTTGTAAGCAGCAAAGTGGGTTTGCCCGCCCATCATGATCTCCCCCACTCGACTTTTGTTGTTGATTTCCGCAGCTCCTTTGCTCCAAACCATAAGTAAATTGATGTTACTTTGATTGTCAGCTAAGAAATATCCATTCCCCGCGACCTGAACTGAGCTAAAGTGGTTTTTGTCGTTCGACTTTGCTGAAGAGGTGTCGAAAACACTAAGTTTGATTTGGTCAGTTGCTTTTGTAAACTCTGCGTAAGAGCTGCCATAAACTCCAACGGAATTTCCTGAGAAACCTTCAAAATACGCTGTGCTATTGTCAGTGACCAAAAATTGTTGGATTGAGTCTTCGCTTGCTGATTTGGCATTAGTGGTAACTTGTTTTAGTTGCCCAACACTGTTGGCTTTAAGTTCAACCGCAGGCATATCATTTGGTACATCGATATTGATGTTCGAAAGTACAACCGAACCAGACCGAACCAATACCGCACTCTGTTGTACGTGCTCCTGATCTTGCTTAACTCGTATTGAACCTGTTCTTCCAGCGTCATTGATAATTTCGAATCGACTATTCTTAATTTCAATTGGACCTGCGCATTCTCCTGAAACCACGAATTTTACTGTTTGCTCGAGGTAATTGAAGGAGACGGCTCTTTGCAGTGCTTCTGGGTGGGCTTGGCAATCAAGATTGAGAGTGATGTTGGCCACTAATTCTTGTTGAGTATTTGTGTCAATAATGCCCTGTTCCTTGTGCGCATTTGCCGGCGCCGCGATCATCATTGGTAGTGATAGTAAGGCGAGTTTCATCAGATTTTTCGTTTCCATTAAATCTTCCTTTTTTGAAATTTCTTTACATGTTGTGATCTAATTAGCTGAGAGTAACTAATTGTTACTGAAAGAGCCTTTGTCATTACTGCCTTCTCAGCGTTGTAATTAAATACGCTGAGCCTCTCAAGACGATCTCGCTATTTCAGAGTTAGTCAATTTAATTGACTTTTAGACAGTAACTTAGTTTTGCGCTGGTGGTCAAAAAAACACCACGTAAAATGGAGTTCATATTGTTATAAGATATCAATAATTATTTTGTTCATTTGAAACTCGCTTGAATATTGTTTCTGTACTCACGGTCATAAGAGTGAGACACTTTATTAGGTGGACCTGTAATGGGGTCTTGCGGTTGATTTAAATTTATTAGACTAAAACTAAATAGTTAGAGCTGTGAAAATCAAACACTTTTCGATGCTCAAAAATGAATTTAAATTCAATAAAAAAGATACAAAAATATTACAATTGAAATATTTTTCATATAGAGTTACATCCCTTATTACTAAATAATTCATTAAAAACCAAAGTAAATGGAAATAACTATGTTCAAAAAATCTCTACTAGCTTCGGCAGTCGCGTGTTTAATGGCACCCGCTTATGCTGAGATCATGATTTCTGAATATGTCGAAGGAAGCAGTTATAACAAAGCAATCGAACTCTACAACAGCGGCGAATCTGAAGTCGATTTGAGTAGCTATCGCCTTGAGTTTTATTTTAACGGTAAATCTACAGCGGGAACCAGCATTGCGCTTGAAGGCACATTGTTGCCAAAAGCTACACATGTTGTAGTGCACGCCAGAGCGGCAGAAGAGCTTAGACTCAAGGCACAACAACAAAAAGACGGCAGTTGGTATAACGGCGATGATGCCATTGTGTTGTCAAATAGCAATGGTGCTGTGGACAGTATTGGACAAGTAGGTTTCGATCCGGGTTCAGCGTGGACTGATCAAGGCGTTTCCACAAAAGACAAATCACTAGTCCGAATGAGTTCTGTTGTAGCAGGAGATACGGTTGTAGATGATGTGTTTTTACCATCTACAGAGTGGGAAGCACTTGCAAAGGACGATTTTTCAAATATTGGTCTTCACAATGCCACAGATCCAACTGAGCCACCAGTACTTGTTTGTAATGAAAACAACGTCTTAATTCACGTAATTCAAGGCGAATCTTCTGAAAGTCCGTTAGTGGGTCAACAAGTTGAAATTCAAGGGGTGGTAACAGCGTCTTTTGTTGAAGATGGCCAATTAAAAGGGTTTTTCATTCAAGAAGAAGATTTTGAGCAGGATAACAACCCACTGACTTCTGAAGGTATATTTGTTTCATATCAAGACGCGTCAATTGTAGAAGGGCAAGTGATTAAATTATCCGGTAGCGTCAGGGAGTCATATGGGCAAACTCAAATTTCAAATGTGAGTAGCGCAATATCTTGTGGTACAGATTCGGTGGTGAGTGTAGACATTAGTTTGCCGGTAGAGTCTGGTTTGGAAGCGTATGAAGGTATGCTTGTGAACATAACCAACGAGCTGTTTGTAAATGACACATACGGCTTAAAGCGCTACGGAGAATTAAAGCTGGGCTCTGAGCGTTTGTATCAAGGTACTCAAGTGGCATTGCCTGGGGAAGCGGCCAATGCTATCGAGCGCCTGAATGTGAGCAAAGAAATTACTTTGGATGATGGCTCGACAGCGCAAAACCCGGAAATAATACCTTACCCGACACCTGAGCTTGATGCATACAATACGATTAGATTGGGTGATAAGGTGAGCGGCGTTGAAGGTGTGATCGGATATGGTTTCTCTCAATATCGAATTCATCCGATCACAGCGCCAAACTTCATCCAAGAAAACCCTCGTAACGATTCTCCTCAAGTCACACAAAAAGGTAACTTAAGAATTGCGAGCATGAATGTGCTGAACTTTTTTAATGGTGATGGGCTAGGCGGCGGCTTCCCGACATCACGTGGTGCAGACTCACTAGAAGAATTACAACGCCAAAAAGCCAAACTTATGGCTGCATTGGTGACGTTAGATGCAGATGTCATTGGGCTGTTAGAAGTTGAAAACGATGGCTTTAGTGAAAACAGCGCAATCGCTGAGTTGGCCAGCTCACTAAGCGAAGCAGACCCACAAAATACCTATAGTTACGTTAACTTTGCTACTGATTCTGTAGGTACTGATGCAATAATGTCAGGGATAATCTATCGCAGCAATAAAGTAAAAGAAGTAGGTGTGCCTGCTTTCACAGATGTTGTCCCATTTGATTACGGTAATCGCCCACCAGTGATGCAGAGCTTTGAGGACTTATCTACCACCGATGTATTTAACGTGGTAGTTGCTCACCTGCGCTCTAAAGGTAGCTGCAGTCGAGCAGAAGGTCTAGATCAGGATCAGAACGATGGGCAAGGCTGTTGGAATCAAGCTCGCGTAAATGCTGTGAACGAGTTACATTCTTGGTTAGCTGGTACTCCAACTACCGTTCAAGACGATGACACTGTGATATTGGGGGATTTTAATGCTTACAATTTGGAAGACCCAATCAGGCAGATGAGTGCAAATGGCTACTCAAATCTAAGGGATATTATAAACGGGGATGTGAATAGCTACTCTTACGTATTTAAAGGGCGCTTAGGAAGCCTAGACCATGCATTTGCCAGTGACTCTATGACAGCAAAGGTTGTCGCTATTTCAGATTGGCACATTAATGCAGACGAACCTGTTGCATTAGACTATAACGTAGAATACAAGTCAGACAAACATCAGCAATCGCTATACGCGGACCATGCTTATCGTTCATCT
The DNA here is from genome assembly GCF_030135505.1 of Pseudoalteromonas obscura. Classification (NCBI taxonomy): domain Bacteria; kingdom Pseudomonadati; phylum Pseudomonadota; class Gammaproteobacteria; order Alteromonadales; family Pseudoalteromonadaceae; genus Pseudoalteromonas; species Pseudoalteromonas obscura. The sequence goes on from NZ_JASJUT010000007.1 coordinate 154,370, forward strand.
GATCATGACCCGATTGTAATCGAGGTAAATACACAGGACCCATACCCGGTGATTGAAGGTAAAATCGACAATATTTATGGCTGGTTTTGGTGGCAGCGAACTGTTGTTGAAGTCCCTGAAGGATATAGTAATTTGGAAGTCAGCATTGAGGGTAATGGAGAGGCAGACCTGTATTTAAGACATGGTAAAAAACCTAAGTTTTATAAGTTTGATTGCCGTCCATATTTATGGGGAAGTAACGAGTCATGTCAAATACAAAATGCACAAATGGGAACTTGGCATATTGGCTTGAGAGGCTTTTTGCCCTACCACAACGTAACCTTAAAATATAAAATTACCAAGTAGTTAGAAGGTGGCTAAGCCACCTTTTGTTACGTACGTCCTAATATTATATTTTGGACCTTGAGCCTTAGATTATCTGGATCGGGTGTTCTAGGGCTTGGCTCGAATCTTCTAATACAGCGTGAGTCTTTGGCACATTTGTCGGTGAGTGCTTTTAAAAATGCGACGAGATCTGCTTGTTGGTTTGTATTCAACGGTGGCGCGACAAATGGAGATAATTGCAATAGATTTAGTGCGGTTTGGCTATTTTCCAGCGCATTATTGTTGAGTGACTGGCAATGTTGATCTTGAGTGAATTGTCGCAGGCCACAAGCTCCGCCCTTTTCAAAAAAACCACTAATTGCACTTTGTGGGTCAACGTAGTGTGCAACAACTTCTTCGAGTGTTTCGTAAGCGCCTGAATGTCCATACGGGGCTGTTAGCTCGACGTTTAGCAAGCTAGGTACTCTAAACGCAAACATATTCCTCTGCTCAGAATCAATTAAGAACCGCCCTTCATCTGAATTGTGTTCGTTTAAACCAATACCAAACTGAGGAAATGCAAGGTTGAAAAAACCATCATTGCTAAATCGGGTGCCACCATGGCAATTTACGCACCCCGCACCTCCATCACTGATTTGCGTAAAAAATAGCGCTGCGCCGCGCTTTTGTGCTTGGGTCATCGCATTTTGGTTTCCACGCAAATAATCATGCCATGGAGAGTTTACTAGGTTTACAGATGCTTGATATTGTCCAAGTGCAAACGCAATACTGTCGAATGTAATTAAGGACTGTGAAGCGTCATTGCTATTAAATGCCTGTCTAAACTCCTTGAGCCATTCATTCTTATCGAGTTCATTAGCTAGCTCGCCATAGTTACCTATGCGTTGGGCGAGGTGTTCTCTAACAGATTGGTTATCGAGCGCATTTGGAAAAGCCTGACCGCGCATTTCCTCTCTAGAGGTCACTGGGAAGCGTGACAAAGCTCCGACAAGGTCATTGCCTACTCGCTCATCAATAATACCAAAACCGGAGTCTGGTGTTGTTATTCCTGAGATCTCGTTTCCAGAGGTATCCGTAGTGTTTATACGTTGCACTCGCCCATCCCAAAATAAACTCGAATTAGCGAGTCCAACATTGAAAATAGTCGGCGAGTTTCTCGGAATATTTATTGTATCAGAGGTTAATCTAAGTGGGCCGATGATATCTGGATTGATGGCGTTGGTACCAATCGGTAAAGATAGTCCATCAGCTCCGCCCAGTCTCGGGTGGTGACAACTAGCGCATGCCACAGTCTTCTCTGCACCGAGCGCTTTGCTGAAGAAAAGCTTCATACCGAGTTGCGGAATTGGCTCTGATATATGCGGCAACGCGGATAGTTCGGGGATCGTCGAGCTCAGGTTTTGTCCAGCTACGATCTCTTGCAATTGAATATCAACCGCTGTTTGGATTTGAACCAACTGCTTTGCATGCCCTTTTTTCGGTCTATGCGGTTCATGGCTGGGTTTTGCTTGTAATTGAAAACTGGATACGTTTAAAAAGATTAACGCACCCAGGCCTATTCGGTTTTTATATTTCATATTTTCGCCCCTTGATGATGTAATAACTAGCTTGTTCATCAAATGTGCAAAAAGTATGTTACCGAAACAGATTTATGTTGTTACGTATCTTTTTTGGTTGTGCGACTGTGCCACCTTACAATTTCTTTGTGATCACGTGTGACTGAGTCACCGACAGACTCACAATGTTGCACCTCTTTAGCGAGTACTGCTTCTGCATTAATTTCTAACTTCTGTAGCAGCTGCCTCAGCGTACTTTGCTCATCTGGCGTCAATGTTTCGAGTAATTTTTCTTCTCGATTTTGTAGGTGAGCTGTGACCTTTGCGTATATACACCGACCTTCTTCTGATAGTTCGACCGGTTTACTGCGGGTTTGCTCTTGCCCCTGTACATATTGAGCGAGCCCTTTTTTAATTAGCGCTGCGATAGCCCTTGTTGTTGAATAAGGATCCAGCCTCGTTTGGTATGCGATGTCTGATGCAGTAATTGGGCCATATGATCCGATATTAACCAGTATGCGCAGTTCCCTCGTATCCAAATCAGTCAGACTACGAATTATCGGATCTCTGGATATAGAAAGTAGGTTACTGACGACAGCAACTTGAAACGGAATATGGTTTTCTAGAGACAGTATTTGTCTATTGTCGCCTTGCGCGAAGCTTTCCAATCTGTTTTTTAATGCATTTTTATATGAAATATCACTAGACAACTAGTTTCTCCAGGAGTATGTTATGTTGCATATGCAACAAATAATAAATTTAACAGGAGCTGATTATGCCTTTAGTTACCCCTTTATCTCAAGACCACGATCAGGAAGTAACTGAACTTGCGAAATTCTTTAATGAAACACTAGGCTTTTGCCCTAATAGTGTACTCACGATGCAAATTCGACCTGCAATTGCACGCGCATTCATAAACTTAAATAAAGCAGTTATGGAAAACCATGGGCGCGTGACATCTGAGCTTAAAAGGCTAGTTGGTTATATTACAAGTGCAAATACCGGTTGCCGCTATTGTGAAGCGCATACAATTTTAGCTGCACAGCGATATGGTGGTACGGACTCTAGATTGGCTCAAATTTGGCAGTTTAGAGAGTCAGACGCATTTACAGATGGTGAAAAGGCTGCATTTGAATTTGCGTTGGCTGCTTCGAGTGTACCTAATGCCGTTGATGAACCTATTCAAACAGAACTGAGAAAATACTGGGATGATGGCGAAATTGTTGAGCTACTCGGTGTGATATCTCTATTTGGCTACCTTAATCGTTGGAACGACTCTATGGGTACTACATTAGAGTCAGGAGCAATTGACGCTGGCGAGACTTTATTAAAACAAAACAACTGGGAAGTTGGAAAACATCAGTCTTAAACCTACCTTTACATCTCAACTACCAAAGGCTTTTTCATATGATCAAGCCTTTTTATTTTCAAGTCGCATGGTGCATTCATCGCCGTCGTAGAGCAATGTCAAAGGGTAACCATTTGGAGGCTACAATAATGTGGCTACTAAATGCGCAAATCAAGTGCGAAGTTTCATTATTTATCGAAACTTTTAAAAGATTTCCATCAGGCAATATACAAATACGTGAAAAGCGACTAGATTACAGTCTGGCTTTAGGTACTAACTCGATTATCCAAGTTTATTGTATAAACTATTTGTGAAGTTTCAGAAAAAAGTGAAACTTCAGTTGATCTGAGTCAATTACCTCTGTATATTTAACTTTCAATAATTACTGAATGTTTAGAATTATGAATTTATCACCAAAAATCGAAAACTTCGTGCTCCATTGCGGTGAAATGGGCAGTCGTTGGGGATTTAACAGAACCATTGGGCAAATGGTGGGGTTACTCGTTATCAATGAGCACCCGCTAACTGCGAATCAAATCGCAGAAGCCTTAAAGATTTCCCGAGGCAATGTCAGTATGGGGATCAAAGAGTTGCAATCATGGCAGCTAGTAAAAGTTCAACATATCCCCGGCGATAGAAAAGAATATTATGCGCCGAACGGTACAATATGGGACCTTGCTAACAAAGTGTTCGAAGAACGACGTAAGCGAGAAATAGACCCTACTCTGACGTTATTACGTGACCAAATACTTGATACCGCTAATACGCCAGAGGAAAAGTACGCTCAGGAGCAAATGCAATCCATCCATGACCTGTTAGAAACAGTAACGAAATGGTCGGCGGAATTGCAGAGGTTGACACCTGAACAATTGCAATCATTGATGAAACTTGGTTCATCGGTAAGTAAGGTGATCGACCTCAAGGACAAGTTATTGAAAAAGTCGTAAATAACAGAGGTGTGTCATGCTTGATACCTTATTGCTGTCGCGAATTCAGTTCGCGACAAATATAAGCTTCCATATACTTTTCCCGACCATATCCATAGCGCTTGCTTGGTTTTTGGTTTTTTTTAAAGTCAGATATGTTCAAACAAACCAGCCCGTTTGGCTCCGGGCTTATCGGTTTTGGGTGAAAATATTCGCGCTAACCTTTGCACTTGGTGTGGTAAGTGGTATCACCATGTCGTTCCAATTTGGCACTAACTGGCCAGGTTTTATGGAACGAATAGGCAATATTGCTGGCCCCTTGTTGGGATATGAAGTTCTGACTGCTTTCTTTATGGAAGCGACATTTCTGGGAGTTATGTTATTTGGTATGAAGCGTGTCAGCCCTGCTGTTCACACGTTTTCCACCATTGTAGTTGCTATTGGCACTTCAATATCTGCATTTTGGATTCTCTCTTTAAACAGCTGGATGCAAACACCAGTTGGTTACGAAATTATTGATGGTGTTTTTTATCCAAAAGATTGGTTTGCCATCATTTTTAATCCGTCTTTTGGTTACCGTTTGTCCCATATGTTACTTGCATCCGGGATCACAGCGTCGTTTTTGGTGGCTGGAATAAGCGCTTATCGTCTACTGAAGGACGACCACAAACATGCGCCAAAGTTAACCTTAAAAGTTGCGCTTACGGTCGCTGTCATTTTAACTCCGTTGCAGGCATTTGTAGGGGATCTTCACGGATTAAACACATTTGAGCACCAACCACAAAAAGTTGCCGCGATGGAAGGTGTTTGGGAGACCGAAAAAGGAGCACCACTCCTATTATTTGCTATTCCCGATGAAGAGACTCGGTCAAATCACTTTGAGCTTGCAATTCCGAATCTAGCAAGTTTGATACTCACTCATGAACTAGATGGTGAAATTAAAGGCTTGAATGAGTTTAAAGGCGCGCACCCGCCTGTTAAACCCGTTTTTTATGGTTTTAGAGTTATGGTTGGGTTGGGTTTGCTTATGATCCTGATTTCAGTTGTCGCAAGATTTACCTTGTTTAAAACAGGAGATCTGCCTCGCTGGCAACTAAAAGCATTGGTTGTAATGACGTTTTCTGGTTGGGTTGCCACACTCGCTGGGTGGTATGTTACCGAGATCGGTCGACAGCCCTACATGGTTCAAGGCTTAGTAAAAATAGATGAATTGGTGACACAAGTTCCCTCAGAGCATGTGTTATACACCCTGATTGGTTACATTTGTATTTATGCACTATTACTCGCAGCCTACATCAAGACCTTATTTTATACCGCCGATAAAGCCGTTGAGGTCGAGGAATACGAGCTTAATCCACCAATGCGAGGAGAACAACATGCTTAGTACGGAGTTTTTGGCGCAGTTTTATGGTGCCTTAATGGCATTGGCGATTTTGGTGTATGCAATACTCGACGGTTACGACCTCGGAGTTGGTATTTTGCTACCGCCTGATAACAAAGAACAAGCAGACACCATGATTGCATCAATCGGCCCTTTTTGGGATGCAAATGAAACATGGTTAGTTTTAGCTGTAGGCTTGGCATTAATTGCCTTCCCGTTGGCTCACTCAGTTATTTTGCAAGCGCTGTATCTACCGGTTGCGCTTATGTTGCTAGGTTTGATCTTGAGAGGCGTTGCTTTTGACTTTAGGGCAAAAGCAAAAACAAAGTATCAGGATGCATGGGACATTAGTTTTAAGCTAGGGAGTGTTATAACGTCATTTTCGCAAGGGTTTATGCTTGGGTTATACGTGATGTCTTTTGATTCAAGCCTCGAAAGCTATGCGTTTGCAATACTTAGTGGCATTGGGGTTGTCTCGGCATATGGTTTAATTGGCTCCGCATGGCTTGTAATGAAAACCACAGATAGTTTGCAAGCAAAAGCGGTTGGGTGGTGTAGAAAATTCAATTTGGTTGCATTATTAGGGGTGGTAGCTGTTTCAATTATAAATCCCCTTATCAATGACTTTGTTGCAGATAAATGGTTTGGCGATGAGCTATCGACGTTACTATTGCCAGTGCCTTTTGCTTGTATTGCGCTATTTATCTATCAAGATAGGTTGCTGGCAAACTACAAAATGCAACAATCGATAGGTGGCAGTTGGAAGCCATTCGCGATCACAACTTTCATATTTCTGCTGTGCTTTTTTGGCCTGTTATATAGTTTTTACCCCTACGTGGTTCCAAATCAATTGACAATTTATGAATCGTTAGCGGATGCTTCTGCTTTGACATTCATGTTGTATGGTGTGGTGCTTGTGGTTCCAGCAATCATCGGCTACACAATTTTTTCTTACAGGGTGTTTTGGGGAAAAACAGAGGCGCTTTCTTATTATTAATGTCGCTATATCAGCCCAACTAAAAAGCAGCTTTTAAAGCTGCTTTTTTTCAAATAAATTTAAATCTTTGGATAGCCAATTCTATCGGAGAGGTATCCAACGCTTGTTACGAAGTAGTAGCTTCTGTTCCAATTCATCAATGCCTTGTAATTATCATAAGCTAAGTACATTCTGCCATTTATATCATCAGGCATTACAAGCGCAGCGCTAATATTTACGTTGGGTAAGTCGGTACCATCTGTGCGTCTGATGCCGAGTGATTGCCAATCGGATAAAGAGCGTTCAGAGTTCTTGAAAAATTCAAGCCATTGGCTGTGATTTCGGGTGCCACGTTGTAGCACATAGTTTTCAGAAAACCCTTCAGGTAACTTGACTTGACGGCCCCAAGTCAAATTATTATTCCATCCAACACTTTTTAGGTAATTTGCAATAGAGGCAAAGGCATCTTCTTTAGTTGTCCAAATGTCCTTGCGGCCATCTTTGTTGTAGTCAACAGCGTAAGAGTTGAACGAGGTCGGCATAAATTGGGTTTGACCCATTGCACCTGCCCATGAACCTTTAAACTTATCTAAGCCAATGTGACCATCGCGCAAAATGTCCAGTGCGGCCCAAAGTTGGCGTTTGTATAATGCTTCTCGTCTGCCGTCAAATGCGAGGGTAACAAGTGAACTTATAACTGGATAACCGCCTTGAACTCGTCCGAAACTACTTTCAAGGCCCCAAAGAGCGATAATAAAACGCCCTTGTACGCCAAAATCTCTTTCAATTTGATCTAGAAGTTCTTTGTTTTCTTTATACAGTTTTCTTGCACGTTTGATTTTCCAATCAGGAACGCGTTTTGGCAAATATGTTTCAAGCGTCTCGACAATTTCTGGTTGAGTTTTGTCTGCTTTGATTACTTTCTTTTTGAATTTTGCTGTTGCAAACGCCGATTCTACTAAAGATTGTTCATAACCTTTTGCGATGGCTTCTGATTTTAGTTTTTGTACGTATTTATCAAAATCAGCTTCTGTAGTTGCATTCACAGAAGCCGAAAAACACAGAGATGTAAGTATTACTTTGAATGTCTTAGTCACTCTTTGCTCCATTTCGTTTTTTAAATTCGTCTAGAAGGTTTTCTTCAGGTGGTGGAATTTGTAAGTAAAACCCTTGTTCAGTTAATTGTTCCTTAACAAGGCTCAAATCTGCAACACCAAGTTTTTCTCTTTTAGCAAGATCAACTAACATTACAAATAATGGGGTGCCAAAAGTGTTCATTAAAGGCTCTGGAACTTTGCTGAAATCGTCTCTTTTTTCAATAAAAAGGTAGGTGTCGGCTTTTTTACTACTTTTGTATACTGCACTTAGCATTATAACCCTATAAATTCTTGCTTATCTTAGAGCAGCACTATACCATGACATATACAATAATTGGAAAGTTTTGCTGCTCTCAAACGTACACAGTACGGGGTCAAAATAAGATTTAGTAAAGAGTACGCAGTTATATTTGAGCGCTTATGTCTACACAATCTTTTGAACTTAAGGGGAACCTTTTCACTTTGTCGGTGTTACAACTTTTAAACGCTGACTTAAGTGTTGTTAAAGCACAGTTAAGTGAAAAAATTTCTCAAGCGCCTAAGTTTTTCAAAGGTGCACCTATTGTCATTAATCTTGCAGAAGTTCAAAGTGAACCTTTGGTACTCTCAGATTTAAAGTCTATTTTAAGTGAGTTGTCACTTAATCCAGTTGGAATTTGCAACGGCAGCGAGGAACAGAACGAAACGGCTAAGTCTATTGGTATGTCAGTTCTAAACTACACCAAAGATGTTGCGCCGACTGTTGCATCTAACGCAAAAACAGAAGTCGTTGAAAAGCATGTCTATGTGCCAGCGCAAGTTGTCAATGGAACGGTTAGGTCTGGTCAACAAATATATGCAAAAGATCGAGACTTAATCATCATCGGCGCAGTGAGTCACGGCGCTGAAGTTATTGCTGATGGAAATATTCATATCTATGGAACATTGCGCGGACGCGCTATTGCTGGAGCGCAAGGCAATGATTCGGCGAGTATTTACTGTCAAAAATTAGAAGCTGAACTAGTATCTGTAAATGGCAGTTACTGGATAAGCGATTCTCTGCAAGGAGAATTTTGGGGTAATCCATGTCAGATAACCCAAACAAACGAATCTTTAGAATTAACAGCATTGGTCAAAGGATAAATCTAATGGCAAAAATTATTGTCGTAACTTCCGGTAAAGGTGGCGTAGGTAAAACTACATCGAGTGCAGCAATAGGTACGGGGCTAGCACTGAAAGGCTATAAAACAGCCATCATCGATTTTGATATTGGCCTACGAAACCTTGACTTAATAATGGGTTGTGAGCGCCGCGTTGTTTATGATTTTGTAAATGTAATCAACGGCGAAGCAAACCTAAACCAAGCGCTTATCAAAGATAAGCGAGTAGAAAAGCTTTTCATTCTTCCTGCATCTCAGACTCGCGATAAGGATGCTTTGACTCGTGAAGGGGTTGAAAAAGTCCTAGAAGAACTAAAAGAAGAATTTGACTTTATCATTTGTGACTCCCCTGCTGGTATTGAAGCTGGTGCAATGATGGCCTTATATTTCGCAGATGAAGCGATCGTCACAACGAACCCTGAAGTGTCATCTGTGAGAGATTCAGACAGGATACTTGGCATATTGCAAAGTAAGTCAAAGCGCGCAGAGCAAGGTGAACAGCCAGTAAAAGAACACCTTTTGTTGACTCGTTATAATCCTGAGCGAGTGTCTACTGGTGAAATGTTGTCAGTGGAAGATGTGCAAGAAATACTGGCGATTGACTTGCTTGGTGTGATTCCTGAGTCTAAATCAGTGTTAAATGCTTCTAACTCAGGACAACCAGTCATTTTAGACAGTGAATCTGATGCGGGCCAAGCATATAGCGATGCAATTGAAAGGCTGCTAGGTGAAATTATCGACTTTAGATTCCTTAATGTCGAAAAGAAAGGTTTACTGAAAAGAATATTCGGAGGTTAATTTGTCTCTATTAGATTATTTCCGTTCAGAAAAAAAGAACAGCGCTTCGCTAGCCAAAGAGCGTTTGCAAATAATTGTTGCACACGAACGCTCTAAGCGTGGCACCCCTGATTACCTGCCACAGTTAAAGCAGGATATTTTAGAGGTGATCAGTAAATACGTTAAAGTAGACTCAGATGCAGTGAACGTTCAGTTTGAGCAAAATGAAGACGATCTAGCTGTATTGGAATTAAACGTTACATTACCTGAAGATGAAAGTAAGTAACTAAAGCCTTGAAACTAAGGTAACTTGTTAAAGCAATCTAGCTTCTATAAGCGAGTTTTAAGACCTGAATTCGAGCTCATTGGATTCAGGTTTTTTTATATTTACTATTTTTTGACACTGTCAGTGAAAATCCTAGGTTTTCATATTAGAACAAGCAGTGAATTAACCCCTATTGTAATAAGCGACTATCTCATCTTTAGAAGCCCAGTATCGGCTTATCCTATGCTGCAAAAGTTTAACTTGTTAGCACTTTTTTAAGAACTTTGATTAACCGCATTGTGTTTGATATGAATACACTTCCTATTGTTGTTCATCGGATGTTATTTGTCGTCAGTTTTCCATAAAATACTCACCCATAGCTGAATAGAAAATAGCGTGTCTGATAAAAGACTTAAAATTAAAGGTGATTTTACTTTCTTAATTATAATCACAAGGTCGTTCGTTAATGCTTCACTAAGCTTTTGAACGTGTAATCTCCTCCTTTTTGGATAATAATTATAGATTTTAATTAATTGGCACTTAACGTTCGTTTCAAAATACGCAATGTTGTTGATTCTCCATCCTGAATGACATCATCTGCTGATATGCTCTAGAGCATAATGTGCGCCCTTTACATTAGGCCATTATGGGCTTTTTTTGTAAAAGTTGAAGTTGCACATGAGTACTATTGAAGACAGTTGTGATTGATTTAAATTAAGGTTTTTCTAAAAAAATATTTTATTTAAAAATATATATTTCTGCGTATTGGAATAAATCTAACTTAATTTTTATCTTTGTATTTTATTTTGACCATTAAATCATAGGTTTGCTCTGTCCCTTTGTATTTTTGCATCGCTTGTTTATTCACCAAATTGAAATTTTTTTGATTTTTTATGTGTTTTCACTGGTTGTTTTGATTGTCATATTTCTTTAATGTATTTTTAATCACTGTTAGGTGGTTAGTTTTGATTTTAAATAATAAGGAAATTTAAAATGGTAAAACACATTGTTACATCAATTATACTTGCTGGATTATTTTCAACTACTAGTTCTTTTGCTAAAGAGCAGGAAGAGCTTTTCCAGGGCACTAAAATCTCGGATAGCATATCTTCATTTGAAGAAAGTATGTTAAGAAACGGAGTTATAGACGAAGAGGCTTATATCCAAGAATACGTATTGAAATTCGGTAATGGTGACGACGGGAAAGCATACGAAAGAGCGTCTTTCTGTCAGGGAAGAGAAGCTGAATATATCGTAAATGTCCATACTTCAGATATTTATAGAGCTGGTACAGACTCAAGAATACACATGCAAATAAACTGGGGCGGAGGCACAAGCTCTAATTGGGCTCGTTTAGATGTTTCTGGAAGAGATGATTTTGAACAAGGCGCGGTGAATGATTTTTATGTCTTTCTCAGAAACAATGGCTCATTGGCTAATACTGCGCTGACAATAAAAAGTGATGGTTCTGGAGACAAGCATGGCTGGCACCTTGATAGAGTGACCATAGAAGATACGTGTACCGGTGAAGTAGCAACTGCTCGGTTTAATAGGTGGATCTCCAAGTCTGTAGGGTTAATCTCTACACGAAGAATGCGTTAAACAACGAAATTACTAAAAACATGAATAACAGTTTGGTTATATACCAAGCTGTTATTCTTTATTGTAAATTTTATTATAATGAAATTGTCTTGGGTTTTTGGTTGTTGTCTATTGGTATAAATTTTGTGATGTATTAAAATTATTTTTTACACAAAAATAAGATATAAAATAATGGCAATAAACCAAACTAAATTTAAATTGCGCTTCATCAATACCCTGATTTTTTTACTTTCTGTATTTTCTCTAGTATTTGGCTTTCGCGCTGTGGCGTCCAGCTTTACTGCAATACCAGATCTAGCAACTACGCCACTTGGAAACAAGGTCGCCGTGTCTTGTCATAACTGTTATAACGGGCCGGGGAACCAGATTTATAATTTGGGGCAGGCAAATTCAAAAATTAATAAAGCATTAAGTAATGGCGCCAATTTAATTGAGCTTGATCTTGCATACAATACAAATAACTCTCCAAACATATGCGTTAGCCACGAAGGTGTTGAAGCCAATTTATGCAAGAGCTCACAGCCAAGTTTGGAAGGAATTTTAAGCAATTCGATTCTAAAACGGTCTAAGGCTTCTTTATTTATTGAGATCACTAGGATCACAGCCGAAGACGAGCAAAACTTTACGACCAAATTCTTAGATACACTGCTTAAATACCCTGAATACGCTGCGTCCCATCGGCCTGTGTACTTCCGTGCATTTCAAAACAAGCTAGGTTATTTGACAAAAATTCAAAATGAACTCATCACTAACCACCGTTACGCGTCAATTCGAAACCATGTACGCTTTTCTGTTCTATACATTGATAGAAACTGGGGAGGTGCAGGCTCGATTAAAGCACTTCAACAACAAATTAAGAAACAAGTCGCTGACAATAACTTTCATATCGCAGAATTTAATTATCAAATGAAAGACCTATTGAGTGCAACTCGTTACTCAAAATCACTAGGATTGGATGTCGGTATTTTTACGATTCCCGCGCGCTTTGGTGATGCTATGACGGCCGCGCTTAGAAACGAAGTTGACCAAATTACCACTGAATATCGAGTTGATCTTACTCGAGACGTGATAGAAGAAAAAAACCAAATTGCTTATCTAAATGCCGCAGGCTGCCAATCTCAATCGGATAGTCAGGTGTCTTATTCTTACAATTATCTTGGCGGCAAGAATACAGTAAATGAATTAGTCAATATACCGGCTACGCCAAGCAGTTATGGTACGCCTGCGCTATGGTTTGACTCAGCAGGAGAAGATAGATTTTCGTGCTCGCTCGACTTCAGAAGCAATCAGGGCTTATCATCTCGTGCTTTGTCACTTGGGAACAGGAATAATGCCCAGGGTGAAGGTTTTTTAGTCACAGCGAATGTCAACTTTGATAAGTTGAATAATCTGCCTGAGGGTACAATGGCAATTGTAAATAAATCACAATCTGGAGGCTTCGCTCTAGAGTTGGTCAAACAAGGGAGCCAAGTGAAAATAAGGTTCGGTGTTCACGTTAATGGCGCTTATCGCTACAAGAGCTACGATATAAACAATACAGGGATCTCGGGTGCCAATTCAAAGCTTAACTTAACCGACGCGTACTTTCTAATAGGCGCTTATGACGGGAATGGCGGTGTTTACTTGTGGATAGATAATCGACAATCTGGACATGTTGATAGCTACAACGGTACCGTAACGATACATAATGAAGATATTCTGATTGGCGCAGATCCAGAACCTTCTGCGGCAAAAGGTGCGCGCTTTTTCTTTGATGGATTAATTCAACAAGTGTCAATTTTGGCTTGGGATGATCACAACACCGGTACTAATTAGTGTTCGAAAAAAGAGTAAAATAGCCCAGCAGCCTCTAGGTTCTAGCTTGAGCAATGCAAAATAATAGGCCCTACTAATTTGGTAAGGCCTAAGAATTGAAAAGAGCATGTGTACTTTCACGCTCCCTAACTTTTCATGTTGTTAACACTTCAAGTTAGCATCAGGAAAATACTGTTCTTTAAATTCGATAAGTTCCGCCTCAGTAATATCAATTAGATTGTATGCTACAAGCTCTTTTACCTTTGGCATTTGGTGCTGTGATAGCGTGTTAAGGCAATCTCTAGTCATATCAGAAATGTTAAATTCATCAATTGACCATTCACTTACCTGTTTACAAATTTGCCCTAAATCTTCCGGAGGAACATTGAAAAGCTCAATACTCAGCGGTCCAGTCCCCATGTGTTGCTCTAAACTAGGAAGATCTGCAAGGTAAAACAATTCGCCACTAGTACGCTCCTTAAGACCAAATAATTGGTAGCCTCGACCGCAAATATTTATGGTACTTAGGGTATTCTCAGGTCCAGAAAAATACACGTTAATTGATCCTGCCTTTTCGATGCTAGTTAGGCGCTCCATTGTAGATATGCGGTATGAACTTAACTTATCTGGGGAATTCCAAGAATAAGTGTGTTGCATATTACCTTTGTTAACAACTAAATCAGAATATGCATTTGAGTCGCTAAAGTGTTGACAACAACCTTCCTCGGCTTTGCCATCAACATAACACTCAATATCACTGATTAGGCTATTAGGTCCAGGTACAAAAACATAACCTGTATAGGGTTTGCCCTGAAACTCTAAAACTCGATAGCTCTCCCAATATTCATCCAATAAATCATCAAGTATCCCCATGGACGGCGACTGTTGATATGGAAATTGGTGTTCTTCACTCGTTTCCCCTTCGGTATACGATTGAAAGCGAGTAACAACTCCCTTTTCCGTAGATAGTGCAATGCCCGAAAAGGACACTCCACTATAATAAACGCGGTCGTCTTTAAGCAATAGAGCCTCAGACAACACAACCATAGGCGCGTAATATGACATTATGGTGCCCCTGTTGCTTTTGTTTCTCCTGTAAGTATTTTAAACCTATCAAGAATACCAGTACAGTTTAGGCAGGCTTTAAATGGCTTTCCTGCATCGTCACCCTTTAGTTTAACGGTGGCTATTCTAAAGTTTTTGGGGTCCATATGTGGGTATTTGTGCAATATAGCGTTTGCAGCCCTAACCTCAGCGTGCAATGCTGGGGCAGCTGCATTGCCTGACGGTATTGCAATTCCATGCTTTTGAGCGTGTTGTAAATAACGCCTTATTTCAGTTTCTAAAACAGGGTGCAGTGGTTCGACGTCCTGTTTGTAGAAGTTCTTTTTCAAGAGCTTCATATATGCATTATGATCTGTAATAATCAGTGTTTGAGGCTCTGAGCCCCACTTAATACCATTACTACCATCTGGTAAAACTATTCTATTTAACCCTGAAGCTTTACCAGTAAAATTGAAGAATGCTTCGGTTTTAGTGTTGACCGTTGAACCTGGTATAAAAGCTTTAGCGATCGCGGTTCTGTTCTTGACAAGCGGCGTTTGGCCATCGCCATGCTTAAGCAAGTACTCTGCGTCATCAACTAACTCTCGAACAAAGTTTTTCTCTTCTCTATGTATAAACCTTCGGACAATTCCTTCTCTACTTGTGCGCTTTAAGGCTTCTTTTACGACTTTAGTACCAAGCTTGGCTATTAAAGCTGCAGCACCAAACTCTTCCAAAGCTTCAATGAGAGGTAAGTACTCAACATATCTATTCCAGCGATGTTGGAATATCTCTCTAATAGCATCGATACCTTTTACTTCGTTCATATTTGAAGCGTCAATCGTTAACTTCATTTCGATGAACGCATTTACTGCACCAGCTGCGGCAGCCATCTGTCCGAACTCTTTCCAGTTAAAATGTATTATCTCACTATCAAGGTTGTTAAAAGATGTAGCTACGACCGTGCCATACTCTTCTACAAGTTTGGCTTTTTGTACAGGTGTGCCTGTAGAAAGGATTTCCATTACAGCAATATCATGCAGGAGTGTAGCCTCAGCGCCTGAAATTTCAGTATTGGCCAGCGTAATATCATCAAATGCAGAAGGAAGTTTAACGCCATCCTTAAGCAAATCACCAACAGTATAAGTTTCTAAAAATGCAGCTTGCAGTAGTTCGTATTCTTCTAGAGCGCCAAGGAGTACAACCGCCCTTCTATACTCAAGGCTCATTGTTCTAAAAGTAGAACCTTGAGAAATAGCTTGTCCGTTGTTAGCAGCAGAGTTAATCGCATTGGCTGTGCCTTTAGCAACAAATGCAGACAGTCCAGCGATTAGTCTAGTTATATCTGCACTCTGGGCTTGTAGTGTATTGAGTTCAGATATTGCCTCACGAAGTCGCGTCCAATGATAGAGCTCTGATGGGCTGATTGTTTTGTTTTCATAGTAGTACTTGATTTCTTCTTCAGACATACCGGCCGCATCTACGCCGACATGCTTTTGCAGCCAAGCAGCTACATCTTCACCTTCTTTAGTGAGCTTATCTACTTGAGGATCATATTGACTGGCGACAAACTTAGCCGCAACTGAACCAGAAGCGCCAGCAGCACAATCTTGCGATTTACTACCTGAAGTTGATTGAACTGAGGCTAAAAGGCAACCCGTAGCAGCATGTGCAATATACTTCATTGCTT
This sequence comes from Pseudoalteromonas obscura, assembly GCF_030135505.1. NCBI lineage: Bacteria > Pseudomonadati > Pseudomonadota > Gammaproteobacteria > Alteromonadales > Pseudoalteromonadaceae > Pseudoalteromonas > Pseudoalteromonas obscura. The sequence continues at coordinate 170,289 of NZ_JASJUT010000007.1, forward strand.
CATTGAAACTACTTTTCTCAATATTCTGCGCAATCCCCTTACCAACTTCATTTATAGCTTGAAGTTTGAGTGAATTAACGAACGCATTGCCTAACGTATCAAGAGATTTTCCACTTATAAGCGTCTCTACCCCTGCTCTAACGGCTGAAGACACGACAACTTGAGCGGCTTGATTACCTATAGAAATCAATTCATCGGCGTTGGCTATAGCAGCGTCTGGCAAAATTTTATCAAAGAATTTAATGCCCTCTAGTTCTTGCAGAAGACCCGCAGTTACCATAGAGATAGCCAAAGATCGAAGGTTATCACTTTCGGTGATGGATTTGATAGCGCCATCTATCCCTTCACCGTTGGCAATACTCGTCGCAGCTTGAGTCGCAAGTGTTGCTGCGCCCGCTGAAAGTGCTGCGGCAGAAAAAGTGCCTTGGCCAACAGCTTGTGCAATCGCACCTTCCGCTCCAATCCAATTTGCGCCAGCAGGACCCATTGCGACCGATACCGCGATTGCAATAATCGCCATTGCTGCCGGACTTAAGTTGCTTGTTTTTTCGTGTTTGTGGACTTTCTCAAGTTTCGTATAAACCACATCAAGCAAGCTGTTGCACTGTTTAAAGTCAGGGTCAGCCTCTATTGCTGCATAGGCATAATCAGAGAAACCGTCTGGTGTGGTCACCGAAGCCTGGGGAGGACAAGCGTATTTCGGATCGTTGTATATATCAGCCATCCAAGAGAGGCTCTTGGTAGAGCTTAATCCATTTACGACATCGGCAATCGACTCGCCCTGGTATTGACCTAATTCTAAGGTAAGTCCAGCAGTGGCATTAACACGAACTCCGCCGATAATGTCATTGTATATGGCTGTATCAACTGTATCTTGCTTAGTTTCTGTCTTTATTTTCCAGAAACCTTTTTTCACTTTGTTGTAGAAGTAATGATCTTGCTGTTTCGCCAGAAGTAAATGCACTTTTCCGTTGTAAGCATCTATTTCAGCGCCTTGAGTTGACGTGATTTTGGTAGCTTTTAATGTGATGTCACCATATTCAGAACTGATTACGATGCCCTTGCCTGCGTCTAACACAGAGCGGATTGCAATTGTCTCAAATTCTTGTTCAGTCTCAGTGGTTTTACCCCACTTCCTGTCCATGGTGCCAGAGTATTCATCAAATTCATTGAGAATGTATATACCGTTGTCAGACAGAATTTCGATTACGCCTTTGTCTGCATGCAACTCAGAAGCAATTATTTCGATAATACCGGACGCATAGAGACTAATATTATCTTTTGCAGTCAACATAGACTGAATATAGTTAGTGCCGTTTTTTGTCTTGTGGCCACCTCTAATTTTAAAGCTCGCTGCGTTTTGTAGTTTGACTGCACCGATCATGATATTACCGTCAGCTGAAAGTGTAATACTCCCACCATTGGCATTCGCAGTTGCACCAGCAAACTCCATGTCGCCGTACGTTTTAATTGAAATACTGCCACCAGCATTTATAGAGGCGATAGAGCCTAAATAGTCAGAGTAACCATGCACTGTTTTAAATCTATGTACAAAGGTCTTTTGCACATAATTGCCCGCGACTATGTCGACGTTCCGTTCAGAGTTTATCTGCCCATAGTTGTATAAGGTTCCTGTCGCTACGCCTTGAACTTTACCTGAAGCGTCAGGTAAAAAGCTCACACCCGCATAAATACGAGACGCGGAATTGTCGATGCTGATACTTGATTTAGAACCGATGACCAAGTCGTTGATAGTGGTAAATACAGTATCGCGCTGCAATTTAATATCGGCATTGGTGATCTGAGCTGATTTGAAAGTTGCATTAGATTTTCTAAACTCTACAGTATGTTGACCGTCAGTATCACGGTCTTCTACGGTAGCCTTTTGTAGGTGAACAACTGGCACTAATACGTATTCACCTCCTATTGAGCGACGTTCTGGCCAGATAAAGTCCGCCTTCATCGTATCGGCGATACCCTCGGGTAACGTATCGCCAAACCGGTATTTAAAAGTACTCTTACTGGCAACAGTTTTTGCGTTCGCATATAACTGGCTGATTTGAGCCTGCTCGCTGGTAAACGTAGTTTTGTAATAAGTACGACCAATCAAGCGCTTGATTTGCGAACCGATAAGTTTGCGCTGAACAAAGCTATCGCCAACGAGTTTGTTTAGTGGATAGATTGTCCTTTCTTGAGGAACAAAAAAAGTGATATTGCCAGCTATCGGGATCCAATCAATAGCGATTTCACTAGGTACACGATGCAAGTAGCTTGACTGCAATACAGAGTGAAATTCTTCTATTGTCTGGTTTGCGTAATTCCCTGGTGGTTTTGGAATATACTTCGAGCGCTCATACAAATATGTTTGTATCGCAGAGCGAGCAAACAATTGCTCAGCAGATAATTCCTGCTGAAAGAGTCCATTTGATGCACTTGTCATCGCCGCAGCAACACTAGGAATAGTAAGCTGCAACATCATAAATAAAGTTAAAACGTAGCTAGTGGCTCTGTGCCATAAAGAACGCTTCATTGTATCCATAGGCGCATTCATTTTAAATTGCCTCCTTGTTCATTACTACCTGACGAAGCAGCTGACTGGATTGGTAGTGTGTGAATAGAGCAGCCTTCACACGGTGGTGGCTCAATTGGACCTCCGCCGCCTCCGCCACCGTTGCCGCCGCCGACGTAATCAACAGTTTTGGTCTTGTTCGCGCTGTAACTCCCGCAGTACTTATTGCCATTGTATTGCGTACAAGCACGTACTCTATATCGGATTGTGCCGTCACTGCGTTTTGAGAAAGTTCGGTTTAGGCCTGTGGAGGTTGCACTGCCAAGTGACGAATCAATTTCATAAGTAGTATTTGGAACCAATACTGGCGACCAGCTGAAAGTAACTGCACCCGTGTTTTGGTTGTAGCCAATGTCTCTAATAACTGGTGTTTTTGGCTTAGCGTTTTTAAACGTAGAGTAAAGCACTGTTTTAGAGTGGAGTTGATTTGGGTTATAGCTAACAACGTCTGTCACAAATTGAGTGCGCGCTAAGTCGTGAAAGAAACGGTTATAGTAACGGAATGTAATTTCAATATTACCGCTGCTATTTTGAGCTATATCGTATCGGCTATTTGGAAATGAATTGCCCCAATACCCATTAACTGTTCTTAAATCAGGTTCACTTGGGTTGTGATAAAACCTCTGTTGTACCGAACCCGCACCATTGAAATTACCTTGGTATATGGCGATCATTTCTTTAATTTGTGCGTCGGTCTGTTCTGTTCCCGGTACGATACCATCTTTCGCAGCCTCTGCTGCTATATTTGTAACCCCCGCTGAGTGGTCAGATGGAAAACAGCGCTTATCATAGAAATCTTCTCCATCTAATACCAAGCGGCATTTATAGATAGTGATGACCAAAATGTCGCCGTGATCATATTTGTCTACACGAGTGTTGTAGAAGAACATTTTGCCGAATTTAGTGGTTAATAAGTTTCCAGCGTTAACAAAAGCGTCCTGCTCTTTCTTTGTGTATGCTGCAATATAATCGTCGATACTTTTTTGTAAGAAATCTTCCACTTTAACTTGGGTTTCAACTAATATTTCTGAGCTCAAGCCGTCAACATCATCTAAGAAAGAGGTGAATGTAGTTTGTGTGTAGTTGTCTTGGTAATTCTCATTGCCGCAACCTGTGACAATACATTTTACAGAGGTACCAGCATTGGTTTCTGAAGAAGCCACAATCGCTATTGAAGCAAAATTGGTGTTATAGAAATTTGAGCGGCCATGAATCTGCATGAAGCTCATTAAGTTATTGAACACAGTTGATGACGTGCTAGTTAAAGGCGAATAATCAAATCTGCCAAAGCTATATAAAATAGCCATAGGAGATAACGCGTCTATGTGAGTTTCTAACTCGGTCCCATGTGTAATGTGTTTTTCTTCAGTACTATTTTGTTCTTTGCGAGCAAAAATATAACCTTTGGTGTCTACTCTATATCGCTCGTTCTGCATTACAGGGGTATTTATTGTAAAGGTTCCTGAGTTGTCCAAACCTAATATAGAGCTGCTGTTTAGCAAATACTTACTCGCATAAATATTAATAGAGTTTTGCGCTGTGATGCTCACACGTCGTGATTTGGCATAGTTCAGTTCTACTTTATCATCCCATATCTCGACTGAGCGACGAACTCTATAGTATGGGTTGATGTTCTCGACTTGAGCCGCATTAATTGACAATTCAGAAGCAGAGATATGGGCTGAAAGTTCACTGACAGCAGATGATGGCGTGCTGTATCCGTTGCTGTTGTAAATACCGTAATCTGCGGCGTCTGATAGGTCACTTTGAATAGTTAGGTCGGATTTTTTAGCAATACTCGGTGCGACTTCTTGACGTGAACCATTGATGAAATAGCTGGTATCAAGAGTGACAACATTACCTAATATACGACCACCTAAGTGATTGAAAATAGCATCTTCAGCATATACCTTTAAATTGGTTGCATTGAGTGCTCGGCGGTTATCAAGTATTTTTGAGCCTACCTCTAGGTTCCCTGCGACTTCAATATAACCAGTATTTTTTAACGTGCCTTTAATTGATATTTCTGAATTATGACTGGCAATCATTCCTGCGTTCTCAAAGTGCTCACCACTGAGAATATTTGCACCAGTATCAGATAATAATGTGCCCGCATTAATGACTTTGCCATGGTTACTCTTTTTACTAGTGGTAACAATATCTATGTTGCCTGTAGGTACGAAGAAATCATCACCGACATGTCCCGATGCCATTAAATCAGATTGTGTTGATAATTTTGTGCCTTTTGCAATTGTGACAGGTCGAGCACTGACAATTGCAATACCTGCACCGTGAATATTGCCACTGAAAGAGTTTACTGAGCTGACAGTTTCATCGGCATCTACAACTTCATGGTTATTGTAATTGACTGTGAGTGGTCCTGTAAAAAAGCTAAAACCTCCATTAACGCCAATTAACCCTGAATCGCTGACAACGTGATTGGTACCCTGTTTTTGTGCTCTAAAAACAGAGTGAATATTGCCTGCTGTGCTAATTGTTTTTGCGTGTGTTTCAATGGATACGGCATCAGGAGCACTTAAGTTATTTAACGAAACTTGTCCGCCTGATGTATTTGTCAAATTGCCTACACTACTCATACTTGAAGATAGACCGGTGGAGTTAGTGGACGCAGCAAGTGTGATCCGTGGGTATCCGTTAAACGAGCAGCTAGTACATGAAATGGCCCCATTTGCTGAGCTAACGATGAATATGATATTTGCAGAAATATCGCCAGACACAAAAGAAAGCGCACTGTTCAAGCTAATTGTGTCTGCGTGTATCACAACTGTTTTTAGCTGATTTTTTGGCGTTATTCCCGGTAATGAGTTGTGATCAAGCATTAACAAAGGACGCGTGATGTTGAAATTTTTAAGGCGATTGTATGATATGCCGTGACTGTTTGGTTCTGTCACGATAAATTTATCGACATCCCCACTTAAATAGTTGGGAGAAGTTTTTGCATTTGTCAGTGTTATCGTAGAAGCGGATGAATTCCACGACTGACTGAGAATCAAAAACAATAAAACGGACTTTAGTAGTTTCATTTGACCTCGTACTATATTAGTTATTATTTATTTGTTTCTACTGAGAAGTTAAAACAGTGTCTCGATAAAAAGGAGTTGTTAATGGATCAATATTCATAAATAAACTCAAAGTTGGCATGTGCTTTTTATTACATGAATACAAATTCAAGTCTTATTAAAAATGGATATAACATTAGGTATTACAGCTAATTTCAAAAATTCATACGATTCAAGTCATAAAAGTTAAATTGTTTTTGACTTGATTATATGCACTGTAGAAAGCTTTATTCCCAGTTGTTTATAGCCAGATTGGTCAATTAACTTTGAAATGGTATTACATCAAAGTATCCCAAAACAACGCCAAATGTTAATTTGGTTGGTTTTGGTGTGAAATAATTAAACATTTAATAAAGTGTGCGTTAATCTATAGAAAATTAATTATTTTATATACTATGCTTGTAACTTTAATTAATAGGTAATTTTATTAGGTGTACTTTGCTAAAATCGACTATTCTCGGGTAGAGGTGAAGCTGTTAATACTGGAGGGGCTAAAATTCATTCTTGTCTGTTCACTGTTGGAAGCTTTTAGCATTTATTCTTGTGAATAACTTTAAGGTGTTGATTGTAGTTGATTTTTTCGGGGTTTTCTCTTGGCTGAGATGTTAGTAACTTGACTTTGTTTGATATAGTAAGAAACTTCGCAGAGTTGGATGTTGACTTGTGTGAGCATTTTTTAATCCGATATATTAATGGTGATAATATTAGGCAATATTGCATTATCATGAATTTGTTGAGATTGCGCACAACGCCTATAGGGTGTGGTTGAAAAAAACACACTAAGCCAATGTAATATGGGTTTATGAGGTTTGCAGCAAGATACTTTTAATACTGGCTATATCCAAAAGGTGAAAAGCATAAATGTTTGATTTTTATTTTAATTTAGTAACAAATATGTTTGAAGCATCTTTGCTTTTTGGCTTTTTTTGTTCAATGTTTTAGAGAAAAACAGGTGGTTAAACAGGGAGATAAAATTGAAAAAATTGATTTGGTCCGAGGAAGAAATGACGTAGAGGTTGATTGAAATACGTATTTTTCACTGAACACAGCGAGGTTGCGTGCTCAGTGTGCTAGATAAACAAACTAGCGACTAACCAATAAAAAGGTTATACGGTTTAATCACAATCGTGCTCAGGCCATTCTACGATATGCTCTTCGAAATCTTCTTCTAAATCTACTTCTGTCTCTTTTACCACTTTATTTTGAATACTGACGCCTAGGTCATGCATTAGCTTTTTGGAGCCGTTATTCCTGAGTGGGTGCCATGATGCAAGGCCCCTCCCCTCGTAAAGCCTTCTATAGCTGCATGATTGGGGCATGAAGAAAATATCTTTAAGATTGTCTTTAGTTAATTGAACGCAGGTGGGCACCAATGTCTGTCGCTCGCTATAGCGTGTGCAGCCACCAGTTTTAATATCGCTGTATTGGCAAATGACATTTGTATATAACAGCTCTTCTCCCTCTCTGAGTACGTCTGTGCTTTCAAAATGCTCTTCTTCTTCATCGCTGTTAATAAATGAATGAAGACAACACTTTCCACACCCGTCGCAAATTGACTCCCACTCCTGAGGGGACATATCAGCTAAAGACTTAGCTTCCCAAAACTGTATACTGCTCATATTTAACGCCCAAAAAATTGAACGAAGGATTCTACTGTATAGTAAGTTATAGCGCAAAGAGTAAAATGCGCTACGGCTAATCTATTGAGATAACACGGTCGTTGCTCTTGAGTCCATCGGTAATGAGATTTCAATACACAGGCCACCGAGTAGGCTGTTATGAGATTCAATCTTTCCATTATGGGATTCGACTATCTTTTTGCACACCGCTAATCCCATTCCTTTACCACCCATAAGTGTACTTCTAGATACCTCTTCTCTAAATAAAGGTTGAAACAATTGTTGATGCGCTTCATATGACAACGGCATACCTGAGTCTTCGATTCGAATTATTAAGTTATCATTGTGTACATGCGTATTGAGAGATATTTCTACCCCTTCACCACCAAATCGCAATGCATTTTTAACGACTTCACATACCGCATTTTGTATCGTTTGCTTGTCCAAAGTGATGGATACTGTATCACTTAATTTATTGGTAATTGAAAACTTAGAAGTTTTTGGGTCTCCTTCACTGAGACAGGTTTGAAAAACTTCGTTGACATAAACTCTGGCGTTGGTTGGCACTTTATTTAACAAAGAAGCAATATCTTTGTCGTCTGTCACGAGCATTAACTGATCAATGAAAGTGTTTAGCTCATCGATTTTAGTCATTAGCTTATTATAAGAATCTTGGACGTTCTCGACGATATTGTATTGCAGGGACTCAACTTGAATCTTCATTACAGTTAATGGTGTCCTAAGCTCGTGAGAAAGATCAGTGAACAGCTTTTCTTCTTTTTCTTTAAGTTGAACTTCTTTGTCGTTCACTTCTTGATGCTTTGTATTAACGGTTTGGTTTAAAGCATGAACCTGATGCTGTAACTGACTGAGAAGTCTAGATTGTAAAGACTTATGCTGAAGCGCAAGGGCAATGGTAAATAATAAAACTTCGATTAAGTAACCAATTTTGATAAAGGATGTAATGTCGAAAACATCGATTAAGTTTCCGTAGCTAGCACCAACTATTGTGAAAATATTCAGAAACAATAAGTGATTAATCAAACTAAAGGTGAAGGTTCGCATACCTGGGCCTTTTTGTTTCGAACTCCAGGTGCAGGTGTATACAAATACAGGTATTACAACAGTACTAAGAATGAGATTAAAATACACACTATTAATAATCAGCGCTGTTGGCACTAACATCGCGTATAAGCATATAAAAACACAATAGACTTTATTAAGCGTTGGGTGGTAGTGCTTGAGTTGTAAAAAGCCTCTTACAAATAAAAGGTGAAAGAGTGGCACAGTGGCCATTAAGAAAATCGAAAACTGACCTGAAAACGCATTGTGTTCGGGCCAAAAGTATTGGAAGCTGAAGCCCGCTGTATCCACAACAATTAGAAAGAATAAGAATGTCCAAGCTGCGTAATATACGTTTGTGCTATTTCTATTGAAAAACAAATTGACTAATACGATGAGCAAAATTGCGGCGATTACACCGGTCAGACTGGCATTGGTGATTAGGCTTTTATGGGATTCTTTAAGAAAGTTCTCAGGCGTATGGACTCTTATGTTGGCTGGCGCATTGGCAAAAGTCTGATATTCAATAAGGTAAATGTTTTCGCCAAAATCCAGCTCTAGCGGAATATACATCTGAGGGTCTTGGATCGGCCTTTTACTGAAAGGGTCTGATTCATCTAGGTTTAATAAATCCTGCCAACCGTATGGTGTTTTTTTATAAACGGATAGTTTTGCCAGACGAGGAAAGCCAAACGACATCATCCAATTTTTTTGGTCACTCGAATTGTTTAGTTTTATATATGCCCACTTAGAATATATTCCCATCTTGGGCTTTTTGTTTATCTCGTTGAGTGGTCGAAAGCTGTTAGTGTGATGTTCAAAATCAAAAGCGCTGCGAAATTTATCGTCATAATCGAAAAAAAACATAGCCTCATGATTTAACGGTAAGACTTGAGTGCGTTTAGTAACACTGCTCGATTTCATATCTGAAAGAGGGCTAGCTTGTATGGTTGTACAAAAAAAACACAGCATTATCAGCAAAAAACAGCGCATTACTTATTCTCTTTACCTTTTTCAACAATGCTAACCCTCAATCATGTAGCAAATATGGAGGCTGAGAATGATTGTTGTTTAGCAAAACTTCTAATGTAAATGATTGTAACACAACAAAATCTGATAAAAATACGTCAAAACAGCTATATAGCAAATTGAGCTGTTCCATTTATAGCAAATTGTTTGATGACGGACATTAATTGGTAATCGTTTCTAGGTACAATTATCGTGACTGAAATATTTCTGTCATATTTCTTTGTTTAAATGCGTCCTGAAACAAAAACGTCATCAAAATGCCATAAAAAATGGCATTGACAAAATGAGATAAATCAATGAGTGAATATAGCCAAAAGTCATTACCATCAAAGTTACTAACCTGGGGTGCGATAGCATTTCTTGTTTATTTAGTGCTAGTTGCAGTAGGTACAGTCAGTGGTGGTTTTAAACTTGCTTCCGGCGGTTCTGAAGGTGCGAAAGAAATTTTCGCTTTTGCTACTAACCCATTTGTTGCGCTTTTATTAGGTGCACTTGCTACGGCCCTTGTCCAATCTTCTTCTACTGTTACGTCTGTAATAGTCGGTCTAGTTGCTGGTGGTTTGCCACTGCAAATCGCGATTCCGATGATTATGGGTGCGAACATTGGTACTACGATCACAAATACACTTGTATCAATTGGTCATATTCGCTCAAAAGAAGAGTTTCAACGTGCATTTGCGGCCTCAACAGTACATGACTTCTTTAACTTATTTGCGGTTGCCATTTTCTTACCATTGGAAATCATGTTTGGCTTGTTAGAAAAGTTTTCTGCAAGTTTGGCACACCTTTTTGTTGGCGACGCGGACTTATCAATCAAGAGCTATAACTTTATTAAGCCTTTAGTGAAACCAGCAGTTGGTATTGTTAAAGATGGTGTAAGTTTCCTTGACGGCAAGGCCGCAGGTATTGCAATGGTTGTTATTGGTATTGCGTTAATCTTATTTGCTGTAACAACACTAGGAAAGCTTCTTAAGCAAGCGTTGGTAGGTAAAGCAAAAGACTTGTTACATGGTGCAATTGGCCGTGGTCCGGTTGCAGGGATCAGCTCAGGTGCAGTAGTTACCGTTATGGTTCAGTCTTCATCAACAACGACAAGCTTAATGATCCCTCTAGCAGGTAGCGGTGTTTTCACTACACGCCAAATTTACCCTTTCACCCTAGGTGCTAACATCGGCACAACGATTACTGCATTACTCGCAGCGACATCTATCACTGGCCCTGCAGGTGAAGTTGCTCTAACAGTTGCGCTTGTGCACGTCATGTTTAATGTGTTTGCAGTAGGCCTTATCTACGGTCTTCCACTACTTCGTGAAATTCCAATTAAGTGTGCTGAAAAGCTTGCTGAAGTTGGTGCTAGGAATAAAACTGCAGCATTTGGCTATGTACTTGGTTCCTTCTTCGTGGTACCAGGCCTAATTATGCTGGCTGTTCGTTAATTATCACGAGCTCACTTTTGCCTCGGCTAGACTTTTACAAAGTCGCCGAGGCTTTGTTCATACTATTGCAATAAAGCATTGTCACAATATAACTGTTTTAATTTTTCAGTACTCACTAATGCCTAATACTAGAACCATTCAATTTGAACTTTATACACACACAGATCCCCTGTTTCCAATTGGTAAGGCGTCTGCGCTAGATGAAATCGTATTTGATACGCAAGGTGAAGAGCTTGTTCTTGATTGTTTGTTACCTAGTGACGCGGTCAGCGGTAACAAGTTAATTATTACTGCGACACACTTAGATGCTAGATATGTGAACTTTAGTGGTAGGTTACAGCTGGATGATATGGATATTATGCGCGGATCTGTCGAGTTGATCTTGCAAGGTAGTGGGCAAGCTGGAAGCTACATGACACAGCTTAGTTTAATTGGTGATACCGGCGGCGTTAAAAATATAGTAGACGCGCAAGTAGAACTTACGCATCCACTGCATGGAAAAGACACAGTAGAGCAGTCATCAAAAAGTAATCAACCGTTTTTCAAGACTTTATCTACTAAGCTATCTGAACTAAAAAATGACGTTTTGAATGGGTTGGCGCTACAAAGGTAGTGATATTTTGCCCATTGTTAAGCTGGAACTGTCTGTATTCCGATCCCCATTCATAACAGCTTCATTCGCTAAAATAGCAAATAACACAGCCTCTTTAGATTCTGCACAAATACCGTTTTGATCCACAATAGTGATATTTATGTCCGATACTAGCAAGTTTCTAATGCTCGTTATCAAAAAAGCGTTATATGCCCCACCACCACTTACAAGTATGTCTAATTCAGAATCTATGCCTAGTATTTCAATGTGTTTTACGATACATAGCGCAGTAAACTTGTTTAATGTGGCCAGTACATCCTGATGGGCAAGTTGACCGAGACCCAAAGCATCTAAAGTACTTTCGATTAAAGACAAGTTAAATAATTCGGGACCAGTTGTTTTAGGCATGGGTTGGCTAACAAAATCCAACTCTAATAGTGCTTGTAGTAATGGTTCACTTACTCTTCCTGAGGCAGCAAAACGGCCGTCTTCATCATATTCTAGATTGAGGTGTTTTCGAACATACTGGTCCATAATGGTATTACCTGGGCCAATATCTGAACAGATCAAATCGTTACCTAGGCTACTTTTTTTGATCAAAGTAAAGTTCGCGATGCCGCCTATATTCAATAGTAATGTGTGCCGTTTTTCATGAGCAAACAGGCAGTAATCTCCATATTGGGCTAAGGGGGCACCTTCATAGCCCGCCGCAATATGTTTTTGCCTAAAATCAGAGAGCGTAATTATCCCTGTATTTACCGCGATGTGATCGCCATCACCTATTTGCAAAGTTGCATTGTTAAAATCATGGTATTCATGAAAGCTGTTTGGACAGTGGTATATTGTCTGTCCGTGACTTGCAATCAAATCGATGTCTTTGCTGTCTATGTTCCAACTTTGCAGTTGCTCGTTGATGCACTTTGCATGCAGCTCCCCTATCCAAGGGTTAAGCAATGTAAGGTATTTTAGGTCTACTTGCTCTTTTGCAAACACATTCAAAATTTTCGATTTAGTCGCTTTGTCGTACGCTATAGTTGCGAAGTGAGATACCTCGCAATAAGTGTCCCTACCGTGACCTGAGATTTTGCATACTGCGATGTCCAAACCGTCTAATGACGTTCCGCTCATTAGACCAATAATAATACGTTCTGATTTTGTAGCTAGGTTATATAGTTTGTCTATGTAGGGGTTCATAATTACTGCTTGAGATTATTAGAAGTTAAAACTGATATAATGGGGTAAATATTGTAACCTAGCTCTATGGTCATGTTTACGCTGGCGCCGCCATCAACAGTAATTTTTTTTGGTAATGAGCTAAGTTTTGTGACATCACCGTTAGCATACATGACAACTATTTGTTCTGGTTCTAGTATTCTTCGCCCTGAAGAAAGGTTTTCAATGCTAACAAGTACGGCTCGGTTTCCATCCTCGTTTGACATTGCGATAGTACTTTTAATTTTAAAATCGCTTTTTTGCGGTCTTATTTTATCTTCTCGATAAAACTCATAAACATTTATAGGCGGCAAGTAGCTATCCATCGTATAAGGTTTTTCTTCCGCTGAAGATGATAAGGAAATTATGAGAAGACCGAATATGGTTAAATAGTTCAAATATACCTCCTAGCGAAACCCCTTGGGCTGTGCTTCTTTTAGAATATTGTTTATTTCTGGCTCTAACCTGCGAATAGCATCATTAACTGCTTGTATTTCTTTTTTTGAGAAGTTTGTTCGGCTGAGCATAAAGTGTATTGCATTATCATTGACGATATATGAGTGTAACCTTAACCCGTCGTATCCCAGCCTGTTAATATAGTAATAGCCGCTATATTCATCTTCAATTAGAAAATCGATTCGTTTTTTATTTACGAGTTCCATTCTCCTAGATGCACTAGAAACTTCAACTAAACGCTGTCGATACCAGGCAATTTGTAAAATTTGTTTAAGTTCTTCACCGTAGTATGCACCGGGGTTAGTAACAAATGTGTACTCTTCGGCAAACAACTCTGTCAGGCTTTTAACAGGTGGTAAGTCTAACCTCGTAAATAGGCGCATTCTTTCTCGCCTATACGGTATGGTAAAGTGGGCATTTTGCGCTCTTTCAATGTTAAAACTAGCTGAGGGAAGAACGTCGACAAATCCTTTGTAGAGTTCGACTAGACCCCTAGCTGAACTGGGCAAACGCAAAAACTGAATGCATAGTTTTGCTTCTGCAAATACAAGTTTTGTGATAGCGATATCTACACCGTTTGGTACATCATCTTTATATGTGATGTAGGGAGGCCAATTGCCGCCAATTCCGATTTTTTTTTCTGACTTACAGTTGGGGGCAGAATGTGCGAAGTTTGTTATAAAAATAAGTGTAAGTATTAGTCGTTTCACATTCTTTTTCTGGGTGGAATTATAAATTTATTATGATTTATTTGTAGAAAAAAACAAAGGTGCTTCGCACCTTTGTTTTTTGAGGTTGGCCTATCCTTAGGTCAATTGATGACACCGTCATCAATATCAACCCGATAATGAAGATTCATTAAAGCGCTTTCCAAACCTGCGCTTTGCCAGGTTCCTCACCTCTAGTCCACCATTTAGCTTGATATAATGCGCCATTGTGTGAAACTTTATCACCGCCAACATATACAGTGTTTGCATCCCATGGAGCCGCACCTACATCTACGTTTTTGATAGTTACGTCAAACGAAGATGAAGTTGTATATGTGCCATCTGATACATCAACAGTCACAGTGACCTTAGTATCTTGTGCTACTTCGCCTGCGGTTAGAGATACTGAAGAACCTTGACCAACTACAGTTAAGCTAGCAGGAACACTCCAAGTGTACGTTAGAGGATCATTGTTCGGATCAGTTGCAACAACCGATACGTTCACTGATTTGGTTTCTTCAACTGTCGCGTTACTAATAGGCTGTACGACGGGAGCACCAGCTGGCACTTCTGCCTTAACAAGTACCGAAACTGTCTTTTCAGTCGCGGCATTTTGGTCGTCTGTCACAACAATCTTCAATTGATAAGTTGTATCAGTAGTTACTGTTGGTGCAGTAATACCCACTGTTGCAGTGTTTGCACCTGTTAATGTTAAGCCTTGAGCTGACCAAGCATAAGTTAACGCTTGTCCTTCTGGGTCAGTTGCATTAACGGTTAAGTTAGTCGCTTGACCTGAATTTAATGTCAGGTTCGCGTCAACGTTTACAACTGGCGCTCTGTTTACTGGCATGCCACCAGTTAAGCCGTCATACATAGCGTTTAGGATGTCGCCATTATCCGCATCGATTTCCCAAGCGAATAGGCCGCCTAAATTATGAAGGTTAACGTACTGGCCTTTTGCAAGAACTGAACGAGGACTATCGTAAGTAAGTAGTTTTCCTTTCGACTTATTCCACACCCATGCCGCTTCAGCTTGCTCATCGTATCCAACTGTGAACCCGTTAATGCCATTCCCGCCGCCAACTAGGTTTTTAGCAATGGCTTTATAGTCCATGATGCCCGCTTCCCATACACCTTCACTGGTTGAGCCTGAGTATTTTCCGTTACCTGGCGCAGTCATTGGGTTACCTGGAATTGTCGTATTTGAATCTAGTACTCCATCCCAGCCACGGCCATACATAGCGGCACCAACAACGATTTTTTTCGAGTTTACACCTTGTGCTAGTAGCGCCTTAACAGCATTATCAAGTGTATAGGCAGGACCTTTTCTAGGCTCGCCGTTGTCATCTAATCCAGTGCCGTCACATTCGCCTTGGCTTAGATGTGAACCGCAGTAAAGAGCAGTTTGGTGTCCTGTTACATTGTTCCAGCCGCCGTAAAAGTCATAGGTCATAGCGAAGATATAGTCCATGTACTGTTGAGCAACTTGGTAGTCTACGTCTTCAATTTTGTCATAACCTGAACCAATCGCAGAAGTCAGCTCGTATTTACGGCCCGTTTCTGCTTCCAACTCGTCCAACATTACTCTAAGTTCTTGCATTAATGCGATATATGCAGGGCCGTCATTGACTGGATCGCCTAGACCTGGGTTTGGACCATCGCCACCTGGGAATTCCCAGTCAATGTCTACACCGTCGTAGAATTTCCAAGTTTTAAGGAACTGCTTCATTGAAGCAACGAAAGTGTCCCTATTCGCTTTAGTAGTAAAGCCATGGAACGGGTCCGAAAGTGTCCAACCACCCACTGAAGGTAGGATTTTAAGGTCTGGATAACGTTGTTTAAGGGCCATTAGCTGAGCATATGTACCACGGATAGGATCATTGTTATCCGTACCTGGAAGTGTCTTTTGTACCGCAGCCCACGGATCGTGAATTACTACTTCATAATCTTGTGAATCAGCACATGCTTTTTGCAAGGCGCGCCAGCTGTTTCCGTTCTCAATTTCTTTTAAAGATTCATTAGCGCCACAAATTGGAATAAAACCATAAAGCAAGTGAGATAAGTTGTGTGCTGGAATATTTGATACGTCGAAGTCACGACCATAAATACCCCACTCAACAAAATACGCACCTGTAACCATACCTGGAATAGTACCGTTATTGGCATTATTTGGATCTACATCCATTGTCAATGGCTGTAAGTGACCACCATCAGTATCAGCAATCACAATTGGCTTCCCTGCACTTTTTGCACAACCTGTCGCATCACATATTTCTAGATAAAGCGTATGACGACCTGATTTAGTGTAAGGGAAAGTAACTGTCCCGCCTTTGGTGCCAGCTGCCAACGAGCCTTGGTTTACAACTTGATTATCAAAATAGACTTTGTAACTATCGCCGCCAGTACCGCTCCATGAATTCCACTTAATGTTTACTGTGACCACATCCTTAGCTTGTACAATCTGTTTATATGAACCGTTACCCTCTAGATTTACGTCTACAAAAGAGTAAGTTTGTGGTTCCCAGCTGATCTGTGGTGCTGAAGGCGCTGCCATGAGCCCAGTAGACATTAGAGCCAGTCCTATAGCTGCAGTTAAATTATTAATTTTCATTACTATCTCAACCTTATTTTACATGTTATATCCAAACCCCAATAAATTGGAGTGACCTTTACATCTGTTTAAATCTTTTTCCAAACTTGCGTGGTGCCAGGCTCTTCACCTCTGTTCCACCATTTAGCTTCGTAATCAACACCTTTGTGACTCACCTTGTCGCCTGCTACATAAGTTTTGGATTTACTCCAAGGCTTTAGCGCACTAACGACATCTTTAACTGTGATGTCTGCTGTAGTCGTTGATGAAAGCTCTCCATCCGAGACGCTGATATTTATCGTATAGTTTGTATCCGCTGCGACATCAGACGCTTTGAGTGTTATGGTTGCGCCAGTTCCTGTATATGTCAGGCCGCTAGGCACGTCCCAGGTGTATGTCAAATCCATCGTGTGTTCGTCAAAAGCATGAACATGAAGCTGTGTTTCAGTGAGCTCATTCATAACGATAGGGTCTGGTTTATGTACTGTTGGTGGCGTATTTGGCTGCTTAACTTGGATTGTTAAGTTATATGTATGTGCTGCATCAGCCACATAAACTTCATTACTAAGTAAGTTGTTTTGGTCGAAGTTTACATTGCCTGCCGCATCCTTAACGCCAACCTGCACATCAGTCGCGTAATTTGTGTTAAGCGTGGTTGCTAAATCTGTTTGCCAATTTGCGGCGTTCGTCGTTGTTATTTTTAGAGATTGTTTAACTATTTCTTGCCCATTTGCATCAAAAATACGTGCCCATACTGTATCTCCGGCATTGGCATCTTGTCCTTGTTTGATGAAATAGCCAGCGGAATACCAATTTACTGGTTGCGTGTCTGACACGATATTTATATCAGAGCAATTGTAAAATCCTTCTCCCGCGACGTCGTTGCGTTGCCAACGTGTGTACAATACTGCTCTGCCACTTCTATCTTGTGGAATGTTAACAGTCATTTCGTAGAATTTTTTACCGTCAGGGTCCGTAACAAAATTTATGTTGCCAACTTCAGTGATTAGATCTAGGTCAGTCCAGTTTAAAAGATCTGTAGTTGGGTTGTAGGTTGGCTTAGTTAGATAAAACTTCCAAAAACTTGGGTTGTGAGGTGTCGTGGCACGAAATCGTACAGCAACATCTCCGTTTGCATTTGGTTTGATGTCTGTTGTTTGCCAGTCTGTGTGAGGTAGGTTCATACCTCGTTTTTCATTTGAGCCAGCAGCACAAAGTGTTCCGTTAGGCACTGCGGCTTCTACGGCTGCTTGATTATTGTAGTCAGCGATTAGAGAGGCGAATTCATGTTCTTGAACAAACTGTACATAACCTGATTCTAAAAACGCCGCTCGACAAGCAAGGTTCGGAATATTTGAGCCGTCATCCGGCCACCAATAACCGCCTTGGGCTTCACATATGGATTGTCTAGCTTTTGGATGATCCATAAAGCCGTGTGCTGCAACGTTCACAGAATGCAATGACAAATACGCTGTGCATGCGACAGAAACAGAGGTTAGTACCTTTCCTTTTATAGTTTTCATTTCGCTCACCTTATTGACTACATGTTGTTTTTGTTAAGTACTCAAATGGATGGTGGAGGTCGCCCTCCACCGACTTTTAGTTAAAGCGAGCAGACTTTTTGGTAGTCTGAGCTCGTAGATGGTTGTTTATTACTCCACCATTTCGCCTTGTATACGCCTTTTCCATCGATGATTAAATCACCTGCTCCGGCATGGGTTTGACGTGGGAATGTAGGGTAAACTACGATATCCGCAATAGGTGTACCTTCACAGTGAGTGATTGGGCCACCGTTACCATCACCTGGTTTTGCAGCTGGTAGCGTAGGATGTTCAAACTTAAATGCGTAACGCTTGCCATCTTTTTCAGCAGTGAAGTTAACTGGGCCTGTTACCGGCATGTAATACATCACTTGTGCATTGATAGTTTCTCCTGGCGCAAATGATTTAGGCGTATTACCCCACTCGTTCACTAATGTAATTGAGAATCTGTGGAAATCATTGTCAAAACCACCGATATTGTTACCTGCCGCGTTGGAGTTGTTTACGTCTACTGCCATTTTAAGTTTTTCTTGGGCGTTCCAATTAGACTTAAATATTGCAGACGTTGACACCGGCACATCGAATGATATTTTTGCGCCAGAGAGGTCAATATTCGAATTGTTGGTAAACGCAAATGTCGGTGCTATTGGGTAATTGTCGTCGCCAACAGGGAAGCTTTTAGCTTCGAATGAAACATCAACCTGCTCAGTTGGTACTTGGAATGCTATATCGCCTCTGTGAATATCATATTGTGAGCCTGACTGCTTAAACTTGTCATATGCAAGTGTTGTCATGCTCGAACCCATGAAATATTCGCCTTTAGCTGCGTCATAATCAAAGTCACCAGCTAGCTCCCAGAACATGATGCCGCCTAAGCCTTGGTTAATAACGTAATCAACTTTTGTACCCATGGACTCTTCGTCTTCAATTGAAATAAAGACGTTCTTTTGTGCATTCCATAGCCAAGGTGCAACTGCTACCGAGTCATAGTGGCGAGCATATGTACCAGTTAACTGGTCCGCAGGATCCGTATCCGGTGTTAATCCGTATGCAGCTAGGTAGCTAGGCACAACTCCGTTTTGTAAATTCTTTGCATGCCATAGAGGGTTTGAACCCGCGGGTACTTCTAGACCTACATCGTTCTTGTCATGCCAAAGGTTGTCAATGCCTATCGCGCCATTGCCACATTTGTTCTTTTCACCAGAACCTGTACCTGGAGGACAGTCGGCCTGATTCGGTAGCGGAGCTTGTCCCCATAGGCCATTTGTACCGCCCTGAACGTTTTGGAATCCGCGAGTATAGTAAGGAATACCAATGTTAATACGTCCAGCTGACAAACCACCTTGGAAGTATTTAACAGCCCAATCAGTGTTTAAGTAGCCAATGCCTTCAAATTCTTTGGTGCCATACACATCCCATGCTTTAAGCTCTGAATCTTCACCTGTATCGTATAGCGCCGCATTGTGACCAACGTGTGAGTTCCAAGCACCGTGTAAGTCATAAGACATGATGTTTACGTAATCTAGGTACTTAGTTGTTTGGAAAGTTTCCATACCGCGTAACAAATACCCAGAAGATGGCGATGCAATTGTTAGCATGTAGTGAACGCCGTCTTGCTGACCTGCTTTATCAAGTTCTTCACGAAGACGCTTCATTAATACTTGGTAAGATGCATTTAGGCCAGCTCTTCTTGCATTCGAAATTGGGAAATCATCTGGGTGGCCAGAGTCTTTCATTGAAGAAGGATATTCATAGTCGATATCAACACCGTCAAATCCATACTTGCGGATAAACTCAACAGAACTGGCAACAAACGTCTCAATACCTGCATTGTTAACAGAGCCGTCAGCGTTAGTAGTCATAGTGTAGAAACCACCGCTGTTAACACGCTTGCCGTCTGGCCCGAAGAAACCGCCGGTTTCAGCCCACCCACCAACACTGATTAGCGTTTTAACATCAGGGTATTGCTTTTTGTATTTGTTAAGTAGGTTAAAGTGGCCTTTGTACGGTAGTGTTGGGTCTAATTCAGCACCTGCTACGCCTGGCCATTCCATGTTGGTAGCTGGATTTCCTGCTGCATTTGGATCGCCAATTGATACTTTATTACCTGCATCGACATGGGCAAATGCGTAGTTGATGTGAGTAATTTTATCCCAAGGGATGTCATTAACAAGATATGATGGTTGGCCGTTTGCACCGTTTCTCCAACTCGTGAAGTAACCAATTACACGGCGAGGATGATCCGGTCCCATCAGTTCGCGACCATTGGCGTCGTAAATTGTACAGTAAGGTGTATTTACGCCCGGAGTTTGGTACAGACCGTCTGGCTTACATGCATCTCTATCGCCCGGAACTTGAGCACCTACCTGAAGCTGAGTGGTAACACTCGTAACAGCGTTGTCATTATCAGTCACAGTTAAAGTGAAGTTGTAAGTTCCATCAGCTTCGGCTACCCAAGTATGGTCTGAAGCTGTACCGTTTGTGGCTAATACTTCAGTTCCATTAACAGCAAAACTTAGTTTGGTTAATGTTCCATCAGCGTCAGTCCCTGAAAGTGAGAAAACTACCTGACTACCTACCACTAGCTCAACTGGTTTAGATTTGATATCAAGTGTTGCAACGGGCGCTTCGTTGACTGGCGTCGCCGTTTTAACCGTTAGCAGGTTTGTCAAAACATTTGATGCTTCGTTCTTGTCATCAAATGCTTTTGCGCTTATTTGGTACTGGCCTGGTTGGCCCGCGGTCCAGTTTGTGTCGAATACATCAGCTGTACCAGTTGAGTCAGTCGCAATCAGTGCGTTATCAACATAGAACTCAACTCGGTTAACGTTTCCGTCAACGTCAACTGCATTTACGCTAATGGCAACGCTGTCATTTTGGTTAAATTCAGAACCGTCGATTGGTTTTAACTGACTGATTACCGGAGGCTTATTTACACCTGAACCGGCGCAATCGCCAAGCTTTTTCCACTCCTGATTTGGGCCTGAATGTGATGCTGGCTCTGATCGTGTCCACCATTTTGCTTCATAGGCAGCGTTGTTTTGAACGACTTGATTACCGCCTACGTAAGTAGATCCACTTTGCCAATCGGCTAATCCAGTACAGTCATAAGCATGTGCATACGTTGTGCTAATTGCAATTGCTATCGAGCTCAACTTGAGCGCATTTATAATATGATTTCTCATTTTCATTTTATCACCAACCTTTACATTAATTGTGATTAACATTTGTTAAATAAAGCTAACATAGAAATTAAACACGTCAATGTTGCTGTGGTTAAATAATGAGCATCTTTTTCTGGTTGTTAATACTTATGTACTGCTTTTAAAGTGGCTATATGAAATAAATTAATTTTCGCACTGAAAACCAACGTATGAATCCAATTCATCTCTTTTTTAGGTAAAATCTTATACTATTGCATATATAACAGTTGGTTAATTAATATCTGTGTCTGAAGTAGGTCTAAATGTAAACTTTCGCATTAAAAAAAGTTATGCGAAAGTTTACGTGCACGTAAATTTAAAATGGTTATATATTATATTTATTGGTTATATAAATTAATCATTAAATCTTCGTGAAATTGACTTTGCGCAGGGACTTTCAAAATACTTGGTTGAATGTTAAGTGAATGACATTAGACTTATGTCTAATGTCTAACTATAAATAGGCTTTTGTAGACAGGGGCTTAGGCTAAATAGTCAGCGGTAATTCAAGGTTAAGAGTTACACCAGAATCAGGATTGTTGCTGATTGATACCGTACCATGGTGATTTGAAATGATGCCATATACCACAGCTAAGCCCATTCCAGTCCCCTCTCCTAATGGTTTCGTTGAATAAAATGGGTCGAATACGCGATTTATATCAGCTTCTTCTAAGCCTGCGCCGTTATCCTTTATTCTGATAATGGCTTTATCATTTGACTTGTAGGCGGATATTTGGATTGTTCCTCGAAACGACGGATCAGCGTTTTTTACTTTAGCGCATGACTGGGCCGCATTAACTAGAGTGTTGATCAACGCTTGGGTTAAATTGGGTTTACTGCCTTTTAGTAGTAGGTTTTGCTCGCAAGTTACATCAAGCTGCAGGAGCTTAAGTTTGTTCTCTAACAATTGTGTAGCGTGCTCAATGACGTCAGAAACCTCAAACTCTAATAAACTGTCGCTTTTAGGTTTGGCAAAGTCGAGTAAGTTTTTTACTATTGCGCTGATCCGCTCACACCCTTCTTTGCAATCTTGAGAAATATCGCTAAGGTCCTCGATTAATTCTGCAATGTCTGTAGTTTTTTGTAGCTTATGAAATTGCTCAAAAAACTCGTCTCGGGAAACTTCATCCTTTATATATTTGCTTGTTAGGGACAAATAGTCATTCATATCTTTTGAGTAGACAGCGAGTGTGTCTATGTTACAAGTAAGGTACGCTAGAGGGTTGTTTATTTCATGTGCGACGCCAGCTGAAAGCGTACCTAAGGTCGCCATTTTTTCTGACTGTACTACAGCGACTTGTTGACGTTCTAATAGTTCTAACTTTTTCTCAAGTTCTACATTAAGTGCATATAACTTTGTTGTTTTTTCCTCTAGCAACTCTTCTAATTTATCTCGTGCTTGCTTCTCTCTCATGTACGCTTTGTAATAATTTTGCATAGCTAGCCGTGTTTTATAATGAAAGTACACATTGAATCACCGTGATGGCTACAAGTTGTTTGTTGTATATCAACACTTTCATTAAAATGCTGGGCACAACCATAAATTAAACCCTCAGCGCAAAAACAAAGCTGCCGAGGCGAATTATATATTAACTTGATTGTTTCTGAGTCCAATACACTTGCGTCAATCACTGGTAAATTTGGCTCATCATACAGTTTTTGAACCTCACTGTGGATCACCTTGTCTATGGACAGTATAAGGTCCTCGAAACTATGAAACTCGTTAACGATTGAAGTATGTTTTTTTGCTAGAAACGAAAACAAGTAAGTCCCGAACGCTTTTAATGTCTCCGGCATGCTCAAGTTTAGAGTTTTTGAAACGCTTGTAGCTAAAGCGACAAGCTCTTCGTCCGGATAAGACTGTGCACTAATATAGACTCTATCACTGGGGCAATGCTGCTCTAAAAGTTCTTCCCACAAATCCATTCCTTTTGTTTCGATAACAAGTTCTTCCAAGCAGCGGAAAATCACACCTTTCATAATATACTCTCTTTGATTTTATTTTCTTGTTTCGAACCGTCCAAATACCTAGTCAGAGATTGGATGTCAACGTTATCAGACCCGAATATGTCTTGAGCTTTTTTGCTGTCGAGGCAATTTAATGAAACCGAACTGATGAGGTCATTGGACGACAAGTCGGAAGCATTAAGTATAGTACGCCTCTTTTCAACGATGGTTGGGTCGACTCCCCAAATAATAGCAAAGCGATCTAATAATTGAATTTCGTATGTTTTCATCGAAATTTCGTGAAGGTAATCACGAAATATGTGATTTAAAACATAGCTTAACACTATATGGAAGATATCTTCAGCATCCTCTTGGTGAACGGCGTTGTGAATTGCGAATCTATAAGAACGCGCAGCCCAATCGTAGTAGTGCTGAAACGCAGCCCTTATCTTATTCAAACCAACAGTGTCGATCAGTTGATCTGTTATGGCTTCAAGAATATGGATTAACTTGTAAGTAATCTCGAGACATTTGCTGCTAAGTTGCGAAGCTTTAGTGTCGAAGCAAACAGTCTCATTTAATTTATCTAGTTGGTGATTGCCGGTGGAACCATTGCTAATAATTTCTGAGCATGTTTTCTCATCTGGTACTGGAATATAAGGGATAAGCCCCAATTGAATTTGCGATTCTTCTTCAAAGTGCACTTTGCCAATTTGGACTAAAAGGTTGCCCAAATGTTTAATGTCACCGATTGAGAAAGGCTTTGGAAGAAATAAGTTAGCCGGTATATTTTTAGAATTAGTTTGTAAATGTTCTAAATCACCAGACATCAATACTCTAATTGTTTTGGGGCTGTGCTGTTGCACAATTTTTAGTACGTCCACGCCGTTTAAAAAAGGCATTTGAAAGTCAGTGATAAACAAATTGAATTCGACTTCTGAGTTAGTCAAATAATGGTCGACCAATGTGGCGTCATTTAGCGTTACTACGTTATCTATTCCAAGTACGCGAGACAATGATTTAGAGAGTGCCCGAAGGATCAATTTGTCGTCATCTAATATCAACACATTCGTCGATTTTATTTTCATCAAAGTGTGCCTATTTTGTTGTTTCTTATTAAAGTTTAGTCTAATTTTAAAACTAATAACAAATCAATAATGGTGAGTAGGAGCACATTTAATAAATGAATGATGAGCCGATTGTTGTACTTTGTCTTGATGATGAAGAAAGTGTATTGAAGTCACTAGGTAGGTTATTGAGACAAAATGGAATAAAAGCAGAGCTTTTTCAATCCGGGAATGAAGCACTCGATCGTGTTCGTGAAATTGATTTTGATGTGATTATTTCCGATATGAGAATGCCAAATATGGATGGGGCTGAATTCTTAACTCATGCTAAAGCTATCTCACCGGACGCGAGAAGAATACTACTCACCGGTTACTCAGATATACAAGATACCATCAATGCAATTAACAGTGGTGGAATACACGGTTATCTGCAAAAGCCTTGGAACAATGAACAATTAGTACGGGAGATAAACAAGGCTGCTGAGCTTACAAAGCTTAAAAAACAAAATGATGCGCTGCAGAAAAAAATTCAGTCTCAAAACGAAGAACTTAAAGAACTAAATACCAACTTAGAAAACCTGGTAGAAAAGCGAACCTCTCAAATAAGACAAGTACTTAAACAGCTTGAAGCGGCGAACGAAAACGAAAAAAAAGAACATAGAAGCACGGTTGAGCTACTTTATAATTTTATCAATGCGAACCCCCACTTGGACGCTGACAAAGCAAAGAATATCGCTAAATTGTGTTATCAGGTAGCAAAAGGCTTATCACTAAGCGCCGAAATAGCCGATATGGTGCGTATGTCCGGGTATCTTTCACAAGTCGGCTTGTTGGCAATGGATCCTAGTTTATATGCAAAGCCATTCCACGAATTAGACAGCGAAAAGAAGAAGCTATTTTTAACCCACCCTTCAACTGCTCAACTAATGCTGATGCCAGCTCAGCATTTGAGCGATGTTGCCGAAGCTATTTATAGTCAGTTTGAAAAGTACAATGGTCAAGGCGTGCCAAAAGGTTTAAAAGGCAAAGAGATCCCCATAGGTGCTCAAGTACTCGCAGTTGCTCGAGATTACATGGAGCACATGTATCAAAGTCAAAGACCTATGGGCGAGCGCAAAGAAAATGCTTTAGAGATAATCAAAATGTACAGTGGCAGTTTTTATCACCCTAAAGTGGTTGAATCTCTATTAAGCGTGCTGTCAAAAGATCAGGAAGAGACTGATAAAGTAGGTAGTATGAGCATTTTAACAGCGCAGCAACTTAAGCCAGGAATGGAGCTCGGTCTAGCGATGCACAATGCGCAAGGAATTATGCTATTGCCCAAAGGCCATGTTTTCTCAGACAATTCTATATCTAAGTTGCAGCAACTAGAGTTACAAAAACCGAACCCTTTTCGCATAATGGTAGTCGATAATTAATGATATTAGTTATGTTAAATTAGCTATTAAGAATCTTCATTAGTAATCTAGATCGTGATAATTGGACAGTTCATGCGTTCAACACTGTGAGAACACATCATACATATGCTAGGCTTAGCACCGTTAATTTTATCGTGGAATAATTAAATCGCAGATCATCACACGATAGAGTGTTGAAGTGTTGAAGTGTTGAAGTGTTGAAGTGTTGAAGTGTTGAAGTGTTGAAGTGTTGAAGTGTTGAAGTGTTGAAGTGTTGAAGTGTTGAAGTGTTGAAGTGTTTAGAAAACTGCGCCTAGATATCTAGGCGCAGTGTGAGAATACTTATTTGTTGAACTTTTCAGCTAAATACAACCAAGTTTCTAATACTGTGTCAGGGTTAAGAGATACGGTGTCAATACCCTGCTCTACTAACCAAGCGGCGAAGTCTTCATGATCCGATGGACCCTGTCCACAAATACCGACGTATTTACCTTTTTCTTTGGCTGTTTTTATAGCCATCGACAGTAACTTTTTGATTGCGGGGTTTCTTTCATCGAACAGATGCGCGATAAGGCCTGAGTCTCTGTCCAAACCAAGAGTTAACTGAGTAAGGTCATTTGAACCAATTGAGAAGCCATCAAAATACTCTAAAAATTCGTCTGCTAATAATGCGTTTGAAGGTAGCTCACACATCATAATGACACGCAAACCATTCTCGCCACGTTTTAAGCCGTGCTCTTCTAGAAGCTCGATAACTTTCGCTGCTTCTTCTAACGTTCTAACAAATGGAATCATGATTTCAACATTTGTTAGGCCCATTTCATTACGGACGCGTTTGATAGCTTCGCATTCAAGAGCAAAACACTCTCTGAAATCTTCTGAGATATAACGAGATGCACCACGGAAGCCTATCATCGGATTTTCTTCTTCCGGCTCATACTGTTGGCCACCGATCAAGTTAGCGTATTCGTTTGACTTAAAGTCTGACATACGAACGATAACTTTTTCTGGTGCGAACGCAGCGCCTAATGTAGAAATACCTTCAACCAATTTTGCAATGTAGAACTCTACTGGTGACTCATAACCAGCAATAATATCTTCGATTTCGGACTTAAGTTCTTGCGATTGAGTATCAAAGTTAATAAGTGCTTTTGGATGAACGCCGATCATTCTGTTAATGATAAACTCTAGACGCGCTAAGCCAATACCCGCGTGAGGTAACTTAGCAAAGTCAAATGCACGATCTGGGTTACCCACATTCATCATGATTTTCAAAGGTAAGTCAGGCATTGAATCAATACGAGATGAAATTACTTCGTACTTTAACTGACCTTGATAAATGTATCCTGTATCACCTTCGGCGCAGGACACTGTTACTGCGTCTCCGTGCTTAATTGTGTCAGTTGCATTTCCGCAACCTACAACTGCAGGAATACCAAGCTCGCGAGCAATAATTGCAGCGTGGCATGTTCTTCCACCGCGGTTTGTAACAATAGCAGAAGCGCGTTTCATGATTGGTTCCCAGTCAGGGTCAGTCATGTCTGTAACCAGTACATCGCCTTGCTGTACTTTGTCCATTTCATCAATAGATGATAATACTCTTACTACACCAGTGCCGATTTTGTGACCAATCGCTCTGCCTTCACATACAATCTCAGATTTTTCTTGAAGCTGGAAACGCTCCATTACATTTGAATCTTCGTTTGAACGTACTGTTTCTGGGCGAGCTTGAACAATGTACAACTTGCCATCATTACCATCTTTGGCCCACTCGATATCCATTGGTCTGCCGTAGTGTTTTTCAATGATTACAGCTTGCTTGGCCAGCTCTTGCACTTCTTCATCTGTGATAGAAAATTTATTTGAAAGTGCAGGATCCATATCCACAATTTCAACTTGCTTGCCATGAGATTCGTCAGACGAGTAAATCATTTGGATCGCTTTGGAACCAATATTTCTACGCACAACAGCAGGCTTATTGTTTGCTAAAGTTGGCTTATGAACATAAAATTCGTCTGGGTTTACAGCTCC
Organism: Pseudoalteromonas obscura; assembly: GCF_030135505.1. NCBI lineage: Bacteria > Pseudomonadati > Pseudomonadota > Gammaproteobacteria > Alteromonadales > Pseudoalteromonadaceae > Pseudoalteromonas > Pseudoalteromonas obscura. Next base: position 197,827 of record NZ_JASJUT010000007.1, read on the forward strand.
TTGAACGACCATTTCACCAAGACCGTAACTTGATGTAACGAATACAACATCTTCAAAACCTGATTCAGTGTCGATCGAGAACATGACACCAGAAGATGCTTTGTCTGAACGGACCATTCTCTGAATACCGGCAGAAAGCGCAACACCCCTGTGGTCATAGCCTTGGTGTACACGATATGAAATTGCACGGTCATTGAAAAGAGATGCGAACACGTGCTTGATAGCGACCATTACTGCATCAATACCACGTACGTTTAAGAAAGTTTCTTGTTGTCCCGCAAATGAAGCGTCAGGCATATCTTCAGCTGTCGCAGAAGATCTTACAGCAAATGAAACGTCATTGCTTTGATCGCCATGGAGGGTTGAATATGCTTCGCGGATTGCGTTGTCTAATTCTGGTTGGAAAGGAGTGTCGATTACCCATTGTCTGATTTGGCTACCTACTTTTGCCAACTCGTTGACGTCTTCAACGTCTAGGGTGTCTAAAATGGTGTGAATTTTTTCGTTTAGCCCTGACTGCTCAAGGAATTCATTAAAAGCTTCTGCCGTGGTTGCGAAACCACCAGGCACTTGTACACCAGCGTTAGCAAGGTTAGATATCATTTCACCTAGAGAAGCGTTTTTACCACCAACTCGAGGTACGTCTTGCATACCCAATTCTTGATACCAGAGAACGTAGTCTTGCACGGAACTGTCTCCAAAAACAAATTGTAATAAATGTGAGAGATTAATTGACCTTCCTTTAGGTCGAAGGCATTCTACAACGGTAAGTATAGCTACGTAAACCAAGACTTGAAAAAATACTAAAAAAGTAATGAAAAGGTTAAGATGAGAACAGCTTTTTATATATCAGATGGCACTGCCATTACAGCAGAAGTTTTTGGGCATGCGACTTTATCGATGTTCCCTGTAGAGTTTGATCATAAAACACTACCGTTCATAGAATCTGTGGAAAAAGCGCAAGCAGTAAAAGCCACTATTGATAAATTGGCGGATTCAAGTGGAGAACCACCGTTAGTGTTTTTTACATTCGTAAATCCAGAATTGTCCGATATTATTTTGTCCTCTAAAGGTGTTTGTTATGACTTTTTGTCTTACGCGAGTGAAATAGTGAAGCGAGAGTTAAAAGTCAAACCTGTACCTAAGGTACATAGAACTCATAGTATCCATGAAAAGACTTATGATTTCCGGATTTCAGCGGTAAATTACGCACTTGCAAATGACGACGGTGCAAATATAAAAGATTATGATGAAGCAGATATTATTTTGGTGGGGGTCAGTCGAAGTGGTAAAACCCCTGCTAGCCTTTATCTTGCGCTACAGTACGGGATCAAAGCAGCAAACTACCCTATCACCGAAGATGATCTAGAGAAGGGTAATTTTCCTCGATTTCTTATTGATCATAAGAACAAACTATTTGGTTTAACAATTGACCCAGAAAGATTAGCTTCTATCAGACAAGAAAGAATGGCCAACTCTAAATATGCCTCTCTAAGACAGTGCAGAATTGAAGTAAGGGAAGTTGAGATGTTGTTTAAGAAGCATAAAACACCATTTCTAAATTCTACAAAGTTTTCAGTAGAGGAAATATCAGCGAAGATAATAGCTGAGGCCGGATTATCACGAAACAAATATTAAAAAAGCCGCTTAACGCGGCTTTTTATTAAACTCTATCTCTTGCATCTTTGAGTAAGTCTGCAACTAAGAAACCTAGCTCTAATACTTGGTCAGCATTGAGTCTTGGGTCACATTGAGTTCTGTACCTTTGAGCAAGATCTTCATCTGATAGGCCATATGCACCACCAATACACTCAGTAACGTGTTGCCCAGTCATTTCTAAATGAACGCCACCAGGGTACGTGCCTTCTGATTTATGTACCGCGAAAAATTGGCTAATCTCTCGCAATATATTATTGAAGCTTCTCGTCTTGTAGCCAGTACTCGCTTTTTCAGTGTTGCCATGCATTGGATCGGAAGACCAAACGACATTGCGACCTTCACTTTTAACTTTGCGAACCAAATTCGGGAGCTTTTCTGGTAATACATCAGCACCCATACGTGTAATAAGCGTTAGCCTACCTGGAATATTATCTGGGTTTAATGCATCGATAAGTCTGATCAACTCGTCGGGATCCATACCAGGACCAACTTTCACACCAATCGGATTCTTAATTCCTCTAAAGAATTCAATGTGCGCATGATCTAGCTGTCTAGTTCTTTCACCTATCCAAACAAAATGAGCCGAACAGTCGTACCAATCCCCTGACAAGTGGTCTCTTCTGGTAAGCGCTTGTTCATAGCCTAGAAGTAATGCTTCATGGGATGTGTACAAGTGGGTCTCTTTAAGGCTAGGTGCCACAGAAGCGTCAATGCCACAAACTTCCATGAATTCAAGAGCGTCTTGAATTCGGTTTGCCATTTGTTGGAATTTATCTTTGAGAGGATTAGCTGCAACAAAGCTCATATTCCAACGACTTACTTGGTGTAAATCAGCTAAACCACCTTGAGCAAAAGCTCTCAATAAGTTTAATGTTGATGCACTATGGTGGTACGCTTTCATAAGTCTGTTTGGATCAGGGATCCTAGCGTCTTCAGTAAACTCAAAATTATTTATAATGTCGCCACGGTAAGATGGCAATGAAACACCGTTTATTGTTTCATAATCTGAAGAGCGCGGCTTTGCATATTGTCCGGCCATTCGTGCAATTTTTACGACTGGGCATTTACCACCGTAGGTCAAAACGACTGCCATTTGTAGCAGAGTCTTAAATGTGTCTCTTATATTTGTTGCGCTAAAGTCAGAAAATGACTCCGCACAATCTCCACCCTGTAATAAAAATGCTTTTCCGTTACATACATCTGCTAAGTTCTTATACAAGCTTCTTGTTTCTTCAGCAAAAACAAGTGGAGGCGCGGCATTTAACTCAGACTCTACGTTTGTCAGCAATTTTTTGTCGGGATATTCAGGTTGTTGGACTATTGGAAAGTCTCTCCAACTGTCTGGACTCCAAGGTTTCATTTCTCATTCCTCATTAGTTACCTCACCATGCACGTTAACGTATAGGACGGTTGGCTTCAAGCACAAATTAGTGAAATATCGAATAATTTTATAATTCAAAAGTGATAGGTTCATTTTTGAACCATAGTCATAATCCATGAACCATGCCTATTCTAAGAACACATCATACTTTATCGATTTGAATTCATAGCAACACCTGAGTGTAACTAAATTATAGCAACCAAAAGTAGTGCAAATTTAATAGTACTCTTATGTTTAATTGCGAGTTTTGAAGTTATAACAAAAAACTATTCGATGATTTTCGCATAACTCCATTAATTGCACTTATCTATAATCGATCTTAATTAAAGAAAAGCGCTCAGTTCAGGGGGTTATATTTGTACTAGCAATAGGTGGATACCTTGGAATAGATTATTTTAATTTCCCTAGCAGTTCCACCTTTGTTTTTATATATTTGAAAGCTTTTTAACATAATATATTAATAGACAAAGACGCTTTTAAAACTAACCAGTCGTGGTGATGAAAGTTAGAAGAATTGACAAGCCTACAAATGGCCTAAGTCTTATATAAACCATAACACGCCCCTAACAAGAAAGCCTGGATTCATAACTGGACCTTTGGTATAGATAAGCTCATCAATGAACCATAGTTAAATAAAGAATAAGTATTGAATTTAAAAGTCAAAATAGGCATACCTGCTTACCTTTACAAAATCAACGATCAATACGACTTTGTAAACAACTAGTCTGAATGGCCACTATCACGACAAGTGCAATTGGTCCAATCTCGGTAATTAAGAAAAATTAATGAAAATGATGTTTCCCGATTGTCTACTCGATAGCGTTTATGCATCATAATTTTTTGTCTAAAGTATAGACAGAAACCAGCGACATAAGTGAGTGCTTACTCGGGCCAAGAAGTCTGTTTTTAAGGATTCCAACAAATGATAGCTTAAATATGGTTCTTCTTTGATAGACATTGTGCCTGTTCCAAAAACTGAACTCACAAAAAATCTATCGTTTCTGTTTTTAGCAATTGCTTAGGTTCAATAGCTTGTTATACAAGCTGGATTGGAGCAATTTTAGGTATGTCATTATATTCAGTAAAGTATCACTGAAAGTTATGTTTTTAATTATCACGCCGATTTTTAGTTATGATATAAATAAGGCTTCGCACTCACTGTGTTTTCTGTCTCCTATTTTTGCTACGCGGAATGACAAAGTCATATGTGTTCATAAAACCTGTTGTTCTAAATAAAAGTTTTAACTACAGCTCATAAAAGCCCGAAACACTTGATTTAAGTAAATTTAACTGCCAGAATTATAGGAACACATCATACTATGTAAAGATAACCTAAATCCACATAAAAATGCTAAATTAATTTATAAGCCATCATCAAAACAACGTTCTTCCTAGTGAAAATTTGGTTCTTTATAAAAGCATTTTGGGCGTTAATTTTATACAACATGCATTATGTTAAATTCTTACCTAAACTTCTTACCTAAACTTCTGAACTAAACTTCTTACCTAAACTTCTGAACTAAACTTCTTACCTAAACTTCTGAACTAAACTTCTTACCTAAACTTCTTACCTAAACTTCTGAACTAAACTTCTTACCTAAACTTCTGAACTAAACTTCTGAACTAAACTTCTGAACTAAACTTCTGAACTAAACTTCTGAACTAAACTTCTGAACTAAACTTCTGAACTAAACTTCTGAACTAAACTTCTGAACTAAACTTCTTACCTAAACTTCTGAACTAAACTTCTGAACTAAACTTCTGAACTAAACTTCTGAACTAAACTTCTGAACTAAACTTCTGAACTAAACTTCTTGTTAACTTTTGACTTTATAACTTTAAAAACGCTTTCCGAAATTAAAGACCGAACAAACTTTACTTAGTTCACTAGAACAACAATAACAACACGGCTAGATAATTATTGATAATAACGCTTTCAAAATTGATGCTATTAGAAGGTGTCTAATCTAGTTTGCAATAATCGGACTAACTTCGCAGAATTAGTCTCATCAGATTCGAGCCCAAAAACCTGTATTTCTATAAAACACCTATATATGTTGATTTAAGTCAGGGAGCAAACAAAGTTGATAAAGAAAAAAAAATTAACTATTATATAAAGGAACACATCATACATAATCGTTAATAAATGCCATTCCTGCCAACGATTAGTTACTGACATTATCTCCAAAATACTAATTTTTAAAAGTTTTTGAGTTTGAAATATCTTTTCCAAAGAATACAACTTATCTATCTGTCAAAATTTAGATATTCAATTTTCTAATTTTAACAAAAACTAAGTCATCAATAGCATGATGTGTTCTCTGATACTCCGATTTCTGATACTCCGATTTCTGATACTCCGATTTCTGATACTCCGATTTCTGATACTCCGATTTCTGATACTCCGATTTCTGATACTCCGATTTCTGATACTCCGATTTCTGATACTCCGATTTCT